>NZ_APNG01000015.1:0-114476 GCF_040361255.1 Salinisphaera sp. T5B8 | reverse complement strand
GGTGCCGCCTCCTTCAATCGCTCATACACCAGAAATGAGCGTAGCTCCGCCACTACCCATCTCCCCTAGACTATTTCCAACGATTTCTATCCCCTTAGAACATTTTTCCGGTATCAACTCATATAGTTCTAAGTAGTTAGAAACAGCAACTGTTAACGCCTTATCCCATACAGCCCGTATTTCTCGGTTATTCTTGGCCGCCCGAAGATTAGCTTCAGTTTCCTCCAATCCCGGCCCGTAATTTTCAATCATGTCTCGGTATGTGTAGTCGACGAGATAAAGACCAGGGTGGTTTGGGTGAATTTGTATCATAGGCGGCTTTCCGTAATAACCTGGGCCCTTGGTCCCGCATGCGGCCGTAGCAAGGGCTATCAGAGCAATTACCGCCGCTTTTCGGCCCATCGGTTTCTCCGACTATCCTTGCAAATGGTGTACGAGAACGTCACGGGGTCAGGCTCGGCATTTTGCGCACAATTCAAGAGCCGACCCCATAACTACCCCATAAGCTGGCTGGTCTTGTATTACAAGATCTGCTTCTGCACTTCATGACCGTTTTGATAGGCGTTATTGAACAAGAACGTCTTCAACGGCCGTGTGTACGCTAGAGGGGAGCCCGTTTCATACGGGCTCCCTTGCCCTGGAGCAGGTCTTTCTTACCGTGAGCCCGCGCGCCAACGGCGACGCATGAGCACCAACACTGCCGCCATACACAATACCGCGAACAACGGATCGAACGGCACGTGCGCATCCGTCATGGTGCAACCGCCCCCGCCGCCGTCGCTATCGTCATCGCTGCCGCCGGTGCCGGAGTCCGAGCCGCTATTTGCTTGACCAACCGCGAACACGACGCGATCGGTGTTGTTCCCGTTACTTTCGTTCGAGTCGAACTGATCGGCGCTAGCCTGCACGCTCGCCTGCAAGGACGACTTGTTGTCGTCGGGCGCGGTGGCGGTGATACGCGCCGACACGCTTTCGCCTGTGTAGAGCACGCCGTTTAGCGTACAAGTGACCTTGCCGTTGGCGGGCTGGCCGCAATCGAGCGAACGCCCCGTCGGGGCCGCCGTATCCGCTACCGCCACACTGCTCATGTCGGCCGGCAGCACAGCGGTCACGGTAAGACCTGTAGCGCTTCCGATCGCGCGGTTGACGATGTCAGCCGCGGCCAACGCGCTGGGCAGCGGGGCAACGGAGTCGTGATTGTTATCCACGAGCACGTCAAAGGCGACGACCGAGCCGGGGTCTACGGTATCCGAAGCCGTCGTAATGGTTGCTGCGATATCGACATTTTCTCCACCGACGAACCGGCGCAGAAAGACACTTCCGTTGTCGTCGAATCCATCCTCTGTTACTAACGTTGCGTAGTCCCAATCAGCATCTGAGGAGATGCGTACGAGATCCGGATCGTCCCCGCTGTAGGCCACCACCGGATCGGTAAGCGATCCATCAGTTGCCAACCTTCGTACAAATACGTCGTCGTCCCCCTCCACTACCAAAACGAAACCGCCAACACTTGAAGCGACCGCCCACGACGTCTGCAAGGCGGTTGAAATAGTGAATTGATCACCTTGCGGGACGCCGTTCGCGGAATAGAGTCGACCTACGACCGTGTCATCGATAGCACTGGGCTCCCAGGCCACGAGTATCGTTTCATTCCCAGCGATCTCTACTCTGAGAGCCTCGCGACTGGGAAAGCTCAAAGTCCCAACGGTTTGCTGCGCGCCAATTTCGCTTCCATCAGCTGCGAAACGTCGCAGAATGATCGAGTTGGTCGAATTCGCGCCTTCCACGAAATAGGTCACAGCGAAATCGCCCGATTCTGATATGGCGATATCGCCGCCATTGGCGGTGGCATTGATCTGCTGCTCGGTGCCCGCGGGGTTGCCGCTGGCATCAAAACGCTGCGCAGCCCAAACCGACGCAGAATTGCGAATCGTGGACCAGAACATTGCAAACTCGCCGCTACTGTTCATGTCGGCACGTACCGAGCGACCACCTTGTGAATCTATAACAAGCCGACTGCCGACCGTGTTTAGCTGCGTGTCATACCTCTGGCCATAGAGCGTTGTATCGGTCGATGACGCATCGCCGGTCCATAGCAGCGCGAACTGGCCATCGGCGCGCCCGACGGCGACGGCTTCTCGGCGACCACAGTCGCCACAAAGTGTTTGAAGAGTTTTCTCGTCGCTCGGCGATCCATCAAGCGGATAGCGGCGCGCGAGGATGTCACCACCATCAAACGCGAAATCGGAAAGATAGACCGCCACCGTATTATTGACGGCATCGCTGACAACATCGAGCGTCGATTGCACACCGTTGCCAGCCATATCCACCTGTTGCGAATCCTCGATCGACGTATCGAGTGTCGAACTGCTCATGGCAGCAGTCGCAAAGGTCAGCGCACTCAAACCGACGAAACTGCCCACAACGCTTCGTCGGACGATATGTCCTAATAGCATTCCCAAATCCCCCTTTTACAGAATATAAACGTCATACCGCCGTACGACCGCACCCAACTAATCACAATCACCTATGTGGCGCAATCGCGTTGCGATGTCGTGCCTACCCGCGCCGACCTCCCAAACAAAAAAAGCCCGGCCGAAGCCGGGCTTTTTCATAACGGGATAGTGGCTGGTATCAGCCGTTGGCCCGCTTGGCCTTGAGCTCGCGACGGCGCGCGTGCAGGACCGGTTCGGTGTAGCCGGAGGGCTGTTCCAGACCCTTGAAGATCAGGTCGGAGGCCGCCTGGAAGGCTACGGAATCGTCGAAGTTCGGCGCCATGTTGTGGTAGTTGGCGTCGCCTTCGTTCTGGCGATCCACCACCGCGGCCATGCGTTCGAGGGTTTCGCGAACCTGCTGTTCGTTGGTTACGCCGTGATGCAGCCAGTTGGCCACGTGCTGCGAGGAGATACGGCAGGTCGCGCGGTCTTCCATGAGCTGGGTGTCGGTGATGTCCGGCACCTTGGAGCAGCCCACGCCCTGATCGACCCAGCGCACGACATAACCCAGGATGCCCTGGCAGTTGTTGTCGAGCTCTTTCTGGATCTCGTCGTCGGACAGCTCACGATCCAGCAGCGGAATGGTGAGCAGGTCGTCGATATAATCCTCGTGGCGCGATTCCAGCTCGGCCTGGCGTTCCAGCACGTCGCAGCGATGGTAATGGATCGCGTGCAGCGTGGCGGCGGTCGGCGACGGCACCCAGGCACAGTTGGCACCGGCCTTGGGATGGCCGATCTTGGCTTCCATCATGTCGGCCATGTTATCCGGCGCGGGCCACATGCCCTTGCCGATCTGGGCCTTGCCGCGCAGCCCGCAGGCCAGGCCTGTGTCGACGTTGTTGTCTTCGTACGCTTTGAGCCACGGCTGGGACTTCATCTCGCCCTTGGGCAGCATCGGGCCGGCTTCCATGGAGGTGTGCATCTCGTCGCCGGTGCGATCGAGGAAGCCGGTGTTGATGAAGATGGTGCGCTCGCGGGCTTCCTTGATACAGGCCTTGAGATTGAGCGTCGTGCGCCGCTCTTCGTCCATGATGCCCATCTTGAGCGTGTTCGGCGCCATGCCGATGGCCTTTTCGACGGCGTCGAACAGTTCCACCGTGAAGTTGACCTCGGCCGGGCCGTGCATCTTGGGCTTGACGATATACACACTGCCGGCACGGCTGTTGGTATGCGGGCCGTTGCGCTTGAGATCGTGCAGAGCGAGCGTGCCCGTGCACAGGGCATCGAGAATGCCTTCCGGGATCTCGTTGCCGTCGCTGTCGAGCACGGCCGGCGTGGTCATCAGATGGCCGACATTGCGCACCAGCATCAGGCTGCGTCCGGGCAGCGTGAGCGTGGAGCCGTCGGGCGCGGTGTATTCGCGATCGTCGTTGAGCTTGCGGGTGATCGTCTTGCCGCCTTTTTCCAGCGACTCCTGCAGATCGCCCTTCATCAGGCCGAGCCAGTTGCCGTAGGCCAGCGCCTTGTCTTCGGCATCGACCGCGGCGACCGAATCCTCGCAATCCTGAATCGCGGTGACGGCGGCTTCCATGAGCACGTCTTTCACACCCGCTGCATGATCCTTGCCGACCGGGTCGTTCGCGTCGATCTGGATTTCGGCATGCAGGCCATTGTTGACCAGCAGCACCGCCTTGGGCGACGCGGCATCGCCCTGGTAGCCGGCGAACTGCTTGCTGTTCTTGAGCGTGGTGTGGCTATCGCCCACGTCCACAGCCAGCGTGTCGTTGTCGATACGATAGGCGGTCGCGTCGGCGTGCGAGCCGTCGGCCAGCGGGAAGGTGTCGTCGAGGAACTTCGCCGCCCATTCGACCACTTTCGCGCCACGTTTCGGGTTGTAGCTGGTGCCCTTCTCGGCGCCGTTGTCCTCGGGAATGATGTCGGCGCCGTAGAGCGCGTCGTACAGGCTGCCCCAGCGCGCGTTCGCAGCGTTGAGCGAAAAGCGTGCGTTGGTGATCGGCACCACCAGCTGCGGGCCCGGCACCGTGGCGATCTCGGGGTCGACATTGTCGGTGGACACCTTGAAGTCGCCCACATCGCCGACGATGTATTCCAGCTCTTCGAGCAGCTTGCGGTATTCGCCCTTGTCGAAGGCATCGCCGCGGTGTTCGCGGTGCCACTTGTCCAGCGTTTCCTGGATATCCTCACGGTGGCGCAGCAGCTGCGCGTTGCGATCACCGAACTCGGCAACCAGCGAGGCCAGCGTCTGCCAGAACGTGTCGGAGTCCACACCGGTGCCCGGCAGGGCTTTTTCGATCAGGTCATACAGGGGCTTGCCAATCTGCAGGCCCGCTTTTTCGATACGGTCGGTCATAAAACGCCTTTTCTTGTGCCAATCGTCACCGTCTTTGCAGACGGCCACGAAAATTTGTCAGGCCGGCATCATAACAAAGCACTGCGGCCGTGGGTTTTACGGCGGGCTGGGCCGGCGGCGCACACGTGAACGGGTGCGTTGCTGTAGTCGGTGCAGAAACTCGCCCATGATGCGGTCGTAGAGCGCATCGCCCAGCACCGCGTCCTCGATGCCGGCATCCAGGCTCGGGTTGTCGTTGACCTCGATTACGCGAATCCCGTCGGCGGTCTGCTTGAGATCGACTCCGTACAGCCCGTCGCCAATGAGATTGGCCGCGCGGACCGCAGTTTCGATCACCTCGGCCGGCGCATCCTCGACCGCCAGGGTGGCCGAATCGCCTTCGCTGTAGTCGCCGCTGTCCTCGTGCTTGACGATCTGCCAGTGCCCGCCGGCCATCGCGTACTGACACACATAGAGCGGCTTGCCGGCGAGTACACCCACGCGCCAGTCGAATTCGGTGGGCATGAACTCCTGGGCCAGCGCCAGCTCGGAATCATCGAGCAGCCGTGCGGCGATGGCATCGAGTTCCGCGCGATCGTTGGCCTTGAATACGCCCTTGGAAAACGCGCCTTCCGGGGCCTTGAGCACCATCGGAAAACCCAGCAGCTCCGGCAATCGCTCGACCTCGCGTTCGCCAAAAATACAGGCCTTGGGCGCGGCCACCTTGTAGCGCGACAAGAGCTCGGCCAGATAGACCTTGTTGGTACAGCGCAGAATCGAGGTGGGGTCGTCGATCACCACCAACCCTTCGCGCTCGGCCCGCCGGGAGAAGGCGTACGTGTGATGGGCCAGGCGCGTGGTTTCGCGAATGAACAGCGCATCGAATTCGGCGAGGCGGCCGAAATCGCGCCGGCCGATGATTTCCACATCCAGGCCCAGGCGCTTGCCTGCAGCCACGAACTTGTCCAGCGCTTCGATGTTCGAGGGCGGCTGCGGATCGTCGGCGTCCACGAGCATGGCCACATCGAAACGCGCGGCCCGGCGCTTGCGTGCGCCGCGCCAGCCCTGGGCGACATGGGCCTGCAGGGCGCGATCGAGAAATGCCGCCTGTTCGGCGTCCAGCGAACGGATCGACAACGTCCGCAGACCATCGACGGCGACCCGGCCCTCGCGCCGACGCAGCTCCACATGCAACAGCGGCACCGCGAACTGCTCGAACAACCGGCGTGCCAGCGGTGCGAGCAACGGATTCTCGCACTGGCCCAGATATACGTTGAAGGCCGCCGGCAGCTCGGCGCGCTCGGCCTCGCTCAGGCGATCCAGATACTGGGCCAGCGCCGGAATTTCGCTGCCGTAGATGATCTTGCGCGACAAATCCTGAAGCGTGGCCACCGAGGCGAGCACACGATGCCCGCGGGCCTCGGCGAGCAGCGAGCAGTAATAGCCCAGACTCTGGTAACGCGTGCTGCGACACAAATTGATGACATGCAGCTCGGCCTCGGCAAAGGCCGGATCGGCCAGATAATCGTCGGCGAGCACGAGCCGCACCGAGGGCGCGGGCGCTTTCCAGTCCCGCAGGGATTCCACCACCACGATCGGTTCAGCCATAGAGGCGTTCTACTCGTTGTTGTTGAGATGCTTCAATTGTCGAGATGCTTTTGCAGGCGTACGCCATCTTCATGGCCACCACCGGCGCTGGGATAATAATCCGCCAGCCGTGCGGTTTCGCGATAACCCGCGGCGGCGAACAAGCCGCGCGAGGCCGTATTCGACCAACGTGCCTCGGCGCGCATGACAACACAGCCACGTGCGATAGCGTGCCGTTCGGCCTGCGCGAGCAGCGCGGCGGCTACACCGCGCCCGCGTGCGGCCGGGCCGACCGCAATCGAATACAGCCGAGCCACGCGACTGCCGCGCCGATAGAGCACGACGACATCCGCCACGATTGCATCATCGATCACGGCGACCAGAAAATCGCCATGCGCGCGGGTGAGAAGATGTCGCAGGCTACGCCCAGTCTGTGCGTCCAGCGCGAAACAGGCCTGTTCCAGTGCGACCACAGCGGCCAGATCGGCGAGCGTGGCGACACGAATCGTAGGCGATGAAAGCGCGGGCATGGCGCGAGTATACGCGCAGCAACGTGCTATTTCGGTTGCAGTTGGGCGATGAGCGTACGTGCGGCCGCGGTCGATGAGGCCGGGTTCTGACCGGTCACCAGATTGCCGGCCACCACCACATGCGAGGCCCAGTCCTTGCCGCTGGAAAACTGTGCGCCCTGGGCCACCAGCATGTCCTCGACACGAAACGGCACCACATCCGCCAGGCCCACGGCCTGTTCTTCACGATTGGTGAAACCGGTGGCTTTCAGCCCGTGCACCAGTGGCCCGCCGCTGGCGTTTTTCGCATGCCGGAGCACGCCCGGCGCATGACAGACCAGTCCCAGCGGCGTACCGGCCGAATACTGGCGTTCGAGCAGGCCGATGGAGTCTCGATCCTCGGCCAGATCCCATAACGGGCCGTGCCCGCCCGGATAGAAGATGGCATCGAAACGGTCCGTAGCCACGTCCGCGAGTTTTCGCGTTTCCGCCAGCGCGCGTTGCGCCTCTTGATCGGCCTTGAAACGCTCGGTCGCCGGCGTTTGCGCGTCGGCCGTATCGCTGGCCGGGTCCAGCGGCGGCGCGCCACCGGCGGGCGATGCCAGCACCACATCGGCGCCAGCATCCATGAAAACGTAATACGGCGCCGCGAACTCCTCCAGCCAGTAACCGGTCGTTTTGCCGGTATCACCGAGCCGGTCGTGCGAGGTCAACACCATCAGCACCTGCATGCCGCGTCCTTTGATTGAATCGAAGCGGCAACGATGCGCCCGGCTGCGGTCACATTCAATTGCCTTTTATCGGTGCGATGGATGGTGCGTATGGGCATGCGCGCCGCGCCGGGTCTGACGCATCAAACCGACCAGTGCGCGTACGAGCGCGTCCTGTACCGGCGTAAACACCACCAGCGACACCGCGACCAGTGCGGTCACCACGCCGCCAATCACCGCATCGCTGAACCAGTGCGCACCGCTGACCAGCCGCGGCAATATGAAAAGCGTCGCCAGCAGTGCCGATACCAGCCCATAACGGCGTCCGGCAAAGAACCACAACAGGAAGGTAAACGTCGCCACCACGGTGGCATGGTCGCCCGGAAAACTCTGGGTGGAATGATCCTTGGCGTCGAATGGCGTGTGCTCGGACAACAGCGTGAAGGGCTGCAATACCAGCGACGGGCTTTCGCGCGCGACATCCTTGAACAGAAATTCGCGGGTAAAGGCCACAAGCAATACCAACAGCACGCACACCACCACCGCACGGGCGAAACGCACCTCGCGCGGCGCATTGGTGCCCCGCATGACATAGCAGGCCAATACCGCGAACAGAATCAACGCGGCGATGTAATCGAACACCCGCAGATTCGCGAACGCCCAGAACAACTGCTCGGGACGGCTGGTCTGTACCAGCGAATTCAGACCGAAGGCGATATGCCGGTCCAGGCTGTCCCAGAGCATGCGTGTGGGCGACCACAGATACGACAACACCATCAGCGCGGCAATGCCATAGCTGATCAGCAACCCACGCAGATTCCAATACGGCTCGTTCATGGCAGACATGTCGGCGTACCTCGCTATCGCCACACGTTTCACGAACGAGATATTAACGATTTATTAATCCGTTGTACATGCCATCTAAATAGTGCCGGTTCTGGGCAGGCGAATCTGTACCGACAGCCCGCCCTCGGCGCGGTTGGCCAGCGTGATTTCGCCGCCGTGGCCCTGTACGACCGAACGAGCGATCGACAGCCCCAGCCCCGTTCCGCCGGTATCGCGGCTGCGTGAGCTTTCCAGGCGTACGAACGGGTCGAACACGCGTTGCCTGTCGGTTTCGGCGATGCCCGGCCCGTCGTCGGCAATACAGATCGTGACCGCTTCAGGCGTGTCGCTTAGCGTGAGTTGTGCCCGTTGGCCGTAGGTCAGTGCGTTATCAATGAGATTACGCAGTGCACGGCGGATCGCGGCCGGCCGACACACCAGTGCCACGCGCGTATCCGGCTCGAAGGCCACGGCCGCGCCGGCCGCGCGATAGTCTTCGCACAGCGCGTCGACCAGTGCCGCCAGGTCGACATTGCGGCTTGGCTCGGTCGCGGCCTCCTCGCGCATGAAGGTCAACGAGGCTTCGCTCATGCGCGCCATATCGTCCAGCGTCGCGGCCATGGCACGGGTATTGTCGTCGTCGGGCAGAAACTCCAGACGTAGGCGCAGGGCCGTGATCGGCGTACGCAGATCGTGGGCAATCGCTGCAACCATGCGCGTGCGATCGGCCACGAAGCGCGCCAGGCGCTCGCGCATGAGATTGAATGCCGCCACCGAGCGCCGGATATCCTCGGCGCCGTATTCCGGCAGCGGCTCGACGGTCTCGCCGCGCCCGAAACGCTCGGCCGCGCGTGCCAGATCGCGTAGCGGCGCAGTAATACGCCGGCTGGTCACCACCACGATGACGGCCATTAACAACCCGCTGACGGCCAGTGTCAGCAATGACGAGCGCGCCCAGTGCCGGGTCGGGTCGAACACCCGTTGGCGCGCGCGCAGCCATTGGCCATCGTCGAGCCGAACGGCCATGCGCAGGGCGTCGCCGGCCCGCCGGTTGGGCCGGCGTGCCAGCCCGGGGCCAACCGCCACACGCACGCGCGCCACGTCGATCTCCATGCTGCGGGCCATATCGCGGGCGAAACGCTTCGCGGTATCGCTGGCGCCAACGAATGTGCGGCCCGGCGTGGTGGCCAGGCGATAACGCAGATCGCGGGTCGACAGCGCGGACACGGCCTCGGCGCGCTCGTCCACAGGCACGAAATCGAGCGTGCGCGTGGCTGCGGCCACGTTATCGGCCATATTCGCGAAAATCACGCGTTCGAGAAAACGATCGCGCTCGTGCATGAACAACACGAAACTCACCAGCTGCGAAATCATCAGCGCGAGCAAAGTCAGTGCTGCGATACGCCCGGCCAGACTCCGCGGCCACAGGCGCATTCAGACCGCCTCGCAGGGCGCGGCAAACCGATAACCGCCGCCCCACACCGTGAGTATCAGCCGCGGATTGGCCGGATCGGCTTCGATCTTGCGACGCAGCCGGCTGACCTGGTTATCGATACTGCGGTCGAATACCTGCGCCTCCCGCCCCTGGGTCAGATCCAGCAGCTGATCGCGCGAAAGCACATGATTGGGATGGCGCACAAACGCGAGCAAAAGCCGGTACTCGCCGGTCGACAGGGCCACCGCCACACCGTCGTCATCGACCAGTTCCTGTTGGGCGGTATGAAACACCCAGCGATCGAATCGCCATGCGGTGCACTCACTGTGGTTGCGTTGGGCTGGCAAGGCGCTCGCCCGGCGTAACACTGCACGGATGCGCGCCAGCAGTTCCCGCGGCGAAAACGGCTTGGTGACGTAGTCGTCCGCGCCCATTTCCAGGCCGATGATCCGATCGGTTTCGTCGGCCACGGCGGTGAGCAGCACGATCGGAATGGCACGGGTTTCGACCAGCCAGCGACACAGGCTCAAGCCATCTTCGCCGGGCATCATGATGTCCAGCACCACCAGATCGAAAGCCGATTCGCGCACCAGCCGGCGCGCACTGGCTGCATCGGCCGCCGCCGAAATGCGAAAACCATGATCGCGCAGATAGCGCGTGAGCGAATCACGAATATCGCGATGATCGTCGACGACGAGAATATGCGGCTGTGGCTCGGCCATGAACACAAACAAACGAATGGCCTGGCCAATATAACGCGCCCGCCACGCGCCTTTGCGTACCGCCGTGTATCGAACATCGCCAGCGCCCGGGCGGTGACACAATTTGCGACAAATTCGCCCGCCGCCGACAGATTTCTACGACATTCCTGCGCGTAAATGAGTCACGAAACCGGGCCATACCGGCCCGTTCGACATCCAACGGAGCGATCGATGAAACACCGTCTTCTCACCACGGCCCTGGCGGCCGGCCTTGTCGGCATCGCCAGTGCCCACGCCAGCCCGATGCACGAACCCGACCAGTTGTTCAACGCGCTCGATGCCGACGGAAACGGCCAGCTGAGCCAGCCGGAAGTGGCCAACATGCCCCAGGCCATGGGCAAGCTGCGGTTTCAGAAGGCCGATAGCAACGGCAATGGCCAGATCGACAAGGACGAATTCATGGCCCAATCGCGCGAGCGCGCCGAGCGCTTGTTCAAGCGTATGGACGCCAATGGCGACGGCCATCTGGACGCCAGCGAAGCGCGGCCGCCAAAACACGCCGGACACGAGGGCGATCACGCCAAACCCGGCAAAGATGCCGACAGGGCCAAGCAGCGCGACAAGCGCGGCGAAATGTTCAAGAAAATGGATCGTAACGGCGACGGCAGCGTATCGCGGGAAGAATTCGACCAGGCCATGCAGCGCCATCGCGAGCGCATGCAGGATCACCACGACAAGCACGCATCGTAAGGCGCCCCCGGCCTGCATGCGCCCCACGGGCGGGCCGGATTCGGCCTGCCCTTACCGCCGGCGTCATCGCCGGCTCGTTTTCACAGCCGGTAGAATGCGTCCGAGTCTCCCGTGATCTGGTCATCGCCCATGCGCCTTGCCGCTATTGCCTGCCTGTGTGTGGCGTTCGCCGGCTGCGCAACCACACCACTCGACCAACTGGCGCAACCGGCATTCGAACTGCCTGCGCGCTTCGGCGCCCAGGGTGAGGCCGGTGTGGCCAGCCACTGGTGGACGGCCTTCGACGATCCGGGGCTGAATGCGCTGACCGAGCGCGCCCTGGCCAACAACTTCACCCTGGCCTCGGCCTATGCGCGTGTAGAACAGGCCCGCGCGACGCTGGCCAGCGCCAACGCCGATCTGTTCCCCAGTGTCGACGCCAGCGTCGAGCAAAGCGCGACCCGACGTTCGAATAGCGGCGCCGAGGTCAGCGGCAGCACCGCGGGCAGTAACGGCGTCGTGCTCGACAGCGGTGGCTCGAACTGGCGCGATACCCGAACGTTGCAGTTCTCGGCTGCCTACGAACTCGATCTCTGGGGCCGGCTGCGCAATGCCCGCAGCGCGGCCGTATTCGATGCACGCGCGAGTGCCGCCGACTATCAGGCGGCCGCGATCACGCTCACCGCCGATCTGGCCAGCAACTGGTACCAGCTCCAGGAACTGCGCGCACGCATTGCCCTGCTCGAAGACCAGATCCAGACCAATCGCGATGTGCTCGATCTGACCACTTATTCATTCACGCATGGCCAGGCCCAGGCCGCGGATGTGCTGCGCCAGCGCCAGGCGGTGGAATCGGTGCGCGGTCAGCTCGAACAGACCCGGGCCAGCGCGGCGGTGGTCGAACACGCGCTGGCCACGCTGGTGGGCGTCGCCCCGGAGCACTTTCAGCCGCCGCAGGGCGAGCTGATCGCCCTGCCCGCGTTGCCGGATACCGGCGTGCCGGCGACCGCGCTCATGCGCCGGCCGGATGTACGCCAGCCGTTCTATGCGCTCGCCGCCGCCGATCGGCGGGTCGCGGTGGCCGTGGCCGAACGCTACCCGCAGCTGTCGTTGTCGGCCAGTCTGTCCAGCAGCAACGACTCGGGCGATCTGTTTTCCAACTGGATCACGCAGCTGGCCGCCAATCTCACCCAGCCGATCTTCGACGCCGGATCGCGGGCGGCCGAGGTCGATCGCAGCGAGGCGGTCGTCGCCGAAGAAGTGGCCGACTATCAGCAAAGCCTGCTCGAGGCCTTGCAGGAGACCGAGGATGCGCTGGCCAACGAATACCGCCAGAAGCGCTATCTCAAACGCCTGGATGAACAGCTGCGTCTGTCGCGCGAAAGCGTGGCCAACCTGCGCCTGCGCTATCTGCGCGGGGCAACCGACTATCTCGATGTACTCGATGCCCTGCTCACGCGCCAGAACCTGCAGGTGGATTATCTGGCCGGCCGCCGACAGTTGCTCGACTACCGTATCAATCTCTATCGCGCGCTCGCCGGCGATATCGACAGTCTGCCCGATGCCGGCATCGATACCCCGGACGTCCCGCTACGCGCCGCCGCCGACGAAGATCGTCCATGAACACACCCGCCTCGAAAAGCCGTATCCCGCGGCTGCTCTGGATCGCCCTGCCCGCGCTGGTGCTCGTCGCAGGGGTAATCATCGCGTTCGCCATACTCGGCAGTGCGCCCAGCGCGCCCAAGGGCAAACCGCGCGAGCGTCAGGCACGGCTGGTCACGGTCACGCCTGCGGAAGCCGCACCGGCCACGCTGGATTTCTCGGCCAATGGCACGGTCGAGGCCGCGGATTCCACTACCCTGCGGCCGCGTGTCTCGGGCCAGATCGTGGCCCTGACCGACAAGCTCGCGCCCGGCACCCGCTTCGAACAATCCGACGTGCTCGCCCGTATCGATCCCACCGACTACGAGCTGGCGCTGGCCAGCGCCCGTACCGACCTGGCCAATGCCCGTGCCGCGCTGCGTGTCGAACAGGGTCAGCAGGCGGTGGCCAAGCGCGAACTGGCGCTCGTGGGCAGCGAGGTCAGCGCCGACGAACGCGATCTGGCCCTGCGCGGCCCGCAGCTCGAACAGGCCCAGGCCGATGTCGAGGCCGCGCGCACCGCGGTCGAACAGGCCCGGCTCGATCTCGAACGCACGAAGATCCGGGCGCCCTTTGCCGGCATCGTGACTGAACGCAGCGCGTCGCTTGGCGATGTGGTCACCACCAGCGATACGCTGGCCACGCTGGCGGCGACCGATACTTACTGGGTCGATGTCTCCATGCCGGTCGATCAACTGCGTTTCATTCATGCCGCCGACGCCCAGCGCGCCGGCACCCCGGCCCAGATCTACTATCCGGACGGCTGGGGCGCCGATGCCTTTCTGCCCGCCGAGGTGCTGCGTATCCAGCCTTCACTGGAAACCTCGGGCCGCATGGCGCGGGTGTTGCTGCAAGTGCCCGATCCGCTGGGCGACAACACGCCCGCGGATACGCAGCTGCTTATCGGCGCCTATGTCCGCGCGGCCCTGGAAGCGCGCCTGCCGGCCGACAGTGTGCTTATCGACTCGGCCTTCGTGCACGAGGACAACAACGTCTGGGTGATGGACGACAACGACCACCTGGATATTCGCAGCGTGAATATCATCTATCGGGATGCCAACCAGACGGTGGTTTCGGCCGGGCTCGCGCCGGGCGAGGCCGTGATCAGCAGCGAACTGACCGCGCCCATTCAGGGCATGCCGGTACGGGTGGAATCCCCCAGCAGCGACGCCCCGTCCAAGGCCGGCAACGCAACCGATAAGCCGGCCATGGCCGGCGACACGATCGACGACACGGACAAACTCGGCCTGCGCCTGAGCGGGCCACCGGCTGATCTCGGTGGCGGCTCACAGACATTGGCTAAGACGACGGAGCCCCGTTCGTGAGCGACACCCCGCGCCGCGGCCCGATCGCCTGGATGGTGGCCAATCGGGTCACCCCGAATCTGCTCATGCTCGTGCTGCTGGCCGGCGGCCTGCTGATGACCACGCTCATCAAGCAGGAAGTCTTTCCCGAGTTCAGCCTCGACATGGTCACCGTCTCGGTCGCCTATCCCGGCGCCACGCCGGAACAGGTGGAACAGAACATCGTGCTGGCCATCGAGGAGAAGGTACGCGATGTCTCCGGCATCGACGAAATGACCGCGGTGGCCTCGGAGGGCAGTGCCACGGTCACCTTGGAGTTGTCGGAATCGGCTGACGGTCAGGCCGTATTCCAGGATGTCCAGCAGGCGATCAGCCAGGTCACCACCTTTCCCGACGATGCCGAAAAACCGGTGATTTCGCTGTCCGATCATCAACGCGATGTGCTCGATGTACAGCTCTACGGCGATGTCAGCGAAAACGCCCTGCGTGCCTATGCTGAGGAAGTACGCGACCGGCTGTTGCAGTCGCCGGATATTACCCAGGTCGAACTCGAAGGCGCACGCGACTACGTGTTGCGTATCGCCATCTCGCAGCAGCGGCTGCGTAGCTTCGATCTGACCCTGGGCGAGGTCGCCGATACCGTGGCCGCCTCGGCAGTGGATGTCGCCGGCGGCAGCGCGGATACCGCCGCCGGCGAAGTATTGCTGCGCCTCAAGGGCCGGCGCGATACCGCCCGCGAGTTCGAACGCATACCGCTGGTGACCACCGCCGATGGCACGGTGGTGCGGCTGGGCGATGTCGCGCACGTGGAAAGCGGCTTCGAAGACAGCAAGACCGAAGCCACCTACGACGGCGCGCGCTCGATCGGTATCGAAGTGTTTCGCGTGGGCAAGCAGACGCCGATTTCGGTGTCCGAGGCCACACGCAAGGTGATGGCCGAGCTGGAAAACGATTTGCCGCCCGCGCTGCACTACGCGATCAACGGCGACAGCTCGGAAATCTATCAGCAGCGCCTCGAACTGCTGCTCAAGAACGCGTTCATGGGCCTGGTGCTCGTGCTGGTCGTACTCAGCCTGTTTCTGGAAGTGCGGCTGGCGTTCTGGGTGACCATGGGCATTCCCACGGCCTTTCTCGGGGCCTTTTTGTTCCTGCCGTTGATGGGCGTAACCATCAACATGATCTCGATGTTCGCCTTTATCATCGCCCTGGGCATCGTCGTCGACGATGCCATCGTGGCCGGCGAAAACATCTACGAACAGCGCGAGCGCGGGGCGAGCGTGATGCAGGCAGCCATCGCCGGCGCGCGCGATGTGGCCATGCCGATCTCGTTTTCCATTCTTACCAACGTGGTGGCGTTTCTGCCGCTACTGCTGGTCCCGGGTTTTCTCGGCAAGCTGTTCGGGGTGATCCGATGGTCGTGATCACCGTATTCCTGGTGTCCTGGGTCGAGGCGCTGTTCATCATGCCCGCGCATCTGGCCCATGGCCGAACGCGCCAGCGCAACCGCCTGTCGGCCGCGATTCACGCCCGCCAGCAGGGGTTTTCACGCGGTTTTTCGCGGTTCGTAAGCGATTATTACGCGCCGTTTGCGTCGAGGCTGGTAGTGCATCGCTATCTCACCTCGGCGCTGGGCGTGGCGGTGCTGCTGATCGTGCTCGCCTGGGCTTTTTCCGGACGCATGGGCTTTGCGCTAATGCCCAAGGTGGAATCCGATCGCGCCCAGGCCACGCTCACCCTGCCCTATGGCAGCCCCATGGATCGGGTGCAGGCCACACGCGATCGCCTGCAAGCCGCCGCCCAGCATGTCATCGACAATAACGGCGGCGATGATCTGGCCACGGGCGTATTCGCCACCATCCAGGAAAACGTCATCGAAATGCGCGTGTATCTGCAACCCGCGGATGTACGCCCGATCAGCACGGCCGCCTTCATTACCGCCTGGCGCGAACAGCTGGGCGATGTGGCCGGACTGCAGTCGGCCCAGTTCCAGTCCGATGCCGGCGGGCCCGGGGCCGGCAAGGCGATCACCGTGGAACTGTCGCATCGGGATACCGATACCCTCGACCGCGCGGCCGAAGCCCTGGCCACGCGGCTGGGCGAGTTCGCCGGTACTACCGATATCGACGACGGCGTAGCCGAGGGCAAGAACCAGATCAGCTTCACCCTCAACGAGGCGGGGCGCTCGCTCGGGCTGACCAATGCCAGCGTCGGCGCCCAGGTCCGCGCGGCCTTTTACGGTGCCGAAGCCCTACGTCAGCTGCAGGGGCGCAACGAAGTCAAGATCCTGGTGACATTGCCCGAGGCGGAGCGCGACAGTGCGGCGGCAGTACGCAATCTGCTCATTCGCACGCCCGATAATACCTACGTGCCGCTGGCGCAGATCGCCGATATCGACTACACCCGCGCGTTTACCCAGATCACGCGTCGCGACGGCCGGCGCAGTATCGAAGTCAGTGCCAACGTAACCCCCTTCGATGCCACCAGTCGTATTACCCAGACCCTTAACGCCCAGACGCTGCCACAGCTGGCAAAAGATTATCCCGGCCTGACCTACGGCTATTCAGGGCGTCAGGAAGACACGGCGAATTCAGTGCATGCCCTGTTCGTGGGCTTTGTCTTTTCGATGGCGGGTATCTACATGCTGCTGGCGATTCCCTTTGCCAGTTATATCCAGCCCCTGATCGTGATGATCGCGATTCCGTTTGCCGTGGTGGGTGCGATTCTCGGTCACGAGATCATGGGCTACTCGTTGTCGGTGATCAGCCTCATGGGCGTACTGGCGCTGGCCGGCGTGGTGGTCAACGACTCACTCGTTCTTATCCACTATGCCAATACCCTGCGCAATCAGGGCGAGCGCCCGGCCGATGCGGTGCGCCTGGCCGCAGTGCGGCGTTTTCGCCCCATTCTGCTGACCACGCTCACCACCTTCGGGGGGCTGGCGCCGATGATTTTCGAAACCTCGCTGCAGGCGCGTTTCATGATCCCGATGGCGATCTCGCTGGGCTTCGGCATTCTCTTCGCCACCGCGATCACGCTGGTGCTGGTGCCCTGCTTCTATGTCATCGTCGAAGATCTGCGCTATGCCATGGGACGGGGCGAGCCAGCCTGACGCGCGTTTCGATCGGCTTCGTCGCGTTGATCGCATTCGTGCTTGATCTCGCGAATGATGGGCAGAATATCCATGAAGTGTTCGATCAGGCGCGGCTCGAAATGACTGCCGGCGCTGGCCTGCATGGTCTTGACCGCCTTGTCGATCGGCCACGCGGGTTTGTAGGGCCGTATCATGGTCAGCGCATCGAAAACATCGGCGACCGCGGTCAAGCGTGCCGATTCGGGGATATCGGTGCCCGACAGCCCCTCCGGATAACCCGTGCCATCCCATTTTTCATGGTGGTATAGCGCGATTTCGGCGGCCATGCGAAACATCGGCCCGGAGCCGTGCTCGAGAATGCCGTAACCGATTCGCGAATGCGTTTTCATGACCGCCCATTCGCGCTCATCCAGACGGCCGGGCTTGCGCAGTATCGCATCGGGTATGCCGATCTTGCCGATATCGTGCAATGTCGCCGCGAGCTCAAGCTGAGTGGCGTCTTCGTCGTCCCAGCCGCTGGCTCTCGCCAGCGCCGAGGTATAAGCCGCCATTCGCCAGATATGCAAGCCGGTATCGGCATCGTGGTAATGGCCCGCGTTGCCGAACATGTAAAGCGTCTCGCGATAGGCGCGATCCACCTGGCTGGCGTGAACCAGCGACAAATGGGTGCGCACCCGCGCGCGTACGATCGCCGGTACCAGCGGCTTGGTGATGTAGTCGACCGCACCCGCGGCGAAACCGGCCGTTTCGTTACCGATATCGGTCATATGGGTCACGAAGATGACCGGGATATCGCGGGTCGCCTCGTTCTCCTTGAGCTGGGCGCACACCTCGTAGCCGTCGATATCCGGCATACGGATATCCAGCAGCACCATTTTCAATCGCTGCCGCTTGCACACGTCGAGGGCCTCCTGACCGCTGGTCGCGAATATCAGGGCGTGCTCCCCACCGAGTATCTGGCGCATCGCAGCGAGTGTCTCCGGTTCGTCGTCGACCACGAGAATTCGTCTTGCTGTCATGGCGCCTCCCCCAATTCGATATCCAGCGTCGCTGCCAACGCGCGCGTGGCGCGCTTTCCGGCAGCAAAATCGAAGTTCTCCAAGGCCGTATCGATCTCGACCAGCGCCTGTGGCGGCACATGCGCGCCCAGCGTCTTGAGCCACGGCTCGACCGCGGCAGGGTCGTTATCGTCAAAGCCGACGAGCAAACCTCGTAATGCCTGCTCGATTATGACGTAATCACCCGCACCTTGTCCGGCCTGCGGCGCAGGGGCCGCTACGAACGCATAGCGGGCGATCCAGGCGTTGGCGCGCGACAGCGCCGCTTCGAGCGCATCGAATGTGGGTTCCGTATCGCGCTGTGCGACCAGGGCAACTTCCAGCCGACAGGCGCATTCCTGAACCTCTTCGAGCCCGAGATTGGCGGCCGCGCCAGCCAGGGTATGGGCCATGGTCGGCGCGGCGCCGGGAGCCATCTCACGCATAACCGGTACGCTTTGTGCGTACTTGCGTATGAACCGGCGCAGATAACGCTGGTAGATCGCTTCGTCTTCCCATATCGCGAGCGCACGCTCGAAGGCGACGACGGGTTGCCTGCGTTGAGCATCCGGGCCGGGGTCGGGCCGCTCGGTGGCGGCTTCCATGGCATGTGCCGGGCGCGCGTGCCCTACACAGCGATCGATCACATCCACCGCCTTCTGGGCATCGAAGGGCTTGGGCAAAACATCGGTCATGCCGGCCGCGCGGGCGTCGTCATATTTGCCAGACTGCATGCCGGCACTGGAAGCCACGATCGGCACATCGGCGCAGGTTGGCATGGCGCGAATAGCCCGGCAGGCCTGATACCCATCGACACCCGGCATCTGCAGATCCATGAGCACGATATCGACTTCGTCGTGATAGGCATGCATCCAGTCCACGGCTTCCTGGCCATCGGCGACCAGCACCACTTCGGCGCCTTCGTGGGTGAACACACGGGCCAGGAACTCGCGGTTGATGTCGTTATCGTCGGCCACGAGAATTCGAACACCCTTGAGTCGATCGCCGGTGTCACGCGCGACGGGCATCGCTCCGTGGCGATCGCGCAATACTTCGGTCACCGCATCGTAGAGCGTCGACGAGGTGACCGGTTTCTGAATCAACGGTCCGACGATGTTCGCCTCGCGTTGCACCCGCAAACGTTCGGCCACCTCCTGGCGCGCGGCCTGGCTGACCATCACGATCACCGGTTCCATGTTGCCGGGGTCGATCGCATGGATCTCGGTGACGATTTCGATGATGTCGGCGCCGGGCATAGCCCAGTCCAGCATGAGCACCAGCGGACGGTTCCTGGCCGAGCGCTGCTTACGCGCATATTCGACCAGAGCCGGGCCGTCGACCACAGCAGCCGCATCCCAGCCGAGGGCCTGTACGGTATTGCGCAGGCCGGCCCGTGCGACGGCGTTATCGTCGGCCACGGCCACTTCGATATCGGTCAGGTCGCGACATCCCTGCACGTGCTCGCCTTCGCGTTCGAAATCGAGGGTGAACCAGAACTCGCTGCCTGCCCCGGGGGTACTCGACAAACCCATCTCGCCGCCCATCATGGCGACCAACCGTTTGCAGATCGTCAGCCCCAGGCCGGTGCCGCCATAGCGCCGCGAGGTTGAAGAATCTGCCTGGGCGAACTGGTCGAAAATGCGTTGGCGCTGATTCGGCGGAATACCGATACCGGTATCACGGACCGCGAATCGCAGGGACACACGTTCGCGTTCGAGATCGAGAATACTGACCGACACAGCCACATGGCCATGTTCGGTGAACTTGATGGCGTTGCCGGCCAGGTTGATCAGCACCTGTTCCAGACGCAAGGGATCGCCGATCAGTCGATCGATCGGCGCAGGCGGCGGGATGATCACCAGCTCGATATCCCGATCCTGGGCGTTGGCCGCCATGATGGTCGCCAGATTGTCGAGCACATCCGCAAGATTGAAGGCCTTGTTTTCCAGTACGAGACGGTCGGCCTCGATCTTGGAGAAATCGAGGATGTCATCGATGATGCGTACGAGTGACCGGCTGGCGGCGTCCATCTTGCGCAACAGCTGGCGGCCGTAATCGCTCAGGCGCTCCTGGGCGAGCAGATAGATCAGACTGGAGACCGCATTCATCGGCGTACGAATTTCGTGGCTCATGTTGGCCACAAAATCGGCCTTGGCACGCGCGCCGGCCTCGGCGGCATCAGCCCGCGCGGCCAACGCCCGGTTAAGGCGCCCGATACGCAACTGCGACCATGCGATCCAAGCGCTCAAGCCCCATGCCACCAATAGCACAATCACAATGACCGGTACGAGCGAACGCCATACCCGGGCGCCGATCATCGCGACTTCGTCCCGCGCAATCTGGATCGCGACATACCACATATAGGGCTGTTCGCTATGCACGCCCGGCGCCTGCGCATCGTTTTGAATACTCGCACGCACCGGGGCGAGCGGATCGATCCGGGTCCATATCCACAGCCGGTCGTCGATCAGGCGACTACCGGCCGGACCGCTTTGAATCACCTGCCAGATATCAGGGTAGCGTTTGCCGAAACGCCGATTCGAGGACAATTCGAAACCCCATTCATCAGCGCGCTCGGGGCTGTGCAACCAGTAGCCGTCGCGGTTGAGCAGCATCAGCTGGTCGGAAAACTCGCCTGCCGCCAGGGCAAACGCATCCAGCCACTCGCGTCCGAGCACATTGGCGACTACCAGCCCGCGTCGGCGGCCACTCGCGTCGAACAGCGGTGTGGCAAAACGGATGACCGGCTTGTGGGGTAGCTCGAGCTGGCCTTCTTCGATATTCAGATTCAATGGCGATACATAAATCTCGCCATTCGCCATTGCCAGGCCAGAGCGCACGTAAGGGCGCTCGCTTTTGTCTTGCAACAGCTCGCGCGCGCGTACCGCGATCCGCCCCTGTTCGTAGTCGACGCGTAGCCGCTCGCTGCCGTGGCGGTCGATCCAGCGTAGCTGCGCAATACTGCGATGCGCGCGCATGTAATCGCCGAACTGATCGGCCAGGCGCGCGCGGTTGGCTACCGAGGGCTGCTGCAGCACACCGCTGGCCAGGGTCAGGTTCTTGAGAAAGACAATATCCTCGGCCGCCACCCGCAAACGCTCGCGTAATGCCTGTGCGGCCACTTCCGCTGCATAACGCGCTTGCTCCAGGCTGCCCTGCTGCTCGTAGCGTATCTGCGACTGGGCATAAAAATAACCGCCGACGCCAACCAACAGCGCGAAACTCAGTGCCAACAGCGCAAAGTTGAATAACGCCGATTTCAAGGTGGGCCACCACGGCTATATGCGAATGCCCAGGCGCCAGAATCGCGGCGCACGCAGGTATTCCGCGCCGCCGGCCCTACCCACACGGCATACATTCGAAGCGGCCACGATTCGTTCACTACGAAGCCCCCGTCGAGATTTGTGCTTTGCCTCGGCTCAACCAAGAAAGCACGGTCGCGGCCATTGCATCAACTCGTTGGGCACGCCAATGCCGTTCGGACGACGCTTGCAGCGGTGCGAGCAGCCCGGCTCAGCAAACCCCGTGGCGGGCTCGAACAAGTCTCCCGAAGGCACGGCTGGCGCCGTCGACACGCCGGTCGATGCCATGAAACAGGTACGCCTGCTGGCAGCCAGCGGGTATCCTGTAGTGCCCTGGTCTGTGCAGAACACGATGACGCTACGCAAGATTCCGTCGCTCGCTCTGGCGATTATGCTCTACGGCATGCTCAGTGCCTGTGCCGGCGCGCCATTGCCCTCGGCAGACAACGGTGCGGCGCGCGCGGTTGCCGTGCCCGGTGACGACGGCGTGCTCGTAGAGCGTCTACGCGCGAGCCTGCGCGAACGCGGCTGGGCGCTGATGTCTTACGACGCGGCGGCACTCGAACGTAGCCGTGCCTACGACAGCCTGGCCCGCCAGGCTAAATACCGACTCACGCTCTCCGAAGACCGCATCGGCAACTGTCGCGGCGGCACCCCCAGTTATCTCTACAACGCTGCCATGATCGAAAACCTCAGCGGCGATGTGGTTTTCGCGCTGACCGGCGCAAACTGCCTGGATACGGTAATTTCACGCTTTGCCGACGGACTGGACCGCAACGATCTGATCGTGCCGCGTATCGGCGCCGGCGGCTGAGCCCGCGCCGGCTGATCAACCCGGCACAAAATAGATGGATTTTTCGGGTTGAACGCACACCTTTGCACACAGGCGCGTCGCAGCCACTGGTTGCCACGACATGCACATAAATAGTGGCCAGGCCTCGGCGTTCTTGATTACGCAGACAGATAGGTAACACGACAATCACTTTCCGCAGATCAACACAGATCTGAGCAAAGGGCTGGCGACGTCGGGTTTGTGCGGGGCCGCTTTTGATCTGCGTGAATCGGCGTCGATCTGCGGACACGGCTTTGAGAAACGTAGCCCGTAGCATGAACCGGCGCGCCAGGCCGGCGGCGCCCGACCGGCACGTTTACCTTGATCCTGCGTGACATTCGTTTGGTGTCTCTCGAGCAGGCAGGTTGGCCGCCAGTGAACGCGAAGCCACGCGAATAAGGCGCAAAGACAGATCACGCGAAGGCCAGGCGGCCTGATTGATGTTCACGCCGCGTGCTGCTCAGCGCACTCATCGGTAACACGACAATCACTTTCCGCAGATCGACACAGATCAACACAGATCTGGGCAAAGGGCTGGCGACGTCGGGTTTGTGCGGGGCCGCTTTTGATCTGTGTGAATCGGCGTCGATCCGCGGACACGGCTTTGAGAAACGTAGCCCGTAGCGTGAACCTGGCGCGCCGCGCCGGCGGCGCCCGCCGGGCACGTTTACCTTGATCCTGCGTGACATTCGTTTGGTGTCTCTCGAGCAGGCGGGTTGGCCGCGAGTAAACGCGAAGACAGATCGTTCTAAGGCCAGGCGGCCTGATTGATGTTCATGCCGCGTGCCGGGCTGCGTAGATGATCAAGCCGGTGCTAAATTTCTCGACGGCGTCGAAAACCACGCACCTCGCCCGCTGCTTTGGCGCCGGGTTATCAGTCCAGCGGCGGCTCGGCCTTGAGACTGGCAGCCAGCCCATCGTGAAAATCCGCGAACGCGAATTCATAGCCGCTGTCCTCGCGCAGGCGCTGGTTGCTCAGCCGCCGCGACTCGCGCAGAAACGATAGACGCATCGCCGAAAAACGCTGCTCGGCCTCGGCCCAGGAAATACGGGGCGGCGGCTCAACATCGAGCATATGCGCGAGGGTATCGTAATACACGCCCAGACCCGTCGGATGGCCATCGCTGGCGTTATAGACGTTATGCGACAAGCTCTGGCTACCGGCCAGCCAGGCGATGGCGGCGAGATCGTCGATATGAATCCGGTTGCTCCAGCCACCGTCGGCGTCATCGAGAATCGGCGTGGCGTCACGTAGCCGCTCGATCGGCAGCCGGTTTGGCCCGTAGATGCCCGGCGCGCGCAGTATGCGCGCCTCGCGCGCGAATGCCAGGATCTGGCGTTCGGCGTCGACACGTCGTTTGGCACGCTCGCTTTCGGCATTCACCGGGCGTGTTTCATCCACCCAGTCGCCGCCGCAATCGCCGTACACGCCGCTGGTGCTGATATAGACGGTATAGGCCGGCGTCGCGTCCAGCGCCGCGAGTACGCGGGCCATGCGCGTATCGGCCTCGCCTTCGCGTTGTGGCGGGGCGAAATAAAACAGCCGGTCGCAGGCACCCAGATCGAGCGTATCGGTATCGAGATCGAGCATCTGCGCGGTCGCGCCAACCCCGCGTACCCGCGCCGCACTGGCGGAACTGCGCACCACGCCGGTGACCGAATCGCCGGCGGCGACCGCGCGTGCGGCAACCCGCACGCCGGTGTCGCCACAGCCCACGATCAGGCTATGCATCGTCGCGCAATTCCAGGCCTCGGCGATAGGCCGAGCGCGCTTCTTCCTTTTCGTTGATTTCCTCGAACAGCCGGCCCAGCTCGAGCAACGCATCCGGGCGCGACTGGTTCTTCTGGCTGGCTTCGAAATAGCTGCGGGCCCGTCCCCAAAGCCGATTGCGCAGGCACAGGCGGCCAGCCACCAGCAACAGTTCGGGCTCTTCGCCGTACTGCTTGAGCCAGTTTTCGACCGTGGCCAGCTGGGCCGTACGATCGGCACATTCCAGGTCGCCAAACAGCAAAACCAGCGACGCGCTCCATTCCTGCTTGAGCGTTTCGCGCACCACATCGGCGGCCTGTTCGTCGGCGCCGGCCTGCTTGAGCAGCTTGGCATAGCGCTCGACCATGCTCGGGCGCGAACGCAGGCGCTTGGGCACGCGCTTCCAGGCCGTGGTCAGGGCAATGGCATCTTTCTGCTGGTTGTGGGCCAGATCGTCGTTCCAGGCATCCACGGCCAGCCGATCGATATTCTCGGTGGGCATCTCGCCGTATTTGTACAGCGCCGGCACCAACGCGCGCAGCTGCTTGTAGTCGCCCACGCTCGCCGACTGCGCTGCATACAGCTGCAGGACCTGCGGATGGGTCGGTTCCATCTGATACAGCCGGGCGAGGCTGGCCATGGCTTCGGCACTCTGGCCCTGCTGGATCTGCAGCTGGGCCTGGGTGAGTAATACCGCCAGTTCGCTCGCGCCCTTGCGTGAGGCAGCCAGCTCGAGAAACCGGTCGCGGTCGGACACGTGGCCCTGGAACTGGGCCGCGCGTGCGGCGAGCAGATAATTCAGCCCCGGCGCTTCATGGCGATCGGCCAGACGGCTGAGCTCGGTCTGGGCACGCGCCCAGCGCCCCTCCAGTAACAGCTGCATACCGTCATAAAGCGAATGCCGCGCCTTGCGTTCGCGGCGTTTGGCCAGCCGGTTGCGCAACGAGCGCGGCAGCAGCACGCCGGCCACCACGAGTTTGTAGAGACCGATCGCAATCGCCAGCACCACGACCAGCGCGGCCACCGCGAACAGCAGCGAGGTTTCGACTTCCCAGCCGCCGAAGGACAGCAGCAGATAGCCATGCTGATCGCGAAAGACCAGCGCAATGACAATGCCGAGAATCAGGAATAGGCAGAAAGCCAGCAGCGTACGGCGCATCAGGCACCTTCCTGGCCGGTCGCCTGACCGGTACCTGCGTTATCGCTTTCGCCACCGGCGCTACCGGCGCTGCTATCGCCCGAGCCGCCGCGACGCGACTTGAGTTGCTCGAGCAGTACCAGGCTGCGAGAAATATCCGGTGTATCCCAGTCGAGCTTGACGTTGCTCATCTGATCGAGCCGCTCGCGCATGTTCGACACGGGCGCAGCGTCGGTATCGTAGTAGTCGGCAAGCCATTCGCGCGCAGTGGCCAGACTCTCGCGATAGTTCTGGGTATCGCGTTCGAGCAGCGCTAACCGGGCACTGCGCAGTTCCAGCTGCAGATTCTGATTCAGGAAGAACGCCTGATCCGGCGGCAGCAACGCGCGCTGCGTACCATCCGAACGGCGAATGGTGAGCATGCCGGACAGGGCATCGCCAACCGAGTTCTTGAAATGATCCCAGCCCTGGCTGAACTGCGACTGGAATTCGTCGAAGCTCATGCCCTCGTCGCTATCCGCGTCCTGCGACGCCTGTTCCTGGTTTTCGTATTCGCCGGGCACGCTCGAGGCCAGCGGCAGGTTGGGCACCTGTTCGATCAGCGCGGCCAGCTGTAACGACAGCCCTTCGATATCCGGCGACGGCAGCGCCTGCAGCGCGGCGATCTCGTTGGCGATTTCGCCGCGAATATCGAACAAACGCGGATCGTTCTTGCGCGCGATGGCATCGCTGGCCATTTCCAGCGCACGGGCTGCGCCCTGCGGGTCGTCATAGAGCTGGACACGCTGATTGGCAACGCGCAGCAGCGATTCGATCTGATCGAGTTGCAGCCGGTTGGCGCCGTCATTGCGCGCATCGGAGAGCTCCGCCAGCTGGGTCTGGGTCGTTTGCAGCGACTCCTGCAGCTCGGAGAGCGTCTGGCCACGCCGATCGAGGCGCGAACCCAGATCGTCGAGATCCGAATTCAGCGACTGCAGTCGCGAATCGAAGCGCGACAGCTTGGGCATGACGATGTCCTGCACGCTGGATTGCACGCTCTTTTCGACCGTATCCAGACGCGAGTCCGCCGAGGCCAGACGCTGTTCGCCACGATAGAGCAGCCAGCCGGATATGACCAAGGCGATTGCCGCGATCACCACCGCGACGATGGCGATGATGGGCGGCTTGCTGGCGCCACCGCTACCGGAACCGGCCGCGGTCGGCCGGTTGGGCGTCGCCGAGCCGGCTGCGGCGGCCTTCGGTGTCGACGTACTGGCCGAGCTCTTGGTCGTACCGGTCGTACCGGCGCTGGCTGCGCTCGACGATGCAGTGCCGGACTTGGGCGTGCCGGTGTGGGTCGGCGTATTCGACGACGAACCCGATGTCGTGCCGGACTTGGCCGTACCCGAGGCTTTTGCGCCCGACGCGCTCTGCTTCGTGCTGGCTTTGCCGGCGCTGTCCTGCCCGGAACGGGACTTGTCGGCCGCTTGACCGCCGGACGATTTCGCAGCGCCGCTCGTGGTACTGGCCGGTTTCGACGCGCTGGCTGCGCTGTTGTCCTGGTCAGCGCCCTTGCTCGAAGGGGCGTCGTTACGCTTTTCTTCACTCATGTGGTCGCGGATTCCCCCGGTAGCCGATAGCCCGTAGCGATGGCTGCTATTGTCGGTCGCCCGTCGACAGCCGCGCAAGCGCGGCCACGATGGCCTCGCCGCTGATGTTCTCGACAATCAGCGGTGCATGCTGCCAGTACAGGCGTTGATCGGCCTGTTTTACCACACGCGCGCTTGGCGCCACCAACCGACAGCGTTGCAAGGCGGCCCGCAAAGCCGCGTTTTGCGGTGTACTGGCGATATCCGCCAGATGCGACAACGCTTCACCACTGGTCACGATCGCGGTATCCGCCCGCGCGGCGATCTCTTCGAGCCGCTCGCGCTCCGGCGTCAACCAAAGCCGGCGATAAAGCGCGATCTTTTCAACCCGTGCGCCGCGTTCGCTCAACGTATCGACCAGCAGACTGCGCCCGCCCTCGCCGGACAGAATGGCAATATCCAGCCCGGCCACATCGGTCAGCGCGTCCATCGCAAGCAACGCTTCGCTGGTGAACGCACCCTGCGGACGGTGTACGGCCCGCCCGGCCGCGGCTTCAAGCGCATCCGCGCTCGCCGCGCCCACGCCGTAGAGCTGCCCGGCCGGTTCGAAGTCCGGCATGATTTGCCAGGCCGCATCAACAGCATTGGTGCTGGTGGCCAGCAACCGATCAGCGCTACGCGCGCGGGCAAGCGCCTGCCGGGCAGCGGCGCGCTCGGACGTGGTTTCGATCGCCAGCAGTGGCTCGACGATCACCGTCGCACCGGCCTGCTCGAGTTGGCGGGCCCAATCCGCGCTTTGATGCGCGGCGCGGGTCAGCCAGATCGTTTGCCCGGCCAGCGGCGCATTCATCCCAGATCAGCGAGAATCTTGTCCGCGCCAGCGGCCAGCAGCCGCTCGGCCAGCCGGTGACCCAGTTCGGCCGCTTCGCCGGTCGGGCCGCTGATTTCGTCGCGCACCATGACACTGCCATCAGGCTTGCCGACACAGGCGCGCAGGCGCAGCGTCTGGCCGTCATGAACCGCGTGGGCGGCGATCGGCAGATGACAGCTGCCCTCGAGACGTGCGTTGACCGCGCGCTCGGCATCGATCCGGATATGCGTGTATTCGTCGTCCAGGGCGGCGATATGGGCGGCGGTTTCATCGTCGTCGGCCCGGATCTCGATACCCAGCACGCCCTGGCCGATCGCCGGCAGGCTTTGCTCCACGGTCAGTTCGCTGGCGATACGCGAGGCCAGTTCGAGGCGTTCGAGACCCGCACAGGCAAGCACGATGGCATCGAAATCGCCGCGGTCGAGCTTGGCCAGACGCGTTTGTACATTGCCGCGCAGGCTCAGGATTTCCAGATCCGGGCGCAGATGCTTGATCATGGCCGCGCGGCGCAGGCTGGAGGTGCCCACGCGCGCCCCGTCGGGCAAGGATTCGAGCGTGTCGTAATGATTGGACACGAACGCATCCAGCGGGCTGCCGGGCGCGAGCACGGTCGGCAACGCGAAGCCCGGCGGCAGTTCGGCCGGTACGTCCTTCATCGAATGCACCGCCATATCTGCCTCGCCGTTTGCGATCGCGGCTTCGAGTTCTTTTAGAAACAAGCCCTTGCCGCCGATCTCGGCCAACGGCCGATCGAGTACGCGATCACCCTCGGTACGAATGGGCAACAACACGACGTCGATATCGGGCAGCGCGGTCTGCAGGCGCACCTGTACGTGTTCGGCCTGCCACATCGCAAGCTGGGACTGGCGGGTGGCGATACGCAGGGTTTTGGACATGAACGAAAGCCTTGTTGAAGTACGCCGGACCGCGGCGCAATGAAAATCGATGAGCCGGCGCGGATTCTACTGCTGCTCGACGAGCGCGCGTACCTCGGCCAGACGGCGTCGGCTGACCGGTACCGGCTCATGCACGTGGCGCAGGGTCAGCGTCGCGCCCTGTTCGCCGTCCAGACGCAGGCCGGTGATATGGCGCTTGGCAACCAGCGCCTTGCGGTGCACGCGCATGAAGGCATCGCCCAGCGTCTGTTCGAGTGCGAGCAGCGACTGCTCGATGAGCAATTCACCCTGCATATGATAGACGGTGGTGTATTTCTGATCGGCCCAGAAATACAGAATATCGCTTGCGGCCACGCGTTCGATGCCATCGCGGGTGCGTGCGCTGATATAGGCCGGGCCGTGGCCCGTGACCACGTCGCCGAGTGCGGCAACCTGCGCACGGCTGGGCCGACGCGCGCGCGCCAGTGCGGCGGCCAGATCGTCGCGGCGTACCGGTTTGAGCAGGTAGCCGGCGGCATGGTTGTTGTGCGCCGACAATGCATGCTCGCTGTGCGCGGTCACGAAGATCACCGCCGGCGGCACGTCGGCATCGGCGAGTTCGCGGGCGACCTGCAGGCCATCCATGCCGGGCATGTGCACGTCCAGCAATATGGTATCGGCGCTGGTCTGGTCGATACAGGTCAGCGCGCTGGCGCCGTCACCGGCTTCCCCGACCACATCGTAACCGGGAAAGGCCTCGATCATGCGGCGCAGGCGTTCGCGCGCCAGCGGCTCGTCGTCGACGATCACGATTCGCATCTACGTCCTGTCATCGCGCCTGGTTCGCGCCCTCTGGATTCAACCGATCTGCGGTACGACCATGACGACTGTAAAGCGATCGGCCTGTTCGTCAACGCGCAGTACCGCTGCATCACCGTAGCGCAAAGCCAGCCGATTGCGAATATTGGCCAGCGCCTGGCGGTTGCCGGGCACGCTGGCGGTGTCGCCGGCGAGCGGGTTCGACACCTGCACGACCAGCGTGTTGCCCTTGCGCTTCGCACTGATGGTGACCGTACCGCCGGTGGGCAGGCGCGCCACGCCGTGGCCAATGGCATTTTCGACCAACGGCTGCAGCGACAAGGCCGGCAGCCGGCAACGCCGCGCATCGGCGGCGATATCGATATCCAGACGCAGGCGCTCGCCCAGGCGCAGCGACTCGATACCCACATAGGCATCCACCAGCGTCATTTCCTCGTCCAGCGCCACCTCCGCCGGCCCCTGTTCGGAAAGCCGCGCGCGCAGCAGCACGGCGAGATCCTCCAGCGCGGTTTCGGCATCGTCCGGACGAACCGCGATCAGCGCTGCCACGCTATTGAGACTGTTGAACAGAAAATGCGGCTCGATACGCGCCTGCAACGCCTCCAGCCTGGCCCGCACCTCGGCCTGGGCATGGTTCTGCCAGGCAGAACGCAGCCAGAAATAACGCAGCGCCAGCGCAGACACGACCGCACAGATGCCTACGCTGCGAGCGAGAAAGCCGTCGTGCGACGCGTCTTCGAGCAACAGGGCAAACCCCGAATAACGCCCCGCCACGAAGGTGATTTCGGTAATCGAGAGCGTAACCAGCAACAACACCAGATAGGCCAAGAGCGCCATGCCGCGCGCCGACATGCCACTGGCATAGCGCTTGATCAGGCACAGCGCAGCCGCACTGCACACGCCGATCCATTGCAGATAGATCGACAGCAACAGAAACCGGCGTGGCAGCTCATCGGTGAGCGAGCCGCCCAGCGCGAGCACGACCGCCACCGCCTCGCAGACCACCAGCACGCGCAGCACCCGCGCACCGGTACAGAAATCCGGCAGAAATTCGACAGGTTCGCGGGCGTTCGACATCAGCAAAGCTTATGCCGAATCATCGCTCACCGTCCGTGGCCTCATTCGCATTGCCCAACCCAGCAGAAAAACAACAGGTCTTTTATCGGCGCGAAAAGCCGCGGCTGCAAATGCGCGCTTTACCCCGATCAATAGGCCGAACCGCCTGCAACGCATGGGATGCAGCGATCGCGTTGCTATACTCGCGCGCCAGAAGCGGCGTATTGCGCCGCACACCACTCGATGCAGCAGCGAGCACAGCGCATGACCCAACACACCCGCCACAACGCCGGCCATCAGACCTGGGGCGGCCGCTTTTCGGAAAGCCCCGACGCCCGTGTTGCCGCGTTTACCGAATCCGTATCCTTTGATGCCCGTCTGGCGGCCCACGATATTCGCGGCTCGGTCGCCCATGCCCGCATGCTCGCGAAAGTCGGCGTACTCACCGACGCCGAGTTCAGCGAAATCGAAGCCGGCCTGAAGGCCATCGGCGCGCGTATCGCCGCGGGCGATTTCGAATGGGACCCGGCGCTCGAAGACGTACACATGAATATCGAAGCGCGTCTGACCGCCGACATCGGCGCGCTCGGCAAGAAGCTGCATACGGGGCGCAGCCGCAACGACCAGATCGCCACCGATATCCGCCTGTGGCTGCGCGATGCCATCGATGCTCTTATCAGCGAGCTTGAACGCCTGCGCGGCGCGCTCATCGATGTGGCCGAGCGCGAGGCCGATACCATCATGCCCGGCTTCACCCATATGCAGGTCGCCCAGCCGGTGACCTTCGGCCACCATATGCTTGCCTGGCAGGCCATGCTCGCGCGTGACACCGAACGCCTGCGCGATATCCGCAAACGGGTGAATCGCCTGCCGCTGGGCGCGGCCGCGCTGGCAGGCACGACCTTTCCCATCGACCGTGAGATGGTCGCCGCAGAACTGGGCTTTGACAGCGTAATCGACAACTCGCTGGACGCGGTGTCCGATCGCGACTTCGCGATCGAGTTCGTCTCGGCCGCCGCGCTGATCATGACCCATCTGTCGCGTCATTCCGAAGAACTGATTCTCTGGATGAGCCCGGCCTTCGGCTTCGTCGACCTGCCGGATCGCTACTGCACTGGCTCGTCGATCATGCCGCAGAAGAAAAACCCGGACGTGGCCGAGCTCGTACGCGGTAAGACCGCCCGTGTGAATGGGCATCTGGTGAGCCTGCTCACACTCATGAAAGGCCAGCCGCTGGCCTACAACCGGGACAATCAGGAAGACAAGGAACCGATCTTCGACGTCGTCGACACGGTCATGAACAGCGTCGTCCTGTATGCCGACATGATGCCGCATGTGGTGGTGCACGCCGATGTCTGTCGCGAAGCCGCGCGCAAGGGTTTTTCCACTGCAACCGATCTGGCCGACTATCTCGTACGTCAGGGTGTAGCGTTTCGCGATGCGCATGAAATCGTGGGCAAGAGCGTGCAGTACGCCATTCAGGCCGGATGCGATCTGGCCGAACTCGACCTGGCCACGTTGCGCGGTTTTTCCGAGGCGATCGGCGAAGACGTCTACGAAGTGCTCACGCTGGAAGGCTCGGTTGCCGCACGTGATCATATCGGCGGCACCGCGCCGGCCCAGGTGCGCGCCGCGGCCCACCGCGCACGCGCGGCGCTGAACTAGTCGATCACGGAACCCGACGGCTACGCCACGGTCTTATATTCATTGCCAGATACACCGGAGAAGCATGTCACGTCGTCTTTATTTCCTCGTACCGAATATCGATACCGCCCACGCGGTGGTCGACAAACTCAAGCAAAACGATGTATCCGAAGACGATATGTCGGTCGTCGCCCGCGATAGCGTACAGACCAGCGGCCTGCCCCAGGCCGATGTGTCCCAAACCTCCGATCTGGTCGGTTCGGCCGAACGCGGCGCCGCCGCCGGCGGGGTAACGGGCGTGGTCGCAGGCCTGGCTGCCATGGCCTTTCCGCCGGCCGGTCTGGCCATCGGTGGCGGGCTGGTCGCGGCCACCGGTGTCGTCGGTGCCGGCTTTGGCGCCTGGGCCTCGAGCATGATCGGCATTCGCCACGACAACGAACAAATCGAAACCTATGAAAAAGCCCTCGACGACGGACAGGTTCTGATCATGGTCGATGTCGCCGCCGAACGCGTCGACGAAATCGAACGCGTCATCCAGCAGGCCGCACCGAGCGCCAAGATCGAAGGCACCGACGCCCAGGGCAAGAGCGCCAACTGATACCGGCGTCGCCCCGCTCGCTCTTAACAAGGCCGGCAATCATCGCCGGCCTTTTTTTCGGCCGCGACCTTCTGGGTCGTCGTTAGCGAAAAAAATTGTCCGCGAATGAACGCAAATAAACGCGAATGAAAGCCGATTTCTGGATGCTAACCGGCGATCACGTCGCGTAGTACCGCCATGGCCCACGCCCTGCCCTATTTGCATTTATTTGCGGACTAACCCTGCCATCGCGGCTCTCTGGGCTTCGTTCCCCGGAACGATCCGCAGATTACGCCGATTTCACAGACTGAAGACGGCAAGTCACGCCTATCGGCGGCACGTCGCTATCGTGGCCTCGGGCAATCGACCTTAATGCCGACTCGATCAAATCTGCGCAATCTGTGTAATCTGCGGATCAACAAGACGCAGGCTAAAAGTCAGCCCACGTCGTCGTTCAGACGTCTCTCATGGCATGCGGCGCGCCTTCTTATTATTTGCGTTTATTCGCGTTTATTTGCGGACTAACCCTGCATACCCGGCCTCCAAGCTTCGTCCCTCGGAGCGATCCGCAGATTACGCCGATTTCACAGATTCAAGACGGCGAGTCACACCTACCGGCAGGAAGTCGCTATCGCGTCAATGCCGACTCGACCAAAATCTGCGCAATCTGTGTAATCTGCGGATTTTCCTTCAAAGAAATGTCTGCGAATCAACGAGACGCAGGCTACAAGCCCCGTCCACTTGCGCGGTCACACCTCTCACATGGCGTGCGGCGCGCCGTCTTATTATTTGCGTTTATTCGCGTTTATTTGCGGACTACCCCTGCCATCGCGGGCCTTCAGGCTTCGTCCTCGGAGCGATCCGCAGATTACGCCGATTTCACAGATTAGAAGACGGCAAGTCACGCCTACCGGCAGCACGTCGCTATCGCGTCAATGCCGACTCGATCAAAAACTGCGCAATCTGCGTAATCTGCGGATTGTCTTCAAAGAACCTTTCGAAAAAGTTCTGATGCCGCGGCCAAGATCAGCGGTCGAACAGATCGCGGCGGGCGCGGTAGAGCGCAGAGATGTCTTCGTCGCCGTAACCCTGTTCGATAAGCTGTTCGTACTCGGCCCGCGTCTGGGCCGACAGGGGCAGTTTGCCGCCGTTGAGCTCGGCCATGTGCAGGCAGATGCCGAGATCCTTGTGGTGGTGCTTCATCTTGAAACCCGGGTCGAAGATATCCTTGACCATGGTCTTGCCGCGGTGGTTGACGAACCAGTTACCGGCCGCGCCGGAGCCGACCACGTCGACGACCTTGTCCAGCGGCAGATCGAGTGCGGCGGCAAAACGCATGCCTTCGCATACGGCCTGATTGATACCCGCACACAGAATCTGGTTGACCGCCTTGGTCGCCTGGCCGGTGCCGACCTCGCCCATATGGGTAATGCTCTTGCCCATGGCGTCGAGCACGGGCTTGACGCGTTCGAAAACCGCCTCATCCGCGCCGACCATGATCGAGAGCGTGCCGTTCTTGGCGCCTTCCGTGCCGCCGGAGACCGGCGCATCGACGAATGCAGCCCCTTTTTCGGCCACACGGCGGGCCGCTTCGCGGGCCGTATCGCTGGCCACCGTCGAGCAGTCGATGACGACATGATCTTCGCCCAGTTCCGGTACCAGCGCATCGATCATGGCGAGCACGTCGTCGTCGGCACTCACACACATGACAATTGCCTGGGCGTGCGCGGCCGTTTCGGCGGGCTTGCTGACGGCGTCGACGCCGTATTCCTGGGCGAAGGCGTCGGCTTTTTCGGCCGTGCGGTTGTAGACCGCGGTCAGCAGGCCCGCGGCCTGGAGGTTGGCGGCCATGCCGTAGCCCATGCCGCCGAGGCCGATAAATGCAGTTTTCATAGCGAACGTGTGTCGGGAAACGAAGCCTCGATGATAAAGTTTGAAACCCCGGTGGCCAATCTCGTAACGCAATGAAATTTTCACGGCGCACAAAAGGCGCTCTTGTCGCGCTGTGCCTGTTCGCCGTGCTGCTTGCGGCTGCCGCGCTGTGGCTGCCTTCAATCGTTGTACGCGGGCTGACGCTGCACTATCTCGAGCAGGCCGGCATGCAGGCCACGATCGGCGATGTCGATGTCAATATCGTGACTGGCACCGTGGTCTATGACGATATTCAGGCCAGCGCCGCCGAAGGCGAACAGATCGCCATCGGCCGACTGGCGCTGTCGCTGGCGTACGCGCCGTTGTTGTCCAAGCGGGTGGTGCTCGAACACCTGGCCATCGAAAACGGCGCGTTCGATATCCATCGCGACCGTGACAATACGTTGCGCGTGGGCGGTTATCCGATCGGCGCAAGCGATAGCCAGGCCACATCGCTGGACTGGGGTATCGCCCTGCAACACGTCGTGCTGCGCGGGCTGCGCGTGCACTACAGCCAGCCCGCCAACGGCGAGCAGCGCGCCATTGATCGGGAACTCGTGCTCAACGATTCCAACGCCCGCGATGTGGTCAGCTGGCAGCAGAACAACGACGTGCCCATGGACGCCGATGTCAGCGTCGGCGACAGCCATATCCGCCTCAGTGGCCGCGTGACACCTTTCGGCGATCGCATCAGCGGTCATTTCGAACTGGTGACCGAACGGTTCGCGCTGGAACTGATCGCGCCGTTGGCCTCGGCCGGCGGGTTGCGCGAACTCACGGGCCTGGTCGACAGCGATCAGCAGATCGATTTCGAATACGACTCGGCGAGCGCACTCGCGGTCTCCATGGATGGCAAGGCCCACGGCCGTCAATCGGTACTGGCACTCAACAACGGGCCTCGCCTGCGCAGCGGCGGACTGAGCTGGCAGGGCAAGATCGACATGCAGCTGTTTCGCGCGCAGGGGCAACCGGCCACGATCACGAGCAATGGCGCTATCGATGTCGATGGTTTCACCCTCGACAACGGCGACAGCTTTCAGCTCGAACAACCCAAGGCCCATTGGCAGGGCAAGACCACACTCACGCTGGCCAAGGCTACCCAGCTGGCACTCGACGGCGCCTACCGGGCCGACAAGCCGGTACTCAAAAGCGGCGCGACCACGCTACGCACGGCCGGGCTCGATTGGAAAGGCACACTCGACAGCGCGTTCGCCCCGAACACCAGCGAACTGAAGCTCAGCGGCCGTATCGATGCCGAAAAGCCGACCCTTGTCAGTGCCGGCACCACGGTAAAGAGCCCGCGGCTGAGCTGGCAGGGCCCCATCGATACGCGGCTGGCCCAAAGTACGCATATCCACGGCGATGGCCGGCTGGACAGCGGCGCGCTGACGATCGATAGCGACAGCCTGCACGCCGACACCGCCGCCGTGAACTGGCAGGGCAAAATCACCTTCGCCGGGCTCGACGATATCGACACCGACGGGCGTCTAAAAAGCGATCGCCTGGCCCTGGCCTCGCCCGGCGCGCTGGACATGGTGCTGGCCAAGCTCGACTGGCAGGGCGCGATCGATATCGACACCGGCGCGACCACCCGTATACAAAGCGATGGCAAGCTCGACGCGATTCGGCTGACGTTCGATGTGCCTGAATCAGCGCTGTTCGAAGCCAACGATGTGAGTTGGCGTGGCAGCACGGTATTCGATATCGCCACGCTATTCGCACGGCAGGCACGGGGGCGCGTGATCGGCAACGACGCACGGCTCGAGCTACCCGGACAACCGCTGGCACTAACCGCCGACCGCATCGTGTTCAACGGCGCGTACAGCGAACAACCGGCCGGCGGCGCGCTCAGGCTCGCCATGGACGGCGATATGGCCAGCCAGAATTTCCGCGCCCAGAACACGGCACTCGATGCGCCCTGGCTGGCGCTGCGCGATACCGAAGTGCACCGTCTCGTCATCGACGGTATCGACGATATCGCCTTCGACAGCCTCAGCAGCAAGGGCGTACGCGTACTCGGCGATACCGATACCAGCGCAGCCGTGCTACAGGCCGTATCCACCACGGTGCGTGGTTTTCGCCTGTCCGATCTGGCCTATTACCAGGTCGGCAATATGGACATTGACGGCGCCAATATTCATGTTCGCCGTGATGCCAACGGCATGGGCGTGATGGCGCAATATTTCGCCGGCCCCGACGATGACGCGACCGACAACGCCACAACCGACGCCGAGCCCGGCCCCGGCACCCGCTACGCGATCGATCATCTATCGCTGACCGGTTCGCAGATCGTGTTCAACGATGTCGCGGTCACGCCGAACGTATCGCTACGCGGTTCGGAACTGGAGTTCAATCTCGACGGGCTGGATACCGGCCATCCCGATCAGGATGCCAGCTACCGGCTGGCGCTGGATGTGGGCGAATATGGCCATCTCGACAGCCGCGGCAAGATTGCGCCGCTGGCCACCGGCGGGCTGGAAATGGATATCGATGCCTGGCTGCGTTCGCTCGCGCTGACGCCGCTGTCCGGTTATCTCAATGCCGCGATGGGCCGGCGCATCGCCAACGGCGTGGCCGATGGCACACTCAATCTGTCCGCCACCAACGGCCAGCTCGACGGTATTCTGGATACGACGTTGTCGAATTTTCGGCTGATCGAGACACCCGGCGAAGAAACCGAGATCGTGCTGGGTATTTCCATGGATACCGCGCTGGCACTGGTGCGCGGTCAAAGCGATACCATCCACTTTCAAACCGCAATTCTCGGCGACGTCACCAACCCCTACTTCTCGATTCGCAACCTGGTCCGCGAAGCCGTGCTCGCCGGTCTGCGCACCGCGATCATGAGCGACTACTCGCCGGTGGGGCTACTCAACAAGGCCAAGAACGCGCTGCTGAGCATCGGCCGGTCGCTGGTGTCGCAACCGGTGGTGTTCGTGCCCAATCGCGACTATATCCGTCCCGACGATCGGCCCTATCTTGGCAAGATTGCCCAGAAGATGACCGAAAAGCCGGGCCTGCGGCTGACCATCCAGGGCCATGCCACGCCGGCCGACGCCAAGGCCATGTCGCTATTCGGCAGCGCTACCATCGATAGCGACAACGAAGATGCGCTGCATGCACTGGCGCGCCGCCGTGGAAAAGCGGTACGCGATTATCTGGCCGCACGCGATGTCCTGCCCCAGCGCTTCACCCTCGCCGACCCGGTGATCGATCGCGACGAGGACGCCCAACCGCGCGCGACCTTGTCGTTATCCGCCAAGTAAATACGCCAGGGCACCGCAGCACGCAGCCCCTGTCAAAAAAAACTGAGTCGTCTGCCTCATCCGCGGATTTTGTATTAAAAACAGTCCGCGAATGAACGCCAATAAAGGCGAATGGAGGACTGTGCCAAAACTGGTCCTGCACGAGCGCCGGGCGTCGTTGCCCGGACAACGATCCGCAGATTACGCCGATTTCACAGATTGATTTGAGACCCTATGACGCCAGTAGCGGATCGCGCGTGTCGTCAGACCGTGGCGCCGAAACACGCAGCGACTATCAAATAATCTGCGTCATCTGCGCAATCTGCGGATCCTGTCTTGAAAAACAGTCCGCTAATGAGCGCCAATAAACGCGAATGAAAGACATGGGCCCCGTGGGTGTCGATTCGGCATTGCTTCCAGCCTAATCAACGGCACCCTGCCCGAAACCTGTCCCTGTACGAGCACTGGGCTGCGTTGCCTGGACAACAATCCGCAGATTACACCGATTTCACAGATTGACTTAAGAACGCCGGGAGCCAGTAGCGGATCGCGCGTGTCGTCAGACTTGGGCGCCGAAGCACGCAGCGACTGTCAGATAATCTGTGTCATCTGCGCAATCTGCGGATCCTGTCTTGAAAAACAGTCCGCGAATGCACGCCAATAAACGCGAACAAAAGACGTTAGTGAACAGAGCCTGGCGACCAAGTCAGGTATTGCTTGGCCACCTGACTTAGCTTCAAAGCCACCTCGTCGGCCTTATTTGCGTGCATTCGCGTTCATTCGCGGACCATGCTTTGCTTCAGCAGCGCTTACGATTCGACAAGGTAGGTGTAGCCCGCAAGCCCGGCTTCGAGCAGGGCTTCGGTTTCGCGCTTGAGCCGGCCGCTCAGGCCGGAGGCGGCCAGCTTGCGCCGGTAGGCCGCGCGCAGATCGTCGGGCTCGAAATGGACATAGCGCAGCAGTTCGTCGGTGCGATCGCCCTGCTCGGCATCGGCCAGGCGCCAGCCGCTGTCGCTCGCGTCGTCGATTTCGATATTGACCACATCGGTATCGCCGAACAGGTTGTGCATATCGCCCAGGTTTTCCTGGTAGGCGCCGACCATGAAGATGCCCAGCCGATAGGCTTCATCCTGGCGTAGCGCATGCAACGGCAGCGTGGTATCGACGCCGTTTTCGTCGACATAACGGTCCAGCCGGCCATCGGAATCACAGGTCAGGTCGCACAGCCGAGCGCGCTCGTCGGGGCGCTCGTTGAGTCGCGCCAGCGGCATCACCGGAAATATCTGATCCAGCGCCCAGACATCGGGCACCGACTGGAATACCGAGAAATTGACGAAATACTTGGCCGCCAGCTTTTCCTGGGCAGCGGCGACGGCGGTGCGTTCGTCGTCGTTTTCGGGGGCATGCGCAGCCACCGCACGATAGGTCGATATTGCCTGTGCCTCGGCCTCGGCGCGTTCGGCCAGACCGATATCGCCGGCCAGAAAACGCGCCTGCGTATCGGCCATTCGCCGTTCGGCGCGATCGAGCGTGGCGCTGGGCGACAGCGTCGAATCAAGCGCATCCGGCGCCGGCGTACTGGCCAGTTCGCTGTCGATGACCTGAGTGAGCAGTACGGCATGGTGGGCAGTCAATGCACGGCCGGATTCGCTGATCAGATCCGGCATGGGCAGGTCGAAGCTGCGGCACACCCGTGCAAGCGCGCCGACCACGGCGTCGGCATAGTCGGGCACGCCGTAGTTCATGGAACAGAACGAGCGCGCGCCGCGGCCTTCGTAGTCAACCGCCAGCCCGCCACCGACATCCACGCATTCCAGCGGCGCGCCGAGCGCGCGCAGGCCGCGATAGAGATGGGCGGTTTCGTCCATCGCCCGCGACAGCGCGCCGTGATCGGCCACCTGCGAGCCGACATGCACATGCAGCATGCGTACGCAGTCGGCATAGCCGAGCTGTTGGAGCTGTTCGAGCGCGGCCACCACCTGGGTGGCGGTCAGGCCGAACTTGGATTTCTCGCCGCCGGTGTTCTGCCAGTGGCCCGCGGCGACACTGGCCAGGCGCACCCGCAGGCCGATGGTCGGGCGCAGGCCCAGTTCGTCGGCGATTTCGGCAATGGGTTCCAGCTCGGAGGGCTTTTCCACCACGATATACACGCGATGGCCGAGTTGCTGGCCGATCATGGCCAGGCGCAGAAAGGCCCGGTCCTTGTAGCCGTTGCACACGATCACGCTCTGCGGCGCGGCCAATGCGAGCACGGCCATGAGCTCCGGCTTGCTGCCGGCTTCCAGCCCGGCACGCACGCCGCCCGAAGCCACGAGCTGTTCGACGACCGCGCGCTGCTGATTGACCTTGACCGGATAAACCACCGTATAGCGGCCATCGTAGTCGTGGCGTTCGCGCGCGGCTTCGAACGCATCGCAGAGCCGGTTGATACGGTCGCCGAGAATATCGGTAAAGCGCGCCAAAACCGGCAAGCGCAGGCCGGCCTGCTGGATTTCATCGGTCAAGCGGTCGAGATCGATTGCCGGCCCGCCCTTTTGCGGCGTGACGGTCACCGCGCCACGATCGTTGATATCGAAATAGCCGTCACCCCAGGTGGCGACGCGATAAAGCGCGCGGGCGTCATCGATCTGCCAGTCGGCAGCGGCATGCGGGGTTGGTTGGGGTCGGGACATGGACATTGTATTTGCGTGGCTGGCTTATACTGCGAGGCGATTCTGGCTTGATGGACGCGCGTACGCGCAGACAAGGACAACGCATGGTACTCGACGAGAACTGGTATACCGAAGCAAGCAACGATCTGGGACTGGGCTTTTCGTTACGCATCAAGGCCAAGCTGCATGAAGAACAGTCGCCTTATCAGACCATTGCCGTGTACGAAACCGAGACCTTCGGCCGGCTTCTGACCATCGACGGGCTGGTGATGCTCACCGACCGCGACAATTTCGTCTATCACGAGATGATGACCCACCCGGCCCTGTTCGCCCACGGCGCAGCGAAAAACGTGGTGATCATCGGCGGTGGCGACTGCGGCACCCTGCGCGAAGTGCTCAAGCACGAAAGTGTCGAGCGTGCCACCCAGATCGAGATCGACGAACGCGTGACCCGCATCGCGGAAGAATATTTTCCCGCGCTGTGCGATGCCAACGACGATGCACGCGCCACGCTCGCCTTCGAGGACGGTGTGGCGTGGATGAACAACGCCCCGGACGCCAGCGTCGACCTGATCATCATCGACAGTACCGACCCGATCGGCCCGGCCGAGGGCCTGTTCAATGAAGCGTTCTACAAGCAGTGCCACCGCGTGCTTGCCCAGGGTGGGCTGCTGGTCCAGCAAAGCGAATCGCCGTTGGTACACAGCGAACTGATCGGGGAAATGCATGGCGGGCTGCGCGCGGCCGGCTTTGCCGATACCCATCTACTGAGCTTTCCCCAGCCCAGTTATCCCACCGGCTGGTGGTCGGCCACACTGGCCGCGCGCGATACGCGCACGTTGTACGCACCGCAAGGCGATCTGACCTTGCAGACGTTCTACTACACACCGGCCATGCATAACGCCGCGTTTGCGCAGCCGGCCTTCATGGCCCGAATTCTGGCCGACTGAACAGGCGACGGCGCCAGCCATAGCGCCGGCGCCGCGCTCGTTGCGTCTTATTCGCCGGCCTCGCCCAGCGCCTTGTCGAAGGCATCCGATTCGTAGAACGCGCCCAGACGCCGGCGTACCAGCTCCTCGAGCAGCCCCCTTTCGGCCAGACCTTCGATCACCGGCGGGGCCAGGGTTTCGGCCTCCTGACGCAGCAGATCGCGATTGACACCGACGTCGCCCAATACGTCGGCCAGCGTACGGCTGCCGTTGCGCTCGAAATACGACACCACCGCAGCATCCACCAGTTCGCCGACGTACTGGGTCTCACGCAGTTCCTGCCAGATACGCAGCCCGTAATCGATGAGCTTCTGAAGCTCGTCGCTGTCGACCACATCCTCGATCGACAGCTTCTTGTCCTGGACCTCGGCCCAGATTTCCGCGGCGATCGCGCGGATGCGCTCTTCGTCGAGGGATTCGATCAACAGTTCCTGACTGCGCGCCAGCGTCTTGGCCGTATTGTTTTCGATATAGGAGCGCACCCGTTTTTCCACCTGCGCTTCCAGGCCGGGCATACGTTTGCTCAGCGCACTGCTCGAACCCTTGAGCAAGGACGACACACCGGGAATCGACTTGATGGCACCGGTGTCGGAGAAGATGTAGTCCTTGATGCCCTGATAAAGCACATCCGAGGCCAAGGCGGTATAGACCGGGCTATCCAGCGCGCGGGTAATCAACCGCGCACGCAAGGCCTCGAGTTCGACGAACAGCGATACGCCATCGTCGAACAGCTGTTCGTCAATAACATCCTGTACCCGCGTATTCTTGTTCACATCGTGGCAGATCAGGTCGTCGGCGATACCGCCGATCACGCCGGCCAGATCGTCGGGCAGTGACATGTCCAGGGCCAGGCGTTCGGCCGCGCCGCGTACCGTATCGACCGAAACAACGGTTTCCAGACTCGTCTGATCGGCCCATTGCCAGAACGCATCGACTTCGTCCTGCAAGCGCTTGACCGCGCCCTTTCCACGCCATTGGTCGAGCTCGAAGGCCACGTGGGCTTCGAAGATTGCTTGCGCGGTCGAATTCATCTTTTGCGACTGTGTCATAGGTCAATGCAACGATTGGATGGTTCGGCGAGCTTACGCGTTATTGGCGGGCCACGAAATATCCATGTTCATGCCTTGCGGCCAGGGCGGCCGCCGGCGCATACGCCAGTTCGTTAAAAACAGCTGCCCAACCGGCCGACCGGTATTGCGCGCTACACGTACACCACGCTGGGCGCGTTCCTGCGCGCCAGAAATTCCTTAGGTATTAGCCCGTATTGAGCCGGTGCGGGCAGGCGCTTACGTTGACGATGCTGTTTTACACATGAGCAAGGACAACGCCATGAACGAAGATCAATTCGAAGGCAAATGGGACCGTATGAAAGGCAAGGTGCGCGAGCACTGGGGCCGCCTGACCGATGACGATGTCGAAGAGGTCAAGGGCAAGCGTGAAAACATGCTCGCCAAGATCCAGGAAAAATACGGCGACACCAAGGAAGCGGCGGAACAAAAACTCGCCGAATTCGAACGCAAGTTCTAGCTCGCCGCGGGCTTGCATACCGGCGCCGGTAACGGCGCCGGGTCGTTTTCAACCGGAGGCAAACGATGCGAAACGACGACTATATAACGCGTACGAGCCGTCCCGAGCCGCGCTACCTGCGCCGGGATCCGGTCGTACATTCGAATACCCATGACCGCTGGCAGGGCCCTCTCGACGAAGTGGCACTGTCGAGTTTCGAACGCGACGGTTTTCTCTGGTTCGAAGGCTTTTTCTCTCAGGAACGCATGACGCCGTTCTTTGACGAGCTCGAGCAGATGAGCCACGACGAAAAGCTGCTCAAGCAGGATGGCGTGATCCGTGATCCGAAATCGGGCGCGGTGCGTTCCGTGTTCGACATGCACCGTATTTCCGAGCGCTTCGCCGAGCTCACGCGTGACCCGCGTATTCTGGGCATGGTGCGTCAGCTGCTCGGCGGCGACGTGTATATCCACCAGTCGCGAATCAACGACAAATACGGTTTCCAGGGCGCCGGTTTCGACTGGCATTCGGATTTCGAAACCTGGCATGCCGAGGATGGCATGCCGCGCATGCGCGCGATCAGCGCGTCGATCATGCTCACCGACAACAACGAATTCAACGGCCCGCTGATGCTCATTCCGGGCTCGCACCATCAGTTCGTGCCCTGTGTCGGCCAAACGCCCGATGACAACTGGAAGAGCTCGCTCAAGGCCCAGGAAGCCGGCGTGCCGAGTCAGCAGAACCTGCAGGCCCTAGCCCAGCGTGGCGGCATTCAGGCGCCCAAGGGCCCGGCCGGCTCCCTGCTGTTGTTCGAATGCAACGTATTGCATGCGTCGAACTCCAATATGTCGCCCTGGCCGCGCTCGAACCTGTTCTTCGTTTACAACAGCGTCGAAAACGCGCTCGAGCAGCCCTTTGCGGCGGATAAGCCACGGCCGTCGTTCCTGGCCAATCGGGATCGGCCCGAGGCCTTGGAAATGCATGACCCGTACCGGGATGTTCGATTCGCCAAGTCGGCGTGAATATGTAACCGTTCGATAGCGTGGCGGCGTGCGCGTCGCCCGCTCGTATTCGACCCCAAGCCAAGGAGAAAATCATGGCGCAACAATGGATCGTTGTGGGTGATGCGGCGCGTGCCCGCATTTTTGGCCGCAACGGCGCCGGTAGTGGTCTGACGCTCGTCGACACCCTGACCCACGAAGAAAGCCAGGCCCACGAAGGCGATCTGCGTACCGGCGGCAAGGGTGAAGTACACGACAGCGGTGGCTCGAGTGTGCATCAGGCTGATCCACAGACCAGCACGTCGGAAAAACATGCCGACATCTTCGCCAAACAGGTCGTCGAGCGGGTCAAGGCGGGGCACAACGACGATGCCTTCGACGCACTGATCCTCGTGGCCGATCCCTCTTTCCTCGGCCGGCTGCGTGACAAGCTCGACGGCCCGCTGGAAAAGACGGTCACCAAGACCATCGACAAGAACTGGGCTCAGCACGACGCCGAGCAGATCGAAAAACAGCTGGCCAATCAACTGTAATAGGTCTACGACAATATTTACTTGCCGAATACAAATTTCCGGCATACTGGCCATGCAGCATGCTTGCGCCACGGTCCGACCGTGGCGCTCTTAATCAGGGCGCTGCACACACAATCAAGGAGAACATCATGCTGGGTTGGGCAATCACTTTCTTCATCGTCGCTATCGTCGCGGCGCTGTTCGGCTTCGGTGGCATTGCCTCGGGCGCGGCCGGCATCGCGAAGATTCTTTTCTTCATCTTCCTGGTGCTGTTCGTGATCGCGCTCGTATCCAACGCGGTGCGCGGACGCGGGCCCAAAATATAGGCTAGGCGCAATATCCGGACGCCGCCGCCTGTCGGCGGCGTCCATGCCCGTGTCAGTCTTCGGGCGTATCCACGAGGTGGCCTGCCGAAATCCAGATACGCACGAGGTGCGGCAGCGATTCGGCATTGAGCTTTTGCATGATATGCACACGATGGGTTTCGACCGTGCGTGCGCTGATCCCAAGCTGACCGGCGACCTGCTTGTTGGCCAGGCCTTCGACGATCAAGGCCATGACCTGTTTTTCGCGCGGGGTAAGCAATTCGATGAGCGTGGCATGCTGGCGCGCTTCGCGCAGCGCCAGATCGTCGGCATCGGTGGCGCGGGACAACCGGCGCACCTTTTCCAGCATGCCTTCCGGTGAAAACGGTTTTTCGACGAAATCGACCGCGCCCAGTCGCATCGCGGCCACCGCGTGTTCGATATCGCCATAGGCGCTCATCATGATCACGCTGAGCGCCGCGTTTCGTGACACGAGTTCCCTTTGCAGGGCGAGGCCGTCCATATCCTTCAAACGCAGGTCGATAAGTGCAACACCGCGACGCGGCGCACGCACATTCAGGAAGGCTTCGGCACTGGAGTAGCACTCGACATCGAAACCCGCATCGCTTAGAAGCCCTTTAAGCGATTCGCGAATCGCCGGATCATCATCGACGATATGTATGACAAACGACACCGCGCCCCCAATCTGCTCTGAACACTATGACCTTGGCTAGCGACGATCTTTTTAATGTATTGAGCCTATTTTGACAAGGCAAAACAGCCGATAGAGCATCCGACCCCCGTATTTACGCGCCGCGATGGAATGACGCCATGAACAACATCGAGTTCGAAAACGCCAACCGCGAACAACCCGATACGCTCGAAGCCGCCCACGCGCGTATCGCCCAGCTCGAACAACAGCTGCAAGCCGAGCAACAAAAGCGCCATCATATCGAAGCCAACGAGCGCTGCTTTCGCGAACTTGCCGAGCATATCCAGGAAGTTATCTGGATGACCGACGAAACAGGCGATCGGCTCGTCTATGTTTGTCCAGCCTACGAAAAAATATGGGGACAGAACTGCGAGGATCTCTACGACGATCCGAGCGAACGGCTCGCACGCGTACATGAAGAAGACAAAAACCGGGTGCTCGAGGCCTTTCAACAGCAGGCGCTCAGTGGCGACTACGACGAGATCTATCGCATCGTCCGGCCCGACGGCGAACTACGCTGGATTCGTGATCGCGCCTTTCCCGTGGAAAACGATCGCGGCGAGGTTTACCGGCTGGCAGGGCTGGCCCTGGATATCACCGACCGGATCGAATTCAACGATCGTATCTCCAACCTGCAGAGCAGCATCAACAGTCATGACCGCATGAGCGTGTTCGCCACGCTCGGCACCGGCCTGGCGCACGACCTGAGCCAGCCGCTGACCGCGGCCCGCAACTTCATCGCCCGTGCGCGTATGGGCTTTACGTCCGACGCCGACGAAATGCGCCAGACCCTCGAACGCGCCGACAGCGAAATCTCGCGCGCAGTGGCCATTATTCATCATCTGCGCGATTTCGCCCGCCAGGGGCGGCCCACTCGCAAGAACCAGCTGCTGGGCCCGATCATCGACGATGTGCACCAGATCCTGGACCCCGCATTGCGCGCCAACGACATTCGCTACGACGGCCCGTCCGTGGCGTCGCTGGACGGACTCTGCCTGCCGGTCGACGAAGTATTTATCCAGCAGATACTGCGCAATCTGGTCACTAACGCGATCGATGCCTTCTCGGAAGGCCAGACGGCATCCAAAACGGTCGCCGTCAACGTGGTGACCGACAACGCCGATCATATCGATATCGAAATCAGCGACAACGGCCCCGGGGTGGATGAGTCGGTCGAGGTATTCGAGCCGTTCACCACCACCAAGGCCGATGGCGTGGGCCTGGGCCTGGCCGTCAGCCGCACGCTGGCGCGCAGCCACGGCGGTGACCTCATACTCACGTCACACGGTCGTGCGGACGCTGACCCCCATCACGATCGCACCGTGTTCACCTTGCGCCTGCCGCGACGTCAGGCAGCGTAGAACCGCCGGGTACTAGATGGATCCGGATCGCGAGGCCGCCGGGCCCAACCGCCCGGCGGCCGCGCACGTCGTATTCAGCGCGGCGGATGCATGATTCGCATCAGCACGGCCACGCCCAGGCCCCAGCAGCCGTTGAGCGCCAGGCCGATGCCCACCCGCGCCATGCTCAGGTGATCGAAGATTTCGGCCATCGACTGGCCCTTGAGCCACTGCACGACAAACAGATACACCAGCGTCGGGCCGATCGCGCCGAGAATGATCGCGCCCACGTAATAGCCGGCGGCCAGGGCACGACGAATCAAAAGCCATAGGAGCATGCCCCATAGCCCGCCCCAGAACGCCAGGGATATGACCGAAGGCACGCCGAAGGGCGGCACCGGCGCCATGTTCCAGGTATTCGCGCCCGACAGCACGCCGGCCGCGACGAACAGCCACAACAGGCCCTGATGAAACGTCAATGTGGATACAAAACCGGCAATAAAGGCTTTGATGAACGCGAACATGATCTCCCCTTGAAAGGCTTTTAATCTGCAACCGTGCGCTAGCGCCCGCGCACGGTGTCGGCGGTTTGGTTGAACAAACGCTGGCGTGCTTCTTCGGTCTTGGGCTGACCACCACGCCACTGCTTGCCAAGATCGACCCCGCGCTGCACGGCCGGGCGCTGCTTGATACGCGCCCGCCAGGCCGCCACGCGCGGAAATTCGTCGAGCGGCTGGCCCATGGCCTTGGCGATGAGCACCCACGGCCAGTTGATGATATCGGCGATGGTATAGATTTCGCCCACCAGATAATCGCGCTCGGCAAGGCGGCGCTCGAGCACCCCCAGACAGCGGTGATATTCGCCGGTATAGCGCTTGTAGGAATACGGGTGCTCGCCCGGGGCGTAGTTGACGAAATGACTCATCTGCCCGCCCATCGGCCCGAGATTGCCGACCTGCCAGAACAGCCATTCGTCGATTTCGGTGCGCAGGCGTGCGTCGTCGGGCATGAGTTGCCCGCTCTTGGCCGCCAGATAGCGTGCAATCGCGCCCGATTCGAAGATCGATAATGGCGTATCGCCATAGCCGGGTGCCGGGTCGTGGTCGACGATGGCCGGCATGCGGTTATTGGGCGAGATTTCCAGAAACGCGGGCTCGAACTGATCACCCGCGTTGATATCCACCGGAATCAGCCTGTAGTCCAGCCCCAGCTCTTCGAGCAGGATGGATATCTTCCAGCCGTTGGGCGTGGGCCAGTAATAGAAATCGATCATGACGCCTCTTGGTTCGGGCCGATCGCCCCGGATCGGGCGAGCGTATCGATATCCGACTCGGAAAACCCGTGCTCGGCGAGCACTGCGCGCGTATCCGCGCCGAGCGCGGGCGCGCCGCGATAATCGGCGACCGGCATGGCCGAAAAACGCGCGGCGGGACGCGCCTGTCGCAACCGCCCCGCCTCGGCGTGATCGGTTTCCATGACAATGGCGTTGGCCGCGATCTGATCGTGCGACAACAAATCGGTACGGGTGAGCACCGGCGCACAGGGCACACCGTATTCGCTCAGTCGCGCAAGCCAGTGTTCGGCACTGTTTTCGGCTAGCTTTTGCTGGGTGAGTTCGAGTCGCGCGTCGATATGGTCCTGGCGGTCTGCGGGCGTGGCAAAGCGCGGGTCGTCGTTCCATTCGGGCGTATCGAGCGCGCCAATCAACGCCTGCCACTCCTTGTCGGTCTGCACGGCCACGCTGATATAGCCCGTGGTGGTTTCGTAGATGAGGTCGATGAAGCTGGCGGCCTTGGCCTGATCGAACTCGTCGCCGACGAACGTCTGGCTGTTCATGTCGGAATGCCAGAGAAAATCGATGACTGCATCGAGCATCGACACGCGCACATGCTGGCCCGGTGCACCGTTGGCACGCGCGAGCAGCGCGGCGGTAATCGCCTGGGCCGCGATGTAGCCGGTGAGCTTGTCGGGCACGATGGTACGAACCAGGCGCGGACGCGCAGTATCGGCGCCGCCCTGAATACTGGCCAGACTCGATAACGCCTGGACCAGCGGATCGTAGACCGGATAGCTCGCATACGGCCCGGCATCCCCAAAACCGCTGATCGAGCAGTAAATGATGTCCGGGGCGACCGCCCGTATGTCGTCTTCGCCAATGCCCATGCGCTCGGCCACGCCGGGGCGAAAATTCTGTACGAATACATCCGCATCCGCACACAGGCGCAGCAGCGCATCACGCCCGGCCTTGTCCTTGAGATTGAGCGCGACCGAGCGCTTGTTGCGGTTGTTGTTGAGATAACTCGCGGAAAAACCGTTACGCCGATTCGAGGCAAGCCGCGTGTAATCACCCACCTCCGGGCGTTCGATCTTGAGCACATCGGCGCCCTGATCGGCCAACTGCATGGTCGCCAGCGGGCCGGACACCATGGCAGTGGTATCGATGACGCGATAACCGGACAAAGGCTGTTTCATGACGCCAGTTTAATGCCCCGCGGGCACGTCGCCAACGCAGCAGGCTTTCAAGCAGGGCCGCGCTTGGCGACAATGGCGCCTGTTTGTTTTCCACCTCGGCCAGGATTTTCAATGAGCACGATCGGCACGCCCGGTTCGGATACCGGCACACGCGTCATGCTGCTGGGCAGCGGCGAACTCGGTAAGGAGGTCGCGATCGAACTCCAGCGCCTGGGCTGCGAAGTCATTGCGGTGGATCGCTATGATCGCGCGCCGGCGATGCAGGTCGCGCACCGCCACCATGTACTGGATATGGGCGACGGCGATGCCCTGCGCCAGGTCATCGAATCCGAGCGCCCGGCATTGATCGTGCCCGAGATCGAAGCCATCGCGACCGCAACGCTGATCGAACTCGAAGATGAAGGCTATACCGTGGTCCCCACCGCCCGCGCGGCTCGTCTGACCATGGATCGCGAAGGCATTCGCCGTCTGGCCGCCGAGGAACTGGACCTGCCCACCTCGCCCTACCGCTTTGCCGGAACCGAGGCCGACTATCGCGCCGCGATCGAGGCCATCGGCCTGCCCTGCGTGGTCAAACCGGTGATGTCGTCGTCCGGCAAGGGCCAGAGCACGGTGCACAGCGAATCCGACATCGACCGCGCCTGGACCTACTCGCAATCCGGCGGGCGCGGCAAGCGCGGCGACAACTCGCGCGTGATCGTCGAAGGTTTCATCGAATTCGACTACGAAATCACCCTGCTGACCGTGCGCCATGTGGATGGCACCAGCTTTTGCGCGCCGATTGGCCATCGGCAGGTCGGCGGCGATTACCACGAGTCCTGGCAGCCGCAGCCCATGAGCGAAGCCGCGCTCGCCGAGGCGCAGCGTCAGGCGCGCGCGATCACCGACGCCCTCGGCGGGCACGGCCTGTTCGGCGTGGAATTCTTCGTGGCTGGCGACCGCGTCTGGTTTTCGGAAGTTTCGCCGCGACCCCACGACACGGGGCTGGTGACCCTCGTCGGCCAGAATCTGTCCGAATTCGCACTGCACGCCCGCGCCATTCTCGGTTTACCCATTCCGTATATCGAACAGCGCGGCGCCTGTGCATCGGCTGTGATCATCGGCGAAGGCCAGAGCCGACAGATGCGCTACCACGGTCTGGCCCAGGCGCTGGCCGAGGCCGACACCGAATTGCGTCTGTTCGGCAAACCCGAAATCGACGGCGCGCGGCGTCTGGGGGTGGCGCTGGCACGGGCGCATGACATCGACGAAGCACGCGCCAAGGCCCGGCGTAGCGCGGCCTGTGTCGATATCGATTATTAAACCGACACGAAAATACGTGATTTTTCGGATTGATTAAGCGCGCATGTGGCGCTACATGCCCGTCGCGAGAGCATTTCGATAGCGGACGAATAAGGAAAAAAATATTTCCGGTTTGTCGTGATTCATATACGGGAAAGCTTCGCGTGCTTTATACTTTGGTCCAAGTTCTGCCGGGGGCGTGATCCTCGCGTAGTAAAGCAGAGCTTCATTTACCGAACTCAAGGAGTCGACTATGCAAAAGAAACTGACCACCCTGCTGCTGGCCATGATGCTGGGCCTGGGCACGCTGAGCCTGGCCGCCTGTGATAACGATGGCCCCGCCGAAAATGCCGGTGAGAGCATCGACAATGCCACCGACAACGCGCAGGACAGCATGGAAGATGCCGGCGACGACATCCAGGACTCCATGGAAGACGCGGGCGATTCGATGGAAGACGCGGCCGACGACAACAGCTAAGGCTGGTCTCGCCGCAATCCGCGGATTGCGAAAAGCCCGTCGCGTATGCGGCGGGCTTTTTTTGTGCCCGCTATCATCAGCGTGACCCCTGGCGCGCCAATGCCAGATAGACATCGGCCAATGCCTTTGAAAGGCACAACCGACTGGAGCCCGGATGACGTACGCACAGCAACACGATAACGCCCCAGCTGCCCTGGTAACCGGCGCTGCGTGCGGTATCGGCCGCGCCGTCACGCGCCGGTTGCTCGATGACGGGTTTATCGTGGGCGCACTCGACCACGACGGCCAGGCACTGGCCGATCTGTGCCGGCAGTTGGCCCGGCACGAACCGGACGTCGAGCGTCGCGTGGTGCGGCTTGTCGCCGATGTGGCCAATGAAGCCGCCGTCATCGACGCAATCACCCGCCTCACGGACGCCTGCGGTCGCCTCGATGTGCTGGTCAATAATGCCGGCATTGCCGATCCGTTCAACGCACCGATCGAAGCGCTGTCGCTGGAAGACTGGAACCGCGTGATCGGCGTCAACCTCAGCGGCTACTTTCTGTGCGCGAAACATTGCACACCCTGGCTACGCCGAAGCGGCGGCAGCATCGTCAACATGGCCTCGACCCGGGCCTATCAATCCGAACCCCACACCGAAGCCTATGCCGCCAGCAAGGGCGGTATCGTGGCCCTGACCCATGCACTATCGGTCAGCCTCGGCCCGCAGATCCGGGTCAATGCGGTGGCACCCGGCTGGATCGACGTACGCGACGAACAACCGCAGGCCGAGTCACCCGATGCGCTGCGCGCCATAGACCACGAACAGCATCCAGCCGGACGGGTCGGCCGTGGCGCGGATATTGCGGCCATGGTGGCTTTTCTATGCAGCGATCAGGCGGGATTCATCACCGGCCAGACGCTGGTGGTGGACGGCGGCATGACGCGCAAGATGATTTATGCCCACTGATACAACCGCCTCAAATTAGATTGTGCACAATACTTGTGTTCGACGGCGATCGCCCGTAACGTTCGATAGCACACCAATCGCATGAGGAGTTCTGTATGCCCGTTCGCAAGGCTGACGCGCAGTGGCAAGGTGATTTGAAATCCGGCAAGGGCTACATGTCGCTCGAAAGCGGCGCCTATGAAGGCCAGTTCTCGTTCAAGACCCGTTTCGAGGATGGCACCGGCACCAATCCGGAAGAGCTGATCGGCGCAGCACACGCCGGCTGCTTTTCGATGCAGTTCTCGGCCATGCTCGCCGAAGCCGGTCATACGCCGGATTCGGTGAAGACGCAGGCGAAAGTGCATTTTTCGGTCGACGGCACGCCCACGATCGAGCGTATCGAACTCATCACCCGCGGCCAGGTGCCCGGCATCGAGGCCAGCGAGTTCGAGGATATTGCCGCCAAGGCCAAGCAGGCTTGCCCGGTATCGCGCCTGTACCAGGGTGCCCAGATCGATCTGGACGCCAAGCTGGAGAACTGATCGACGCGATCACACAATCCCGTTGATCGAAAAAGCCGGGCGCTGCCCGGCTTTTTCATGGCCAGTCCGGCCGCCAGCGGCGCGTTTCTACCGCCGAATGGGCTTTTTCAGGCGGATTTTCTCGTCATAGGCATTGTTTTTTTCCAGATCGTCGCAACGTCTTGTCGTTCATACGCGACAAAACAGAGCGAACCAACATGGAAGCCAAGCAGGACAGCGTCGTAAGCATTTATTACGTGCTGCGCGACACGGACGGCGAAATCATCGATCAGTCGAGCGAAGGTCAGCCGCTGGCCTATCTCCACGGCCACGGCAACATCGTGCCGGGGCTTGAAAAGGCGATCGAAGGTCATGCCCAGGGCGATGAAGTCAAGGCGACCGTCGAACCGGAAGAAGGCTATGGCCCCTATCGTGAAGAGCTGGTGCAGAAAGTCAGCCGCGACGCCTTCCAGGGCGTAGACGAACTGGCGCCGGGCATGAGCTTTCGTGCCGAGTCGGATGCCGGCCCGATGATCGTGACCGTCAAGGAAGTCGAAGGCGAGGAAGTCACCGTCGACGGCAACCACGTGCTCGCCGGTCAGACGCTGAACTTCACCGTCAATATCCACGACGTACGCGAAGCCAGCAGCGAAGAAATCGAGCACGGCCACGTGCACGACGGCTCGACCCACGGCTAGCGCCGTTTGGTCAGCGACTACGCGGGTGCGCTCCATGCGCGCCTGGCGGGCAAGGTGCCCATCGGCGGCACGCGCCCGCACAACGTAGTCCGCTTTGGACAGCCGCGTAAACTGGCGCGGCCGTGACCTTACGGCCGCGCCAGACATATAACGGATACGTTCGCACGCGGCCTATCGACCCAATACATTAGGTGATTGTCATGGCCGATCCCGTTCTTCTGATAACCGGCGCTTCCAGCGGCATCGGCGCAGCGACTGCGCGGCATGCCGTCGCGCAGGGTTATCGCGTGGCGCTGGCCGCGCGTTCGATCGACAAGCTCGACGCGCTGGTCGACGAACTCGGCAGCGAGGCCGCCCTTGCGCTTGAATGTGACGTAACCGACAAGGCCTCCCAGCAAGCCATGGTCGAGCGCACACTGGCGCACTTCGGCCGGATCGATGCCGTTTTCGCGAATGCCGGTATCGGCGGGCGTCCCGGCGGCTTCTGTGGCGCCGATAGCGATGTCTGGAAGGACATGATCCTGACCAACGTCTACGGCGTCGGGCTGACTATCCAGGCCTGCGCGCAGGCGCTCAAGGACAGCCGTGGCCACCTGTTGATTACCGGTTCGGCCGCCGGACGCACGACCATCCCCGGTTCCATGTACAGCGCCACGAAATGGGCTGTCTCCGCAATCGGCTACGGCGTGCGCGAGGAACTGCGGGGCACGGGCATCCGGGTCACGCTCATCGAGCCGGGCATGGTGGATACACCCTTCTTCGACGACAAACCGGAGCACGCGCTGACCGATCACGATATCGCCGAGGCGGTGTTGTTTTCGCTATCGCGTCCGGCCAGTGTCGACGTCAACGAAATTCTGGTGCGGCCCACGCCGAAAATCGACAGCTGATTGGCGGGCCCGATCACCGGCCATAAAAAAAACCGGCGCCCGAGGGTGCCGGTTTTTTTACGTCAGGCCTGTTCGCCCGCGCGATCGTCTATTCGACCAGCAGAAACCCTGCGATCCAGCCGGTACGGCCATCGTCGAAGCGAATACGCCGCCAGTCCTTTTCGCGCCCGGTCACCATCACGCGTTCGTTGCGCTTGGCCTGGAACTTGACCCCGTGGCCGGTCGACGGGCCCGAGCGCACGTTAACCACATCGCCACCGATATAGCGCGTCGGTCCGGTTTCAGGCACGCCCTGGGGCAATTCGGACCCAGCATCATCGCCCGAGGGCGGCGCTTCGCTGCCCTGATTCGAGGCGTTATTGGCCGAGGCGTTGGCCATGGGCGCGCTCGAGCCGGCCAGCAGGAAGTCCGCGACCCAGCCGACCGTGTAATCGTCCCCGAATACCACCTGCGCCCAGTCGTCGCGCGAATCGAGCACGGCCACCCGCGTATTGCGATCGGCCTGGCGCAGTACGCGCCCGCGGGTACTCGGCTGGCTACGGATATTGACGTTATCACCATCGATACGCGATTGCGGCAGATTTTCCATGATCTGCGGCAGGTTGTTCTTGGCCGAACCGTTGCCGGCTGCGGCCGCCTTGGCCGCCCAGCGCGCCGCTTCGGCCAGATCCTGGCGTACCCCGTTGCCGCGCACGTACAACACGGCCAGATTGTTCTGTGCGGCCGGCTCGCCATGCTCGGCGGCGCGCTTGAACCATTCCGCAGCCTTGGCATCGCTCTGGGGCACGCCATGGCCTTCCTGATACATGATGCCGAGATTGTGTTCGGCCTTGGAATAATTCTGGGCGGCGGCCTTTTCGTACCAGTCCCGCGCCTGGGCATAGTCCTGCTCGACGCCATAGCCCTCGTCATAGAGCACGCCCATGTTGTACTGGGCATTGGCATTGCCGTTCTCGGCCAGCGGCCGCGCGCTCTTGAGCACCTGTGCGGCTTCGGCATCGCTGGGCGCCTGCTGCTGGGCGGCAGCGCCCGTGGCCCAGGCCAGCGCGCTGATGGCTATCACGGCAAACCGTGCGATCGCTATCTTCTTCATGGTCAATCCTTGCATCGCGGTCGAACGGTCGACCGCCTACCCCTCTTTTAAGAACGCTTTTTACCAGACCCTGAATCGCGATCAAATAGCGCGCGCCCGGCCCGCTTCCCCCATGGTGCTATGTGTGCGCCGAGTCCTGCGGCGCATGTACGCCGTAGCGTACACGAGCCCAGACGTACATTGCTGCACCGCCGAGCATCCATACCCCGAATATCAGCCATTCCACCGGCAGCAGCGCCGACGGACTACCGGGCAGATACAGCACGACCAGCGCGATCGATAGCACAATGGCAACTATACCGACGACTTTGCCTGCAGGCACCACAAACGGTCGCGGCATGTCCGGCTCGCGATAGCGCAACACCAGAAACGATGCCGCCACGAACAGATACGCGAGCACGATACCCAGTCCGCCGGCATCCACCAGCCAGACCATGGCGCTGCGCCCGAGAAACGGCGCGAGCGACGTCACCACGCCGATAAGCAGAATCGCATTCGCCGGGGTGTTGTAGCGCGGATGCAGTTCGCCGAATACGCGCGGCAGCATATCGGCCTTGGCAAGCGCGTAAATTGCGCGCGAACCGCCGATATAGAAAGCATTCCAGCTGGTAATGATACCGGCCATGCCCGCCAGCACCATCAGCTTGCCCGCCCAGGCGCTGGAAAACGCCGCTGCCATGGCATCCGGCACCGCCAGCGAATCCGGATCGATCCCATCGGGCGAAAGCACATAGCCGGTGCCGAAGATGATCGCGGCGTACCAGAACACCGCCAGCAGTACCGAAAACACCAGCAACCGGCCGATATCCCGATGCGGCAGATCGATTTCCTCGGCGGCCTGCGGGATCACGTCGAAACCCACGAACATGAACGGCACCATCACCAGCACGCTCATGATGCCGCCCGCCACACTGACCTCGCCGGTGAAAAGCGGCGCCAGATTGCCACCCTCGCCGCTGAACAGCGCACCGGTGAGAAACAGCAGACCCACCGCCACGATCATCAGCGTCACCAGCTTCTGCACCAGCGCCGCGGTCCGGATACCAATATAGTTGACCCACATCATCAGCAGCGAGCCGGCGACACCGACCGCCACCCATGTGGCCTCGACATCCCAGCCGGCGATCGTCCACAGATGGCCCATGCTGTAACCGGGCAGAATGTTCTCCACGACCGTCGGCAAGGCCACCGCCTCGAAGGAGACGACGGTCATATAGCCGAGCACGATCGCCCAGGTGCATACGAACGAAGCCAGATGGCCGAGCCCGCGGTAACTGTAGACATGCTCGCCACCGGCCTGCGGCATCGCTGCGGCAAGTTCGGCGTAGGTCAGCCCGACGAGCACGATGGCCACGCCGCCGATCAAAAACGCCCCGACCGCGCCCAGACTGCCGGCCGAGAGAATCCAGGTGCCGGTCATCACGATCCAGCCCCAGCCGATCATCGCGCCGAACGCCAACGCCAGTACGTCCTTGCGCGCCAGTACCCGCACGAAGCGTGGCGTTTCCCCACTCATGCTCATGATTCCCCCTGGCCCGCAGGCCGATTGACCGTCTACGCTTGCCCCTGTCACGCAGATTAGCACCGACGCGTCGTTTGGGGCATTGACCCAAACGTCATATAGCAACAATCGCGCCACGCCCGCTCGCTATCGTGTGACCACGTACCCGGCAGCCGACCTGCCCGCCGCCGCAGCTGGACCGCCGGCATGGCGTGGTGCGCTGCTATCTCCGTTGGTGTATTTGACAAATATTGTCATATGCACATAACTTGGCGCTCGAATGAGCGCTCCCGCTCTCGCACTTTTCATCATCGAGTGCCATGGCATCGACACCCCTTTTCCGGATCGGCGCATGCGCTTCGCGCGCGGGCGTCATGGCCAGCCTTGCCGGGCTGTTATTGCTCGGCGGCTGTGTCGTGGGCCCGGATTACGAGCGCCCCGATACGCCCGGCGATCAGGCCTACACCGTGGCGCCCGATACCGCGCCGACCGCGTCGGGTGAGGCACAGATGTTCGAACGCGCCGGCGAGGTCCGCGCCGACTGGTATCGAGTGTTCGGCTCGGACAAACTCGATCGGCTGATCGAAAACGCGCTGGCCGACAGCCCGACACTCGCCGCAGCACGCGCACGCCTGCAGTCCGCCCAGCAAGCGGTCGTTGCCGGACGCGCCGCGCTGCTGCCGCAGGTCGATGCCTCGGCCGGGGTCTCACGCCAACGGGCCAGCGGCATCGAACTGGGTATCGACGATCCATCGTTCATCAATACCTTCAATCTCTATCAGGGGCGAATCAGCGCCCGTTACGATCTCGATATCTTCGGCAAGACCCGGCGCGAGATCGAACAGACCCAGGCGCGCCTGGATTTCGCCCGCTTCGAAGCGCTCGATGCCTACGTCACCCTCATCAACAACATCGTGGCCAGCGCGATCGCCGAAGCCGGGGTCAACGCCGCGATCGATACCACAAAACAGATCATCGATAGCCAGCAACGTACGCTGGATATCGTCGACCGCCAGATCGAATACGGGGTAGCGGTCGACGCCGACGCCGCTCAGATACAGACCCGGCTGGCGCGTACCCGTGCCTCGCTCGAGCCCCTGCGCAAACAGCGTGCGATCGCGGTCAACCGGCTGGCGGTACTCACCGGATCGACACCGGGTACATTCGCCGACCCGCACTTTCATATCGACGACCTCACCCTGCCCGCCACGCTGCCGGTAAGCCTGCCCAGCGCGCTGGTGCGCCAGCGCCCGGACATTCTCGCCGCCGAGGCCATGGTGCACGCCGCCAGCGCCCAGATCGGCATTGCTGCGGCCAACCTGTTGCCGGATGTCTCGATCGGCGCCTACTACAGCCGCGAAGGCCTGAGCCTGGGCGATTTGAGCGATCCGGTGACGGCACTCTGGCAGCTCGGTGCTTCGGCGAGCGCGCCGCTGTTCGCGGGCGGCCGCCTGCGTGCACAAAAACGTGCCGCGGGCGATGCCTATGTCGCTGCCCTTGCGGATTATCGTGCGACCGTGCTCGCTGCCTTCGGCGATGTGGCAGACAGCCTGCGCTCGCTGGAATCCGATGCACGCGCGCTCGAAGCCCAACAAACAGCGGCCGACCAGGCGCGACGCAACCTCGATACCGTGCGCGCCCGGGTCGATAACGGCGCGGCCACGTATATCGCCTTGTATACCGCCCAGGTCCAATACCAGGACACGCTCCTGGACGTGGTCGATGCACGCGTGACCCGCTATAGCGATAGCGCTGCGTTGTTTCGCGCACTCGGCGGCGGTTGGTGGAATGCCGACGATCCGCTCGACATGGCCGACGCCCGCCCCGCCAAACCACGCCGTATGAGCACGGATCGGCCCGGCTGACGCCGCGCCTGTGCTCGATCGTTGTGGGCAGCGGACGCCGTTCGTTGTCTCGATGCTGAATCAATAATCAGGAATGCCCATGGCCGATGCTGCTACTTCGACCGACCGTGAACTGCCCCGCTCCGGCAACAGCCGCCGCAAGTGGTATCTGCTGGGCCTGGCGGCGTTGTTCATATTGATCGGCGTGGCCTATGCGGCCTATTACTTTCTCGTCGCCCAGTTCTATGCCGACACCGACGACGCCTACGTCCACGGCAATCGGGTGATGCTGGCCCCGCAACGCGCGGGTACGGTCACCGCCATCTATGCCGAAGATACCGACCGCGTGGAAGCCGGCGATACCGTCATCGAACTCGACGATACCGATGTCGACAACGCGCTGGAGCGCGCCAGCGCCCATCTGGCCCAGACCGTACGCCAGGTGCACCAGCTGTTCGCCCAGGCCGATGAGCAGCGCGCCACCGTCGACATGCGCCAGACCCAGCTTACCCAGGCCCGGCGCGACTACGAACGCGATCAGAAGCTGCTCAAGGTCCATGGTGTCACCCGCAAGGCCTACGAACACAGTCGCTCGGATTTCGAGCAGGCACGCTCGGCGCTGTCCGCAGCCCGGCACCGGCTGGGCGAACTCGAAGCCCAGACCGAGGGCACTACGCTGCGCGGCCATCCTGCGGTACGCGAGGCCGCGGCCCAGCTGCGTTCGGCCTATCTGGATGTCCAGCGCAGCCGGGTGCCGGCGCCGGTGGCTGGCTACGTCGCCCAGCGCGATGTGCAGCTCGGCCAGCGCGTCGAGCCGGGCAAGCCAATGCTCTCGATCGTGCCTATCGATCAGGTGTGGGTAAACGCCAACTTCAAGGAAACCCAGCTGGCGGCGATGCGTATCGACCAGCCCGCGACCGTGTATGCGGATTTCTATGGCGACGAGGCCGTCTACCACGGTCATGTCGCCGGCATCAGTCCCGGCACGGGCGCGGCCTTCGAACTGCTACCGCCACAGAATGCGTCCGGCAACTGGATCAAGATCGTACGGCGTGTGCCGGTGCGTATCGTGCTCAGCGGCGACGAACTCAAGCAGCATCCGCTGCGGCTGGGGCTGTCGATGCACGTAAGCGTGGATCTGCACGATAGCAGCGGCCGTCCGCTGGCCGAGGCGGCACGCGACAAGGCACGGCTGCGTACCGATGTCTATCGCCAGCGCGAGGACGGCGCGGCCGCGATCATCGACCGTATCATCGCCACCAACGACGGCGACCCCAAGACCACCGCCCGCGCCCCGGCGAACACGATCGGCCGGCTTACCGCCCACCCATGAGTACCGCGCAGGACGACAACACGCACCCGCCGCTGCCCGCCGGTGCGCTGTTCGTCGTGACGCTCAGCCTCGCGCTGGCGGTATTCATGAATGTGCTCGATGTGTCGATCGCGAATGTGTCGATCCCGGCCATCGCCGGCAATCTGGGCGTCTCCACCAGCCAGGGCACCTGGGTGATCACCTCCTTTGCGGTGGCCAACGCCATTGCCGTACCCGTGTCCGGCTGGATGGCTAAACGGGTCGGCGAAGTGAAGCTGTTCGTGTGGTGCACGGTGCTGTTCACTCTGTTTTCGTTTCTATGTGGCCTGTCCGGTTCCTTCGTGATGCTGCTGGTCATGCGTGCCGCCCAGGGGGTGGTCGCCGGGCCGATGATTCCGCTGTCGCAGAGCCTGCTGCTGGCCAACTATCCACCCGACAAGCGCGGCTTCGCCAATGGCATCTGGGGCATGACCGCGGTGGTCGGGCCGGTGGCCGGGCCGATTCTCGGCGGCTGGATCACCGACAACATCAGCTGGTCGTGGATTTTCTATATCAACGTGCCGGTGGGCGCGTTCGCCGCAGCCGGCACCTGGCTGGTGCTGCGCAACCGGGAAACCGAAACCCAGCGCCTGCCTATCGACCTCGTGGGGCTCGCACTGCTGATCGTGGGTGTGGGCGCGCTCCAGGTCATGCTCGACAAGGGCAACGATGAAGCCTGGTTCCAGTCCACCTTCATCGTCGTGCTGGCGATCACCGCGACCGTGTTTCTGGCCTTTTTCGTGGTCTGGGAATTGACCGACGACAACCCGGTGGTCGATCTCAGGCTGTTCGGTCGCCGTAATTTCACCGTGGCCACGCTGTGCGTAACGCTGGGCTTCATGACCTATTTCGCGGGCGTCGTTCTGCTGCCCTTATGGCTACAGAACGAACAGGGCTATACGCCCACCTGGGCCGGTATCACCACGGCCTCGCTCGGACTGATGGGCGCAATCTTCTCGCCGATCGTGGGCCGCCTGACCGACAAGATCGATCTGCGTTTCATCGTCACCTTCGGCATGTTGCTGTTCGCCGGACTGTCGTTTCTCAAGGCGGATGCGAATACCCAGATCAATTTCGAGCGCCTGTTTCTCACCCGTCTGCCCTGGGGCATCGGTCTGGCCTGTTTCTTCATTCCGCTGATCACGCTGTCGTTGACCGGCCTGCCTGCCAGCAAGGTAGCCAGCGCGTCGGGGCTGTTCAACTTCATGCGCCTGATCGCGCTGAGCTTCGGCACGTCATTGTCGGTCACGATGTGGGATCGCCGCCAGGCCTATCACGATCATGTGCTCTCGGCGCATACCTCGGTCACCGACCCGCTCACCCAGCAATGGCTTGCTCAGGCACAGGCCCAGGGAATGAGCGAACAGCAGTCCTACGGCGCGCTGGCACGCGTGATTTCGGAGCAGTCGTTCATGCTCGGCCTCAACGAGATGTATTACCTGGCCGGGGTGATCTTCATCGGCCTGACCGTACTCATCTGGCTGTCCCGGCCGAACGAGTGAAACGCGTACCCGGCCGACGACATCGCCGCCAATCGGCCATCGCGCGCACGACGACCCGATTCGCCCGCGGGCCCGCGCGGCTGCCACAGTTCAGGCGTTGCCCGATCAACGCCGCGTTAACCCCCAAAGGTAAAGCGAAAACATGGCCCGCCGATACAGCTGACGCGCGTCGCGAAGCGCAGGTTATCGCAGCGTGGGCTCGTGTTCGCCGCGATGTTACTGTATAACTCTGCGCTCACGAGCGGTTTGGCAGCACGCTTCGGTGGGGACCGGGCGCACAGTGGCAACTGCGACGAAACTTTTCGCCTCCATGGCATGTCGAAGACGACTGTCGGGCGATAATTTCATCGTGCAAGAGCGCGAGAAAGACCGAGGGTATTGAATGCGTTGGTCGAATTTTCTGCGGGCCGGTACACACGGCGCGCTGGGTATGAGTTTGTTTGTGTGCATGGGCACCAGTGTTCATGCAAATCCGTTCTCGCATGGCGCCGAGGCCGGACTTCATGCCACCGCATTCGATAGCGGTACTGCCCTGGGCACGCACGAATCCCGGCCCCAACTCGCCGACGAACTCGGCCCCGACGAACGCCAGGCGCTGCTGGCCAAAAGCGCGCCCGAGATCACGCCCTGGCGCGAAATCACGGTCGCCCCGGGGGATTCGCTGTCACGGATCTTCGAACGCGCCGGCCTGCCCGCACGCGAGCTCATGGCCCTGGTCGGCCTGGGCGATATCGTCGACCCGCTCAAACGCCTGCGCCCGGGCAATACCCTGGAACTGCGCAAGACCACCGATGGCCGGCTGGCCGAACTCCGCTTCAAGCTCAATGCGGTCGATACGCTCTCGATCGCCCGCTCGGGGCTGGACAGTGACGGCGGCCCGGGCGCACTCGAGGCCGAGATCGTGCACCTGAAAACCCAGACCCGGCGCATGACGGCCCGCGGTACGGTCGACGGCTCCCTTGCCCAGTCACTGGCCGAAGCCGGCGTACCCGCCGGGGTGGCGACACAACTGGCCCATATCTATCGCTACCGGGCCAATCTGTCTCGGCATATGCACCCGGGCGATCGCTTCAGCGTGGTCTATGATGCCGAATATGCCCAGGGTGAGCGCGTGGCGCTGGGCCCGGTAATCGCGGCGAGCATCACCACCGGCGGCCAGAACCTGAAAGCCTTTCGGGCCATCGACGAGGACGGCGACGCCCGCTATTACGACGCCGAAGGCCATGCCTACGAGCCGTCGCTGTCGCGCCATCCGGTGAATTACTCGCGAATCAGTTCGCCGTTCAATCCCGATCGCATGCATCCGATCCTGCATATCCGGCGTCCGCACTGGGGCGTGGATATGGCCGCACCGCGCGGTACGCCGATTCATGCCGCCGGCGATGGCGTGGTGAAATTCGTCGGCCGTCGCCACGGCTATGGACGGATCGTGCAGCTGACCCATTTCGACGGCTATTCGACCCGCTATGGGCATATGTACAAGTTCGCCAAGGGCCTCAAGCGTGGCGACCATGTCAGCAAGGGCCAGATCATCGGCTATGTCGGCGCGACCGGCGAAGCCACCGGCCCGCATCTGCACTATGAAATCCGCCTGAATGGCCACCCCCACAACCCGTTGACCATGAAGCTGCCGGACGGCCACCCCTTGCCCAAATCCCGCCTGGCGGCCTATACCAACCGTATTCAGCCATTGGTCGCGGCCCTGGATAATGTCCCCGACATGCCGCATACGCTCATTGCCTCGAGCACCGGCGTGGATGCCCGTCACGGCTGTACCCAGGCGAGCACGGTCAACGCGACCTTCGCGCTGGCGCCGGAGAACTCGCGGCGCCGCCATTCGCTGGCCGAACTGTTCTGCGTGGTCTCGACCGACACGAACGCCTAGTCGCGCACCGCGCCGCACAATCGCGAGCCCCGAACAGCAACGCCGGCTACGTGCCGGCGTTTTTTTTTGGGTTTGAACACAGCGCACGTGCGTTTTTAACGATCGGCCTTCGGCCGTCGGTGCGCCTGTTCGCGTTCATGTGCAGACAGAATACGGGCGTAAGTCGCGCGCTCAAACAGCGCGGCACTGGCGCCTCCATCAACGTACGACAGCAACGGTTTTTCGTCGTCAAACAAGGAAACCGGTCCGCGAATGCAAGCCAATACTTGCTCAGGGAAACCGGTGCGATCGGCAAGCCACCGGAGCCGGCGCAATCCGTGCTTCGCTTTGTTCGCGTGTCTTGGCGTTCATTGGCCAACAATCTGCCGGCCTGGACACCGCCCACGGGGTGCCCTACATAATGCAGCACGCAGGTTTGTCCGGTTCACAAAGCGAGCCTGGGCCACGCCGAGTCTGCGTCGGCGTGGCCCGGACTGGCAGGCGTTAGGAAGCCGGCTCGTTCGCGCCTTTCGAGCGCGTGCCTTCGTCGTCGGCGTCTTCGAGATCTTCTTCGTCCCAGACATCGTTGAGAATGTCGCGGGCTTCGAAGGCGTCGGCACCGACCGGCATCGACTCGTGCTTTTCATACAGGTCGAGCAGCATGCGCCGACGGTCGTCGCGCAGTTCCTTGGCGAGCACGAAGACCATGCAATAAAGCACGAACACGAACGGCAGTGCGGCGAGCAAGGCCCCGGTCTGCAACCCCTTGAGGCCACCGGCGACGATGAGCGTCAGACAGATCGCCGAAATCAGCAGGCCCCAGGACAACCGCTTGTACAACGGCGGTTCGAGCGAGCCTTCGTCGGTCATCTGCGCCACGATATAGGACGCCGAGTCGGCCGAGGTCACGAGGAACACGAAGATCAGGCACATCGCCAGTATCGACAGCGCGGTACTGAAGGGCATCATTTCGAAGAAGGTGAACAACGCCGAGGTAATGTCCTTGTCGGCGGCGGCGGTGAGCGTACCCGCGGCATCGCCGAACAGTTCCATATGCAGCCCGGCCCCGCCAAACACGCCGATGAACCCACAGGCCAGCAGCGGCGGCACGATGAGCACGCCCATGACGTACTCGCGAATCGTGCGGCCCTTGGAAATACGGGCCACGAACGTACCCACGAAGGGCGACCAGGCGATCACCCAGGCCCAGTAGAACACGGTCCAGGTCGAGATCCAGTCTTCGCCGGTATCCTCGAACGGGTTCATGCGCAGACTCATGGCGACGAAATTCTGGATGTAATCGCCAATACCCACGACGATGGTGTTGAGAATGAAGATCGTCGGGCCGGTGAACAGCACCCAGCCCATCAAGCCCAGACACAGCGCCAGGTTGATGTTCGACAACCACTGAATGCCTTTATCGAGCCCGGAATAACTGGATACGGTATAGCAGGCACACATCACGCCCAGAATGATGAACTTCCAGAGCGTGGTATCCGGCACGCCGAACATCTGGTTGAGGCCGCCGTTGATCTGTAGCACGCCCAGGCCAAGCGATGTCGCCACACCCATGACCGTGGCCACCACCGCCAGAATATTCAGGCCATCACTGGTGGGCTGACGGGCAGCTTCGGGCAGCTTGTCGGTAAGTGGCTCGACGACCGTGGACACCAACCCCGATTTGTTACGGCGAAACTGAAAATAGGCAATGATCAGGCCGACGATCGAAAAACCGGCCCACTGGCTGATGCCCCAGTGGAAAAAGCTGTACTGGATCGCATAACGCGCCGATTCCGGCGTCGACCCTTCCATGTCGTTATAAGGCGGGTTCAGATAATGCAGCACCGGCTCGGCCAGGCCGTAGAACACCAGCCCTACACCGAAACCGGCCGCCAGCAGCATGCTCACCCAGGAGAAAAAACTGTACTCCGGCTCGCTGTAGGGTTCGCCCAGGCGAATCTTGCCGTAGCGACTGAATGCCAGACCCACCAGAAAGATCACGAACCCGAACACCGACAACAGATACAGCCAGCCGAAAACATGCGATACCGCATTCAGCGCACTGTTGGCGAAATCGCCGAATGCCTTCGGAAAACTCGCGCCGACGATCACCAGGGCCAGAATGATCAGTGCCGAGCCGGTATAGACGCGCTGGCTACGCGATAGCAATTTACTCAAGAGACCCCCAGAAATCGGTGTAAGCGTAACGCCGGTCGCTGCGGTGCGCCTCGGCCGTGGTTACGCCGTGTTGTGCGAGCGTTGCCACCATTACTAGCACTTCATTACAGCCCCCGCAAACGTGTCGAATATGCAGCGGACCGCCGGGCGGCCTTTCGGGGCGTGGCTTTCGCGAGCGCAGTTGCAGCCTTAGTGAGCACGTATTCCGAAAAGCTGGTGCGTCTCTTGCTAGAACACCATTTCATTTTAGTTCGAGACCGATTTCATGAGATACACCATCGCAGGCGCGCTGGCACTATGCTGCAGCGCCCTGAGCGTGCCCGCGGGCGCGGCCGATTTCGACGTACTGCAGCCCTTGGCCGACAAGCCGCAGAAGATGACCACCGGCGACTACGCCGGCAATTACTACGTGCCGTCCACCACGGAAACCGTGCGCTGGGGGTATCTGCCCAATAAGAAGGCAAAACCGGTGCTCACCGTGCCCTCTGGCAGTGCAGTGACCTTCGATACGATTTCGCACGAAGGCATCCTCGAAGACCAGGGCCGGGATCCGGTGGCCTACTTCGCGAGCAAGAACGTACCCGAACAGCAGGTGCTCGACGATGCCATCGCGATCACGGCCTCGGATATGGCACACGATTTCTTCAAGGACGGCCCGCATATCGTCACCGGCCCGGTGGCGATCGAAGGTGCCGAGCCCGGCGACGTGCTCAAGGTGGAGGTCATCAAGCTCGAACCCCGGGTGCCCTACGGCGTGATCTCCAATCGCCATGGCAAGGGCGCGTTGCCGGGTGAATATCCGAAGACCGAGCCAAAGCCCAATCCGAGCAGCGAATACCCCGAACGCTATGCCAACGTCTCGACCTTCGCGCCGATCGAGAAGGACGGCGATCAGTGGTATGGCGTGCTCGATGCGGGTAACGATAAGGCCATCCGTTTCCCGCTGCATCCGTTCATGGGCATCATGGGCGTCGCCCCCGACACCGACGAGCCGGTCAACTCGGTGCCGCCTTCGCGTATCGGCGGCAATGCCGATATCAACGATCTGGGCGCGGGCAGCACGGTCTATTACCCGATCGAGGTCGACGGCGCCCTGTTCTATACCGGCGATAGCCATTTCACCCAGGGCGACGGCGAAGTCGCGCTCACTGCGCTGGAGGGCTCGCTACGTGCCACGCTCAAGCTGACCCTGCTCAAAAGCGGCAAGGCAGAGCTGCCGGGCAAACAGGTCGACAAACTGTTGGGCGAAACCAGCGATTACTGGATCACCGTCGGCCTCGACGAAGATCTCGATCTGGCCATGAAGGATGCCGTACGCGAGTCGATCCGTTTTCTGCATCAGCAGTACGGCATCGATGAAGCGCTCGCACTGGCCTATCTGAGTGCCGCGACGGACTTCGAAGTGTCGCAGGTGGTCGACAAGACCAAGGGCATCCACGCACTGATCCGTAAATCGGATTTCGACGCATTCGATACCAACCCGTAACCCACCATCTGCGCATGGCCCCGGCCGCGGCGTATTGCCGCGGCCGGCTTTGAGCCACCCTTGAGAACGCAGCGGGCTATCTCTGCAAGCGTTTAGCCGACCCGAGACGGATCGAGCGTACGTCAGCGTTGTTCGCCTGACGACCACGCCGCGGGTGGATTGCGATGCATGGCGTCGTTCAGGCCCTGTTCGACAAATGAATTACCATGCGCCCCTGTTTTCCCGACCTACGAAATTCATGGATATCATTCGTATCCTGCTGTCGATTCTCCTGCCCCCGCTGGGTGTATTCCTGCAAGTGGGCATCGGCCTGCACTTCTGGCTCAACATCCTGCTGACCCTGTGCGGCTATGTGCCGGGCATCATCCATGCGGTTTATATCATTCTCAAAAGATAAGACGCACAGGCTGTAAAAATACCGATTCATGCCCACTTATATGACAGCGTTTCTGCCGGCATGAGACTCGTTCTATGAAAGCCGATCTATCCGTTCTCGATCTCGTCCCCGTACCCAGCGGCGTGGCCGCGTCCGAAGCGGTGCGTAACAGTATCGATCTGGTGCGCCTGGCCGAACGCTGCGGCTATACCCGTTACTGGGTATCCGAACATCACAGCATGCCGAGCATCGCCAGTTCCGCGCCCGAGGTGCTGCTCTCGCGCGCTGCGGCGTTGACCGAGCGTATTCGGGTCGGCTCCGGCGGCATCATGTTGCCCAATCATGCGCCGCTGCGCGTCGCCGAAACGTTTCAGACGCTCGAAGCTTTGTATCCGGGACGTATCGACCTGGGCCTGGGGCGCGCGCCCGGATCGGACGCCCGTGCCAGTCGCGCCCTGCGCGCGGCCTCGGGCGAGCAGTTCGCCGATCTGCTCAATGAAATGCTGGCCCTGTCGCGCGGCACGCTGCGTCGTGGTCATCCCTATGAAGGCGTAACCGTAAGCCCCAGCGATGCGCCGCTACCGCCGATCTGGATTCTCGGCTCCAGCGGCGCCAGTGCGCATGTGGCCGGTTCTGCCGGTATGGGCTACAGCTTTGCGAGTCACTTCAGCCCGGTGCCGGCCGAACCGGCACTACGGCGTTATCGCGGTGCATTCTCGCCCTCGCCGGGCTTTGCCGAACCCCACGCCATTCTCGGCGTGTCGGTCATCTGTGCGCCGACCGACGAAGAGGCCGAATACCTTGCGGCCACTGTCGATCTGATGTGGCTCAGACTGCGCAAGGGCGAGTTTCTGCCCCTGCCCTCGCCCGAGGAAGCGCTGGCGTACGACTACTCCGAAATGGAGCGCAACGCGGTGCTCGAAAATCGCCAGCGCCATATTGTCGGTGGCCCGGAATCGGTGCGCGCGCAGCTCGAGGACTTGTATAGCGACAGCGAGCCTGATGAAATAATGGTTGTATCCAACATACACGATCCAGCCAAGCGCCTACGCAGCTATGAACTGGTCGCCGAAGCGATGCGATAAGCCGCCGGGAGCGGCTATGAGTTTGATATTAAAAACCTAACTTACGACCCTGAAAATCGGGAATTTTTCCCCAAGTCGGCTTTTAATTAGCGCTTATCGTTCAAAAGCGTCACAATACGTCACGCACGTACATACAGGCCCCGGGCTATGCGCGCTTCGACCGCACCAGAAAACGAAGAATCAGATCTGCGCTTGCTTGACGAGCAGCTGTGTTTTTCGTTGTACACGGCGACGCATCGCATTATCCGTGCCTACCGGCCCCTGTTGGAGCCGTTAGGGCTGACCTATGTCCAGTATCTGGTCATGCTCGTACTCTGGGAGCACGCGCCGCGATCGGTAGGCGAGCTGGGCAGCGAACTGTATCTGGACAGCGGCACCCTTACGCCCTTGCTCAAACGCATGGAAAAGACCGGCCTGATCGCGCGCGAGCGCGATAGTGAAGACGAGCGCCGGGTTCTTATCTCGGTGACCGATGAAGGCCGCGACCTGCAGCACAAGTCCGCCGAGATTCACGAGGCGATGCTGTGCCAGATCGAGCTGACCCGGCCGGAAGCACTGGCGCTACGTGAACGCATCATGGAACTGGCCGACACCCTGCGCCAGGCCTGAACGGTTCGCCGTTTACAGCAAACTGCGCGCCGCACGTGACATCGCCTGTCGACGCTCGGCAATTCTACGCATAGCCCTGGCGCACGGGCTCGCGCAGAATTGCGCGCCGCTTATCCGAAACAAGGCCGACCAACCATGTGGCAGTGGATCAACGACAATGCCCAGGCCCTGTCTTTCTTCGCCAGCATCGGCACACTCGGTGTCTGGCTGTTCTATGCCCACCTGCTCTATGCCGGTTTCCGGCGGCAGCGTCAGGCCCGTATCCTGATCAACCAGGGCTAGGGCCAGCAGATCGATTCGGTGTGCCTGATCAGTAATATGAGTCAGGAGCCTATCTATATCCATAGCCTGGTGATGACGATTCGCGCGAGTGATGACGAGTACAGCGAGTCGATTACCGACTTCGACAATGCTCAGCCCAGCGACAGCGAAGACCGGCCGCAGCACGTAACCCGTCAGGGGCCGTTGAACTCTGGCGAACAGATGAATCTCGGTACGTTTCGTTCCATCATCCGCCAGACGTCGAAACGACACGACAATCTTGACGCCGATGACGAGCAGCCGATTCGTACGCTGGCCATCGAGAACTTCAAGATCACGGTGATCGCCAGCTACGGCCCCGAGGGCGGGATTATCGGCGCCCAGCGCAAGTTCATCGTCTCCGGTGAAGACAACGAATTGATGCGCCCGGCGGCGACCACCACCAAACGCATGGCCAAACGCCATGCGCGGGCCAAGCTCCAGCACTGGCTCGAACAGCAACTCTAGGTCGGCACTTGGCGGCGACCCGGCACGACGATCGCGCCGTGCCGGGCTAAAGAACAGACGCTAGCAGCGCCCCTTCTTGGCCTGCCCCGGCGGGCAGTGATAACCGCGATGATCATCGCGGCGATCGTGATAGTCATGATGGTCGTCGCGATCGGTGGTGATCGCGGCACCGCCTGCGGCCCCTGCAGCGCCACCCAGAATCGCGCCGGTACGCCCGCCGACTTCATTGCCGATCGCCGCACCCGCCGCACCACCCAGACCGCCGCCGATCGCGGCGTCGACGGTATTGTCGTCGAGCGCATAAACCGGCGCGCTCAACGTCATCGCCAGCAGACCGGCGATCGTCACTCGTTCCAGGATAGTGCTTTGCATGCTCGGCTCCCAACGCCTGTTCAGCGGCTTGTTTGTCATTGCGGCGTATTTAACCCTTGGCGCGCTGAACGTCTTATGAACTACCGACGCACGGTCGGCACGGCGCGGCTATGGCCCATCAGGCCTCATAGGCGAGCATAAAAAAAGCCTGCCTGGATCAGACCAGACAGGCTTGCGATCCATACCGCTTTTCAGGCGGCGAAGCTAGCCGAACGCCTGAATCCCGGTCTGGGCGCGGCCCAGAATCAGCGCATGCACATCGTGCGTGCCTTCATAGGTATTGACCGCTTCCAGGTTCATCACATGACGGATGACATGGTATTCGTCGGAAATACCGTTGCCGCCGTGCATATCGCGTGCCTGGCGGGCGATATCCAGCGCCTTGCCGCAGTTGTTGCGCTTCATCAGCGACACCATCTCGGGCGCCCAGTTGCCTTCGTCCATGAGCCGGCCCAGACGCAGACAGCCCTGCAGGCCGAGCGTGATCTCGGTCTGCATGTCGGCCAGCTTTTTCTGGATGAGCTGGGTGGCGGCCAGCGGACGCTTGAACTGCTTGCGATCGAGCGTGTAGCTGCGCGCGGCATGCCAGCAGAACTCGGCCGCACCCATCGCGCCCCAGGAAATGCCGTAGCGGGCCTTGTTCAGGCAGGAGAACGGGCCTTTGAGGCCTTCCACGTCGAGCCGGTTTTCTTCCGGCACGAAGCAATCGGAGAGCATGATCTGACCGGTGGCCGAGGCCCGCAGCGAGAACTTGCCTTCGAGCTTGGGCGTTTCCATGCCGCCGAAGTCGCGCTCGACCACGAAGCCGTTGATCTTGCCGTCGAGATTGGCCCAGACCACCGCCACGTCAGCGATCGGCGAGTTGGTGATCCAGTTCTTGGCGCCGTTCAATACATAGCCGCCGTCGACCTTCTTGGCCTTGGTGCTCATGGAGCCGGGATCGGAGCCGTGATCGGGTTCGGTCAGCCCGAAGCAGCCGACCCATTCGCCGCTGGCCAGCTTGGGCAGGTATTTCTCGCGCAGCGTTTCGCTGCCGAAGGTATAGATGGGAAACATCACCAGCGAGGACTGCACGCTCATCGCCGAGCGATAGCCCGAATCCACCGACTCCACTTCGCGGGCGAGCAGGCCATAGCAGACGTGGTTCAGGCCGGCGCCGCCGTACTGTTCGGGAATGGTGGCACCCAGCATGCCGAGCTCGCCGAGCTCGTTCATGATCTCGCGATGAAAGATCTCGTGGCGGTTGGCTTCGAGCACGCGCGGCATGAGGCTGTTCTGACAATAGTCATGACCCGCATCGCGGATCATGCGCTCGTCTTCGGTAAGCTGCGCATCGAGCAGCAGCGGATCGGACCAGGCGAAATCTTTCATGAAGAGGCTCCATTCTTTCGTTCGATAAGCATGGCCACACCCTGCCCGATGCCGATACACAGGCTGATCAAGGCATAGCGGCCGTTAATACGTTCGAGCTGACGCAGACCGGTGAGCGCCAGGCGCACACCCGAAGCACCCAGGGGATGACCCACCGCGATGGCGCCGCCGTTGGGATTGAGACGTTCGTCGTCGCCGGACAAGCCCAGTTCGTGACAGCAACCCAGGACCTGGGCCGCGAACGCTTCGTTGATTTCGATCACGTCCATGTCCTTGAGCGTGAGCCCCGCACGGTCGAGCACCTTCTGGCAGGCGCCGACCGGGCCCAGACCCATCACCCGCGGTGGCACGCCCATTACACCACCGGCGATGATACGCGCCCGCGGCGTCAGACCTGCGGCAACGCCCGCTTTTTTCGAGCCCAGGATCAACGCACCGGCGCCGTCATTCACGCCCGAGGCATTGCCGGCGGTAATAATGCCATTGGCCACGATCGGCGGCAGCTTGGCGAGTTTTTCTGCCGTACTGCCCGGCCGCGGATGTTCGTCGGCGTCGACGGTCAATGGCGGCTGCTTGCGTCCCTGAGGCACATCCAGTGGCATGATCTCGTCGTCGAAAAACCCCTCGGCGCGGGCGGCTTCGTAGCGCGCCTGCGACTGGGCCGCATAGGCATCGGCGGCCTCGCGGCTGATGCCGAAATCGTCGGCGACGTTCTGGGCCGTTTCCGGCATGGCGTCGGCGCCGTACTCGTCGAGAATCTTCGGATTGGGAAAGCGCGCGCCGATCGTCGAATCGAATACCGAAACATTGCGCGAATAGGCCTTGTCGGCCTTGGCCATGACGAATGGCGCGCGGCTCATGGATTCCACCCCGCCGGCGATCACCAGCGCGCCTTCATCGACCGTGATTGCACGGGCGGCATCGACAGTCGCAGCCAGTCCACTGCCGCACAGACGGTTGACGGTCTGACCCGCCACCGACACCGGCAAGCCAGCCAGAAGGCCTGCGTGACGCGCCACATTGCGCGCATCCTCGCCTGCCTGGTTGGTACAGCCGGCGATCACATCCTCGTAATCGTTGCGATCGAACGGGTTGCGTTCGACAAGCTGGCGAATGACCGCCGCAAGCATATCGTCCGGGCGAACCGGAGCGAGCACGCCGCCATGGCGGCCGAACGCGGTTCGCAGACCGTCGTAGATATAAGCGTCGAGCATGCCATCTCCATCAGCTATCGCGACCCGATGTCGCCGCAACCGCCGTCGGCGTTGCACCGGCGGCATCGCGTTTTTTTCGCATTGTTATTCGTTGTGGGCTCGAACACGGCCGTGCGCCGACCGAGCGGCGAACAAAGCACAGCGCTCAGGCTACACTCAAGAGGCCGCGCTTGCCGAAACACCGTTTCGAAAACCGCGAGCAAGAATAGGCGGTGGCCGAATACAACGCAACCGCAAGCACGGGTAGCGCGGCGCTATGCGCCCGCCTGCATCCAGGTTCAACGCGTGGATTGACCCCACTCCGAGCAAGGGCTACTTTGCCTGACAGCAAAATTGCGTTTTACAAATAACTTGCCCATAGGAGGAGACTCATGGCAGATGCCGCGACCCATCGTTCGCCCCGGATGACCGAAGAGGAATGGCAGGTCCGCAAGGATCTCGCTGCTGCCTATCGACTGGTATCGCTCTACGGCTGGGACGATCTGGTGTTCACCCATCTTTCGGCGCGCGTGCCCGGGCCGGAGCATCATTTCCTGATCAACCCCTACGGCTGGCTGTTCGACGAAATCACGGCGTCGTCATTGGTGAAGGTCGACGAGGACGGCCAGATCGTCGACCCCGGCGCCACCAACCGCGTGAACCCGGCCGGCTTCACCATCCATAGCGCGGTTCATATGGCCCGCGAAGAAGCCGGCGCCGTACTGCACCTGCACGCCGCCGACGGCGTAGCCGTCAGCGCGCATCCCGACGGGCTGCTGCCACTGAGCCAGACCGCCATGCTGTGTATCCCGCATATCTGTTTCCATGAATACGAAGGCGTAGCACTGAACCTGGACGAGCGCGAGCGTCTTGTCGCCGATCTGGGCGATCACGACATCATGCTGCTACGCAATCACGGCACCCTTACGGTCGGCAAGAACGTCGGCGAAGCCTTCACCTATATGTATTTCCTGATGAAGGCCTGCCAGATCCAGGTACGTACGCTGGCCATGGGCGCCGGACACATGCCCTCGCAACAGGCCCTGGATACCACCGCCCAGCAGGCCCAGAGCCTGGGTGCGGGCCACAAGCTGGCCTGGCCGGCCCTGATCCGCAAGCTCGAGCGTATGGGCAGCGACTACGCGACCTGAACACCCAGAACGCCAGCGAAAGCACATACCCCGGTTCGGCGATGAACCGGGGTTTTTTCGTTTATACGCCGATCGCGTTCGTATTCAGCGGCTGCCGCCGCGCACTTGGGCGCCGACGCGCTATGCCGGCTGGGCGAAAACGCGCTGCAAACGCATGCCGCAGGCTTCCAGGCATTCGTGCGCCGCGTCCAGAACGCCGGGCATGTTGATGAAACCGTGGATCATGCCCGGGTAATGCAGGTGCTCGGCGTCGTTGCCATGGGCGCGCAGTTGTTCGTAATAGGCGATATCTTCGTCGCGTAGCGGATCATAGCCGGCGGAAATCACCAGCGCCGGTGGAAGTCCGCCGAGGTCGTCGGCATGCAGCGGCGACGAGTACGGATCGTTCGCGTCCGCGGGTTCACCACTGAAATAATGATTCATGAACCAGTCGAGCAGGGGACGCGTGAGTCGGTAACCTTCGGCAAGTTCGGTGTGCGAAGGCTGACTGCGCGTACGATCGGTGCCCGGATATATCAGCAGCTGATAGACGAAATCCGGTCCGCCCTCGGCCTTGGCTTTCAAGCAGGTCACCGTGGCCAGGTTGCCGCCAGCGCTGTCGCCACCGATGGCGATACGGTCGCGACGCACGCCCAGCGCCTCGGCCTGCTCGACGATCCAGTTCACCGCCGCCCAGCAATCCTCGACCGGCTTCGGGTACGGGTATTCGGGCGCCATGCGGTAATCCACCGAAATCACCATGCAGTCGCCGTGTATGGCCAGATGACGACAGGGAATATCGTGACTGTCGAGACTGCCGATCACATAGCCGCCGCCGTGGATATAGATCAGCAAGGGCATGGCCTCGCCGGCCGGATCGCGCGGGGTATACACGCGCAGGCCGATATCGCCGAGCGGCCCCGGGGCGGCGATATCGCGCACCGCGAACATCTGCGGTGGGCGGCCGCCCACCATGGCGCAGCCTTTTTCGTACTGTAGGCGTGCCGCCTCGGGCGAGAGTGTTTCCAGAAGTGGCAAATCACTTTGTTCGGCGGCCTGGAGTACACGGGCGGCCTGCGGGTCGAGTGTCATGGGCAATCTCGATGCGGCGACGCGATACCCCGTCGCCGGTATGAAACAAAAATACGACTAGTCGATACGTTGCAGAAACGCCTCGATCGCGGCATTGACCGGCTGCGGGTGGGTCAGATTCGCTGCATGCCCGCCGCCCGGCACGACGACCAGCTCGGCATCGGCCAGGTTGTCCGCCAGCTGCTGCGCACGTTCCATGGGAATGGCCATATCGGCATCGCCGTGCACCACCAGCGCCGGTTGCGCGATCTGGCCGAGCTTGGCAGTAATATCGTCACGCGAGGTCAACGTATGAAATGCGGCCAGCAGGTTATGCGACTGCCAGGCACGCCATTTGTGTTGCCAGTGGGCGGTTTCCTTGGCATCCGCGCCGAGGATGATGCCGGCAATCGTATCCGCGATTTCCTCCGGCAGACCGTGGGTCGCCCAGGTATCGATCATCTGCTTGTAGCCGGGCAGATGGTCGGGGTTCTCCTGTCCGGCCTGGGTATCGAGCAGAATCAGCGCGCGCACACGACTCGGGTGCGTCAACGCACAGCGCAGGCTCAGAAAACCGCCCTGGCTCATGCCGGCGAGAATCGCATTCTCGATGCCCAGATGATCGAGCAGACCGACCAGATCATCGGCCGAATCATAGTAGCTGAATGGCGCCGGCGTCTGGCCGCTGGCAGTCTGACCATGCGCTCGTTCGTCCCAGACGATGCAGCGGTAGCGATCCTGAAAGGCCGCGACCTGGTGAGCGAACATTTCATGATCCATGAGCAGACCGTGCGAGAACACGATCGCCGGCGCATCGCCGCCGCTGTCCTGATAGAAGATCTGCTGTCCATTGATCGAAGCAAACGGCATCGGGCTCTCCCCGTCGTTATCAGTTGTCATTCGCGCAAGCGCGCATTGGCGCGCTGCTTGTACGCCCGCTTGCAGGCCTGACTGCAAAACCGGATCGCCGGCCAGTCGCGTGCCCACTTCCTGCGCCAGGCAAACGCCCGCTCACAGTAAAGACAGTTTTTGGCGGGCAGGTCCGCCTTCCTGCGCATTCGTCCCATGTCCGCACTCGCTGTACCCAGGGGCCGCGCTCACGGATAGCGAAGCACATCCTCGCCATGAAAATGCTGGCCGGTATCGACGAAACCGTGGCGCTCGTACAGGCGGCGCGCGGCGGTATTGTCCGGGGTGAGGCTGATCAGAATCGGCGCGTCCGGGCGTTCGTCCTTGAGCGTGTCGATCAACGCCTGCAGGGCCAGTCCGCCATAACCGCCGCCCTGCCAGGCGGTATCGATCATGAAGCGCGGAATGTTGTAAGCCTCGCGCGCGGGCAGGTATTCGGCCATCGCGAAACCGATGAGCGTGGCGTTGGCATAGATGGCGTAGGGTTCGCAGCTCGGCTGCACATAGGCCTCGGCCAGCGAATACAGATTGGAGGCTACGCGCGTGGCCTGTTCGGGCGACAGGCGCAAGTGGATCACCTGCTGCCAGTTGCTCAGATCGACCGGGCGCAGTGTTACCGTCGGCATGGGGTCGTCACTCGGCATCGCAGATCATTCCATATCGGCAAACGCCGAACGGTGGAATTCGGCGATCTCGGCGACCTCATCCACCCCCGGCTCACGGACCGTGGCCGGTGTACCGCCGGCCATCACCTCGAGCACCCGGTGCGTGCAGCGGGCCAGCGTGTCCGGGTTGTAGCCACCCTCCAGCGCCATCACCAGCCGACCGTCGCAATACTGATCGGCCAGGCGCTGCACGATCCCCGCCAGTGCACTGTAGCCATCGAAGCTCATGTTCAGACACAGCTCCGTACGGTGGGCGTCCATACCGGCCGATACCAGAATCAGCTCCGGATTGAACCATTCTGCGGCCGGCACGAGGATATCCTCGAATGCCTTGATAATGGCCAGGTCGCCGGCATCCTCGGGCAGCGGCACATTGACCGTCGTGCCTTCGCCCAGGCCTTCGCCGATTTCCTCCAGATCGCCGGTGCCGGGATAGAACGGCGCGGCGCGATGGGTATCGAAGAACATCACGCTCGGATCGGCCGCGAAGATATCCTGCGTACCGTTGCCGTGATGCGCATCCCAGTCGATGATCAGCACGCGCTCGATATCCCAATGGAACTGGGCATGGGCCGCGGCCACCGCGATATTGTTCAATAAACAGAAGCCGCGCGCGCGCACCGCATTCGCGTGATGCCCGGGCGGGCGGCAGATCACGAACGCTGACTGGGCCTTTTTCTCGAAGACGGCATCGATCGCCGCAATGGTCGAGCCGGCGGCCACCTCTGCCGCCTCGAGACTGCCGGCGGACACCGCGGTGGTATCCACATCCAGCCAGGCCTGTTTACCTTCCAGCTCGTGCAGGCTTTCCAGATACGAGGTGGTATGCACGCGATTGAGCTGCTCCTGGGTCGCCTTCTGGCCGGTGGCGACACGCACGCCGGCAATGGGCTCGGCGCTGAGCAGCTCCTTGATTGCGATCACCCGGCCTGGATGTTCGGGGTAACTCCATTTGGCCTCGACGCCGAGCCCGTCGAGGATATGCCGAATCCGCTTGTCCATGCGGCCCGGCAGAAATTCTTCCTCGGCCTCGGGTCGGTGCGCGAGCACCCGTTCGTCGTAAATCACCAATACGTCACGATCGCCCACCACGGCAGATACTCCTTGGTAACCCTCGCACGAGCCTAACAGCTGCCCCATGGGGGCCGTTGGTCACGGCCAAGAATAAACAATTCGCAGCAGTTACGCCTGTTTATCGCCCAATACCTCGCGCATGGCAAACGTCACGCGCATGGTTTCCAGGCGCGGCACATCCACGCCGTGCCGGTGGGCGATGTCCACCACGTTACCCAGAATCGCCTCGATTTCCATCGGCCGGCCGTTGAGGTAGTCCAGGGCCATGCTGTTGATATAGGCCGGCATCTTGCGGGTACCGGCGATGTTCTTGTCGATTGCGTCTTCGGGCATCGGATAGCCGTCGGCCGCGGCGACCGCACACACCTCGGCCATCATCGCCCGGGCCAGCGCCTCGCCGCCGGGCGTATCCAGCAGAGTGACCGTATCGGCACCGCCGGCCAGCACCGACAACGGGTTGAACGGCGTATTCCAAAGGCTCTTGCGCCAGCGCTCGCCGACCACGGCCTCGGAACGTTTCACATCGATGCCGCCGGCCTCGAACAGCGCTGCGATCGCGCGACATTCCTCGCTTACGCCTTCGGGCCAGCTCCCCATGGTGAGTGCGCCGAACGCCTTGTGCTCGATTTCGCCGGGCGCGACACGGCTGACCGCAATGAACGCCAGACAACTGATAATCGGATTGTTTGGCAAGGCATCGGCGACTTCGCGTTCGATATCGATACCGTTTTCGATGAGCACGACACGGGTGTTGTCGCTCACCCAGGGCTTGATCAGGGCACCGCGGTCGATCGACGACAATACCTTCACGCAGCAGATCACGTAGTCGGCTTCGCCTTCGGGCGTATCGCCGTCACGATAGACCGCGTCGGGCCGGTACGACAGGTCGCCCAGCGGGCTGTCGATTCGAAAGCCGTTGGCCTTGACCGCGTCGTACTCCGAACGCAGCACCACGCTTACATGGCAACCGGCACGCTTGAGAATCGCGCCATAGAAACTGCCGATCGCACCGGCACCCACCACGACAACACGTGTGCTTTCACTCATCGCAAATTCCTTTTCGGTGTTGCAGCGCCGGCACGTACACCGGCCCGCGCTTCAATGTAACGCCAAGTGCGCTAAAAACCTAAAAAAAACGGGCTGCCGGCAAGCGCCGACAACCCGTGATTCGCCAGCCGCGACGCCCGGATCAGGCGGCGGCGTTTTCCTCGACCAGCAGGTCGATGAGGCGGTCGGTGTGGTAGTTGCCATCACCCAGGTAATGGTCGATCAGCACGATCCGCTTGGCGTAATGCGAGATGGAGGATTCGTCCATCATGCCCATGCCGCCGAACAGCTGGATCGCCTCTTCGGCCACGTGCCGGCCGGCCTTGCTGACCATGGCCTTGGCCGCGGCCAGACGCTGACGACGCTCGGCGTCCGGGGCCTCCAGCGAACAGGCCGCCCACAGCGCCAGCGAACGCACTTTCTCCAGCGAAATACGCATGTCCACCATGCGATGCTGCAGGGCCTGGAAGCTGCCGATCGGCACGCCGAACTGCTTGCGTTCCTTGATGTAGTCCAGGGTCAGATCGCAGGCCACTTCCATGGCACCGGCGGCCTCTGCGCACAGGGCGATGATGCCGCGATCCAGCGCATACTGCAGCGGTGCGGCCGCGCCGCCCTCTTCGCCCACCAGCGCGTCGGCGCCGACCTTGACGTTGTCGAGGCTGATTTCAGCGGCTCGGTGGCCGTCGAAGGTCGTATAGCCTTCGCGCGACACGCCGTCGGCGTTGCCGTCGACCAGGAAGGCACTCAGGCCGTTCTTGCCCGGGTTGTCGCCGCTGCTGCGGGCGATCACCAGCAGCCGGTCGGCGCTGTCGCCGCCGAGCACCACGGCCTTCTTGCCGGACAGCACATAGCCGTCGCCGTCCTTGGTCGCCGTGGTTTCGATCCAGAACGGATCGTAGCGGCCATTGGGCTCGTAGCAGGCCAGCGCATATTTCTGTTCGCCGCTGATGATCGGCGCCAGGGCGTCCGCCTTGGCATTGTCATCGAGGGCGGCATCCAGGAAGGTACCGGCCAGTACCACGGTCGACAGATAGGGCTCGACCACCAGACCGCGGCCAAAGCCTTCGGCTACCACCATCAGCTCGGCGCCACCGCCATCGAAACCGCCGGCGGCTTCCGAGAACGGCACCGCCAGCAGGCCGAGTTCGGCGAACTGCGACCACACCTCGGGCGAGTAGCCGGGTTCGGATTTGATGATCTTTTCGCGCTGCTCGAAGCTGTACTGATCGGCCACGACGCGGTCGACCATGTCCTTGAGCATGCGCTGCTCGTCGCTATAGGAAAAATCCATTGTCTATTCCTTTTCCTGCGTACCGGACTACAGTCCGAGGATCGCCTTGGAAATGATGTTCTTCTGAATCTCGTTGGAGCCGCCGAAGATCGACAGCTTGCGCAGATTGAAGTACGTGGAGGAGGCCGAGGCCGAGAACTCGGGGCCGAAGGCGTCTTCGCCCACCTCGAGATCGGGGAACGGCAGCGCATAGGGGCCGGCCAGCTCGCGATAGAGATCGGAGATCTTCTGGCGCACTTCCGTGCCCATGACCTTCAAAAACGAGCTTTCTGCGCCGGGTACGCCGCCGGCCTCGGCCGCGGAGACCACACGCAGGTTGGTCATTTCGACCGCCATGAGTTCGAGCTCGAGTTCGACCAGACGTTCGGCCACACGCGGATGCTCGATCAGCGGCTTGCCTTCAGCCTGCTCGTTGCGCGCGATCTGCTTGAGGTGTTCCAGCGCAGCCTTGGAGATACCCACGCCGGCAATACCGGTACGCTCGAAGGTGAGCAGGTACTTGGCACAGGTCCAGCCCTTGTTCTCTTCGCCGACCAGGTTCTCGACCGGCACCTTCACGTTGTCGAAGAACACTTCGTTGACTTCGTGCGCACCGTCGAGGGTGATCAACGGACGCACGGTCACGCCGGGGGTGTTTTCCATGTCCACGAGCAAAAAGGAAATGCCTTCCTGCTTCTTGACCGTGGTATCGGTGCGCACCAGCACGAAGATCATGTTCGCGTGCTGGCCCAGCGTGGTCCAGGTCTTCTGACCGTTGACGATGTAATGGTCGCCATCACGCTCGGCGCGGCACTTCAGACTCGCCAGGTCCGAACCGGCGCCCGGCTCGGAATAACCCTGGGCCCACCAGTCCTCGCTTTTGAGGATACGCGGCAGGTAGTAGTCCTTCTGTTCCTGGGTACCGAACTTGATGATCACCGGGGCGACCATGTTCAGGCCGAACGGCAGGATACGCGGCGCGCCCGCTTCTGCACTCTCTTCCTCGAAGATGTGCTTCTGAATCGGGCTCCAGCCCGGGCCGCCGTATTCCTTCGGCCAGTTGATCGCCAACCAGCCTTTTTCATACAGCGCGCGCTGCCAGGTGATCATATCCTCCGGCGAGACATGCTCGGACGACTTCACCTTGTCGGAAATTTCCTTGGGCAGTTTCTCTGCCACGAAGGCCCGGACCTCGTCGCGGAATGCGAGTTCGGCTTCGTTATATTGAATATCCATTGATTACTCCGTAGTGCGCAGCGTTACAGGTCGCCGAACTTGCGGCCTTCGCTGGCCAGCTTTTCCAGCAGGGCCGACGGCTGCCAGACCGGATCGCCCGATTCGTCGTAGAACTGTTTGACCTTGGCATGGATCGTGTCCAATCCGACCTGGTCGGCCCAGAACATCAGACCGCCCCGGTAGACCGGGAAACCGTAGCCATAGATCCATACGATATCCACATCCAGCGGACGCATGGCGATGCCTTCCTCGAGGATCTTGGCGCCTTCATTGACCATCACGTAGAGACAGCGTTCCAGAATTTCCTGATCGCTGACCTCGCGGGTCTCGATGCCCTTCTCGGCACGATACTTCTCGATCTCGGCCATGGCCGTTTCCGACGGACGCGGGGTGCGATCGCCTTCGGCGTAGTCGAACACGCCGCCGCCGGTCTTCTGGCCCCAGCGTTCCTGCTCGGCCAGAGCGTCCATCCAGTCGCGCTCGGGCGCGTTTTCCGGATCGTCCTCACGCAGGCCTTCACGAATACGCCAGCCCACGTCCAGACCGGCCAGGTCGGCCATGGCAAACGGGCCCATCGGCAGGCCGAAATCGAACAACACCTTGTCGACCTGCGAGGGTGTTGCGCCTTCGTTGACCAGCTTGACGGCCTGGGCCTGGCGCTTATGCAGGATGCGGTTGCCCACGAAGCCGTTGCACACGCCCACCAGCACGCCGACCTTGCCGATACGCTTGGACAGGTTCATCACCGTGGCGATGACTTCATCGGAGGTCGCCTCGCCGCGCACGTTCTCGAGCAGCTTCATGACGTTGGCCGGCGAGAAGAAGTGCATGCCGATCACGTCTTCGGGGCGCTTGGTGGACTGGGCGATTTCGTTGACGTCCAGCGTCGAGGTATTGGTGGCCAGAATCGCGCCGTCCTTGCAGACGCGATCGAGCTCGCCGAACACCTGCTTTTTGACCTTCATGTTTTCGAACACGGCCTCGATGACCAGATCCACATCGGACAGGTCGTCGTAGGACAGCGTCGTGCTGATCAGCGACATGCATTTTTCGACCTGCTCTTCGGTCATGCGGCCTTTCTTGGCGGTCGCTTCGTAGTTCTTGCGAATGAGCGCCACGCCCTTGTCGAGCGCTTCCTGCTTCATTTCCAGCATCTTCACGGGGATACCGGCCGACAGGAAGTTCATGGCGATGCCGCCGCCCATGGTGCCGGCACCGATGATGCCCACCTGCTTGATCTCGCGCTGCGGCGTTTCCTTGGAAATGCCGGGCACCTTGCCCACTTCACGCTCGGCAAAGAAGACGTGGCGCTGAGCCGCGGATTCCGGCGAATTCAGCAGTTCGGTGAACAGCTCGCGTTCGCGCTTCATGCCGGCGGCGAAATCCAGTTCGGTGGCCGCCTGAACCGCCTTGATGCAGTGGAACGGCGCCAGGAAGCCGCGCTTCTTGCGGGCGATGGACTGTTCGAATTCCGAAAAGACGTTCTCGCTTTCCTTTTCGACGGACAGCTCGCTGACCTTGCGCCGCGGCGCGCCGTCGGCTACCAGTTTTTCGGCATAGGCAATCGCCTCGGCCTTGAGATCGCCGGAGACGACTTCATCGACCACGCCCATTTCCTTGAGCTTGGCGGCCTTCATCGGCTTGCCTTCGACGATCGCCTGCATGGCGGCCTTGGCGCCGATCAGGCGCGGCAGACGCTGGGTACCGCCGGCACCCGGCAGCAGACCGAGATTGACTTCCGGGAGGCCCATCTTGGCCGAGTCCAGGGCCACGCGATAATCGCAGCCCAGGGTGATTTCCATGCCGCCGCCGAGTGCGGTGCCATGCACCGCGGCGATCAGCAGCTTGTCGCTGTTCTCCAGCGTCTGTACCACGTCGGGCAGACCCGGTTCCTGCGGCGGCTTGCCGAATTCGCGGATATCGGCACCGGCCGGGAAGGTACGCCCGCCGCCGATGATCAGCAGCGCCTTGGCGCCATCGTCGGCCATGCCCTTGTCCAGCGCATCGACAATGCCCTGGCGCACGGCGTGCCCGAGCGCATTCACCGGCGGATTGTCGACCGTGATGACGCCAATATCGCCATCGCGTTCATAGGAAACCACTTCGCTCATAACTACTCCTTGTCCAATCGGTTGCCGGGCACGCAGGCCCGGTGTGTTTATTCGTTGTTTGAGTCGCGATTACCGCATCAGCCGGCCTGCGGCCATTCCTGTTCCTGCAGGGCGCGCCACATGAGCTTGCCGGTGGGCGAGCGCGGCAGTGTTTCGCAGATTTCGATCACCCGCGGCACTTTATAAGCCGCCATGTTTTCGCGACACCACTCGCGAATCTCTTCGGCCGTAGCCGCATCGGCGCTGTTGAGCACCACACAGGCTTTCACGCTTTCGCCGCGGCGCGGATCGGGCGTGGAAATCACGCAGGCCTCGCGGATCGCCGGGTGACGATACATCAGGCTTTCCACCTCCGCCGGCCAGACCTTGTAACCCGAGGCGTTGATCATGCGCTTGACCCGGTCGACGATGAAGAAATAGCCCTCGTCGTCGTAGTAGCCGATATCGCCGGTACGAAAGAAGGACTTGCCGCCCAGATCAATGAACGCCGCCTCGGTCTCCTCGGGTCGTCGCCAGTAGCCGGAAAACACCTGCGGGCCGTTGGTCACGATCTCGCCAACTTCGTTGGGGCCCAGTTCGGTCAGCGTTTCGGTATCGATGATGCGCGAGTCGACGTCGAATACCGGTATACCCAGGCACTGCGGCTTGGGCGCATCGAAGGGGTTGATATGGGTGCCGGCAATGGTTTCCGACAGTCCGTAGCCTTCGATGTAGTGCAGTCCGGTCAGATTGAACAGCTTGTCCGACACTGCGGCCGGCATCGCCGCGCCACCGCCGCCGATGTTCTCCAGGCTCGACAGATCGTAGTTGTCGATCTCCGGATCGGAGAGCATATCGATCGCCATGGTCACGATATTCGTCCAGCGGGTGATGCGATAGCGCTCGATCAGCCGCGCCGCGGTACGCCGTTCCCAGCGCGTCATCAGCACCACCGTGCCGCCGATGTAGATGGGCGCGTTCATGCCGTTCTGCATACCGGTGACATGAAAATACGGCAGCGTGGCCAGGGACTTGCCTTCGGACGTGCTGCGACTCCAGTAGACGCTGTGCACCGCGGTCGCCATGACCGTGCGATGCGTATGCACACAGCCCTTGGGCGCACCGGTGGTACCGGAGCTGTAGGGCAGCACGCACAGATCGTCGGGGCCGGCCTCGTGGGCACGCGGCGTGTGCCCGGCATTGATCGCATCCGCCCAGAGCACCGCCTTGTCGCTGGCCGCGGCCTGCGTGTCGGCCTTGACCTCGGCCGGCAGATCCAGATCGGTGGGCTCGGTGACATAGTCGCCGTAGTTGGCTACGATCGCCTGTGCGAGCTTGCCGCTGTCGAGCAACGGCGCCACCGCTTCGTAACGCTCCTGACCGCAGAGACAGATCGTGGCCTCGGTATCCTCGACATAGTGTTCGAGTTCGACGCTACGGTTCATCGGGTTGACCGGCACCACTGCGGCATCGGCACGCAGGATGGCGTAGTAGCCGACCACGAACTGCGGCGCGTTCTGCATGAACAGCAGCACCCGGTCTCCGCGCTTGACGCCCTGCGCCTGCAGATAGCCGGCCAGCGCACGCACCTGTTCGTCGAGTTCGCGATAGGACAGCGGCGTATCGTAGTAAATGATCGCCGGGCGATCGGGATAGCGCCGCGCCGAAATCTCGAGATTCGTGTACAGGCTGGTCTGTGGCAGACCCAGCGAATGCGGCAGGTTGGCAGGCCAGACGGCATAGTGCCGATCGAACATAAAGGTCATCTCCTCGCTTTCCAGCGGTCTGCGCTGCCGCACTCTTGCCCGGTGCTTGGCAGGCGATGGCTTGGGTTGCCATGGATGTACAGCGCCTGTCGCACGAGCGACATGCCACGGGCGGCGCACATACCTGACATTTTACAATTGAAATACCGTTTCGTTTTTCAGCGGCTTTTTTACTCTGCAGCCTCGCCGATGTCCAGTCGCCACTGCCCGTGATCGGCCGTGTCGGCAAGCAATGCTTCATCGCAACGGCTGCCATGCAAGGGCGTGGCCGAGACATAGCCGTCGCGCAGCGCGACCACATCGGACAGCGGATCGGCGATGGTCGTGGTATCGCGCTCGAAGCTCAGCCAGTGATACACCAGCCCGCGCCCATCGGTACCCGCGATCAGCCGCGGGGCGACGATGGTACCGTTTGACTGCCGGGTAAAACGTAGCCCCTGTATCGTCTCGGGCGCCCGCATGGGGAAATTCAGATTCCAGCAACAACGCCGGTTCGAATCCCGTGCCGCCCATAGTTGGCGTATCGCCTCGACCGCATAGGCTTCGGTGGCTGTGAAGTCGAGCGCGCCGCGGTCGTGAAACGCCTGGCTCAGCGCGATCGCCGGGATACCCAGATGATCGGCCGCCAATACCGCACCCACGGTGCCCGAATACATCACCGAGTCGGAGAGATTCGCGCCCCAGTTGACCCCGGACAGCACGAGATCCGGCGGATCGTCGCGTAGCCAATCGGCCATGGCGACCATCACGCAATCGGCGGGCGTGCCGGTGAGCGCGTAGCGCCGGGTGCCGTATTCAGTCACGCGCAGCGGATGGTGCATGGATATGCCCTGGCCCACGCCACTCTGGTCGGCCATGGGCGCGACCACCCAGACCTCGTCGGCCACCGCCGCGGCAACGCGTTCGGCTACGGCCAGCCCGGGCGCCTCGACGCCGTCATCGTTGGTCAACAGTATTCGGCGAATCGGCTTCATGGCATTGTATGGCTGTCGGATACCGGCAGGCGCAGTCTCGCATGCGCCTGTGTCGATCGTTTAATCATGCGCACGGGCCACGGCCCAGCCGCGTTCGGCGATCAAACCGGCACGCCGGCCGACATTCAATGCATCGCTGTTGCTCGCGTTGCCCTGCAATGCACGCGCATACACGCCCTGCAGAATCGCGGCGGTACGAAACAGCGAAAACGCCACGAATACCGGCCAGTCGTCGATCGGCGCCAGCCCGCGGGCCTGGCGATAACGCTCGAGTTGCTCGGCCTCGGTCGGAATGCCGTGGGCGGCCAGGTCCAGCCCTTCCACGCCCCGCACACCGGCCACGCCATGCGGCAGGTAATAAGGCATGCAGGCATAGGCCAGGTCCGCAAGCGGATGGCCGATGGTGGCCAGCTCCCAGTCGAGCACCGCGGCCACGTCGGTCGAATCCGGCGCGATCAACAGATTGCCGATCCGAAAATCGCCGTGGGCGATCGCGGGCGTGGTGTCGTCGGGGATGTGGTCGGTCAGCCACTGGCCGAGCGCATCCATATTCGGGTCGGTTTCGGTCGCCGAGGCCTCGTACTGGCCGCGCCAGCGTTTGATCTGGCGTTCGACATAACCGTTCGGCCGGCCGAAATCGGACAATCCCACCGCCTCGACATCCACGTCGTGCAGCGCGGCCAGCGCATCGATGAGGCCGCGATAGATCTCGCCGCGCTCACCGGCCGCCAGTTCCGGCATGGCCGGATCGCCGAATACACGCCCGGGCACATAGTCCATGACATAGAACGGCGTACCGATCACGTCGGCATCCTCGCAGTGCACATGCATGCGCGGCACCGGTACGCCGGGCGCGTCGACCAGCGCCGACATCACCCGGTATTCACGGTCGATACGATGGGCCGAGGGCAGAATCTTGCCCGGCGGCTGTTTGCGCAGCACGTAGTGGCGCGGGGCGCCGGCACCGCCCGTGGTCAGAAAAAAGGTCGGGTTCGATTGCCCGCCCTGAAACTGGCGCACCTCGAGTCCGCCCTCGACCAGCCCATGGTCACGTAGATACTGTGCCAACGCATTCTCATCGAAGCGGTGCGCCTCGCGCACCGCCACGATTTCCGGCGCGCCGGCCTGGTTCTTTTCAGCCATGGTTAGCTGATCGTCTCGCCGCCATCGGCGACGAGCGTCTGCCCGGTTACATAGGCACTGGCGTTAGTGGCCAGGAAGATGGCGACGCCGGCAATATCCACCGGTTCGCCGATACGCCGTACCGGCGTACGCTGTTCGGCCTGTTCGAGCCGCTTCGGATCTTCGACCAGCGCCTTGGCGAAATCGGTGCGGACCAAGCCGGGCGCGATGGCGTTCACACGAATATTCTTCGGCCCCCATTCGACGGCCAGATTACGCACCAGCGCGGCTTCGGCAGCCTTGGACACGCCATAGGCGCCGATCACGGTATTGCCACGCAGGCCAGCGATCGACGACAGCACGATCACGTTGCCGCCGCCTTGCTCGGCCATGCCGGGCAGTACCATGTTGCATAGCCAGAACGTGCCGCGCACGTTGGTTTCCATGATCTTGTCCCAGGCCTCGTCGGAAAGCTCGGCGGTGGTGCCATAGACCGGGTTGGTCGCGGCATTGCACACCAGCACATCAATCTGGCCATAGGTTTGTTTCGTCTTGTCGACGAGATTCTGCAGGTCTTCTTTCTTGCCCACATGACAGGCAATCGCGATGGCATCGTGGCCGGCCTTGCGCAGCTCTTCGGCCACCGGCTCGCAGGCTTCGCTCTTGCGGCTGGAAATCACCACCTTGGCACCGTGCTCGGCCATCTGCCAGGCAATTGCCTTGCCGATACCGCGGCTCGAGCCGGTAATGACGGCGACCTTGCCGTTCAAATCAAACAAACTGGACATCAAATTCTCCTCACGTTGACAAACGCGTGCCGGCGACCCGCAGGCCGCCGGCACAGGGCCGACAAAGCTAGCCGCGGGCTGCGCGCTGACGGCGCAGTTCGAGCTTGGCGATGCTGTCCAGATGCACTTCGTCCGGGCCGTCGGCCATACGCAGCGTGCGCACGTTCGCCCAGGCGGAGGCCAGGAAGGTGTCCTGACACACGCCCATCGCGCCGTGTGCCTGAATGGCACGATCGAGCACGTTGAGCGCCATCTCGGGGGCGATGACCTTGATCATGGCGATTTCCTGGCGGGCTTCCTTGTTGCCCACCTCGTCCATCATCTTGGCGGCCTTGAGCGTGAGCAGACGGGCCTGTTCGATTTCGATACGCGAACGGGCGATGTTCTTGCGAATCGAATCAAACTCGGAGATCTTGCGGCCAAAGGCCTCGCGGTTTTCCACCCGTTCGCACATGGCTTCCAGTGCCCGCTCGGCGATGCCGATGGTGCGCATGCAGTGATGGATACGTCCCGGCCCCAGACGACCCTGCGCGATCTCGAAACCACGGCCTTCGCCCAGAATCAGGTTCTCGGCAGGCACGCGCACGTTGTCGTAGTGGATTTCGGCATGGCCCTTGGGGGCATGGTCATAGCCGAACACGTGCAGTGGCCGCTCGATGGTCACGCCGGGGGTATCCAGCGGCACCAGAATCATCGACTGCTGGCGATGCTTTTCGGCGTTCGGGTCGTTCTTGCCCATGACGATCGCGATCTTGCAGTTACGCGCCATCGCACCGGAGGACCACCACTTGCGGCCGTTGACGATGTACTCGTCGCCGTCGCGCTTGATTTCGGTGGCGATATTGGTGGCATCCGAAGAAGCCACGGCCGGCTCGGTCATGGAGAAGCAGGACTTGATCTTGCCTTCCAGCAGCGGCTCCAGCCACTCTTTCTTCTGGGCTTCACTGCCGTAGCGCTCGAGCACTTCCATGTTGCCGGTATCCGGCGCGCTGCAGTTGAACACGATGGGCGCGATCGGCGAGCGGCCCATGATTTCGCACAGATGCGCGTAGTCGTAATTGGACAGCCCGGCGCCGTAATCGCTTTCCGGCAGGAACAGGTTCCATAGACCTTCGGACTTGGCCTTGGCCTTGAGCTCTTCCATGATCGGCGGCCAGGCCCAGCGATCTTCGGCTTCCTCGTGCTGTTTTTCGTAGACCGGTTCGGCCGGGTAGACGTGTTCGTCCATGAACGCGAGCAGCCGGGCGTGCAGATCCTCGGCCTGCTTGGATAGTGCAAGCATGATCTCTCCTCATTGTGGCGGACTGTTGTGCTCGCACCCGTTTGCGCGGGCAAACGAATCCAAGCGTGTTCTTGTACCGACCGGAAACTGACACAGCCCGAATGGGTCGTCAATTTAATGAAATGCAGTTTCGAATCGGCATGAACGATCGTTCGTTTTCGCGACGCGGGATATCCTCTGAATGGTCCATTCACGGATCATGCAAAGGCCGGCCCCGAAACCGAACGATCGTTCACCGAACTCGACCATACGCCGAGTCGCGATAAAAATCGACTGTTTATTGCCGGTTTTCGATGACCGGTGCCGTAGGCTTGAGTAATCGGGGTGGCCCCGCCGCTGGCGAGCGCCTGTGACCCCATGGCTGGCTTTAGGCGTTGCTGGCGACGCCGCGCGGATCTTCGCTGCCCCGGCGCAGGCGGTAGGTACCTTCGCCGATGGCCAGCAGGCGCTCGTCGGCATCGACGATATCCACGCTCGAGTTGAAAATACGCTGTCCTCCGGCACGGCGGCGACCGATTGCGCGCACCATGCCAACACTGGCCTGGCCGGTGAACGTGGTGGTCATGGACAGCGTGATCGCCTTGCGAATGCGCCCCGGATACGGGCAATAACTACCCGCGGCCGCCCCGGCGATATCCAGTAGCGTCGCGAGAATGCCGCCGTGCAGAACGCCCGCGAGATTGAGATGCCATTCCTGGATGTCGAGCTGGAGTACGGCGCGATCCGGCACCCATTCGACGAACTCGAAACCCAGGTGCGCGGCAAAGCCGCGATCGTAGCGGGCATTGGCATCGGCCAGCGAGAAATGACCCGCTTCATTGCGTTCGCCCATCGCTAGTCGCTACCCACGACCAGCGCTTTGACCTGTTCGACCACCTGCTTGAGCCGCGGGCCGAGGTTGTCGATCATCACCTCGCGGGTCAGCCGCTGCGCCGCACCGCCGCAGTTGAACGACACCACGCGCTGGCCATTCTCCAGCACCAGCGGTACGCCCACCGCGCTGATATCGCGACTCCAGGTACTGGCCGTCATGCAGAAGCCATAGCGGTCATAGTCTTCATAGGCGTACTCGAGCAACGATTCGACCTGCGGCCAGGGCATGCTGCTTTCGGCGCGAATACGCTCGTAGTACGGCTCGCGCGCCGCCGGCGTATGCGCAGCCAGAAATGCCAGCCCCATCGAGGACAGCCCCATGGGCACCCGGGAGCCCACCTGCAAGCGCAGAATCAGCGGCCCCTTGCCCTGACAGGCCTGGGTATAGGTCATCTGCGCACCTTCGGGTACGCCCAGTGCGACCATGCAGTCGGTCGCGTCGGCCAGTTCCTGCATGAACGGACGCGCGATATTGCCCACGCCTTCGCTGGCCAGATAGCGATAGCCCAGATCGAGTACCCGCGGGCCCAGCCGGTATTTCTCCAGATGCGGCATATACAGCAGATAGCCGAGCTGGGTAAGCGTTGCGGTTAGACGCGATACGGTAGGTCGCGGAATGTCGGTGCGCTTGGCCAGTTCCGCATTACCGAGATATTCCGCTGCATCGCCAAAACAGCGCAGCAACTCCAGCCCCCGCGCGAGCGCGGTGACATAGTTGTGGCCTTTCGTATCCGCACTGTCCGACGACATCGTCTTTCGCATGATCTAGATTCCCCACCCACCAGTTTGTACCGCGGCCTGCCCAATACAAGGCCGCAATATCGGTTTTCCAATTATCACCCCGAGGCCGCCATCGTGTGGCAGCCACAACTCAAAGGCGCTTGCCCGACCGCAGGCCGTACCAGCCCGCCTGATCGATCACCCCACCACCGCGCAAGGCTACAAGATAGACATAACCGTGCGTATATGCCATACGGAAAAAGTCGCATGGCAACAGGGCTCTGTCCGTGCGCCATGTCCTCGATCTTATACACAGACGTTCAGATCCAACTACCATGGTTTTAAAACAAGGCCGCGCGCGCTGAATATTATCGCGCAGCGCCGACCGAATCGAGAAATTAATCTTTTTTTGATTTTCCAGGCAATCCCCGCTGTATCAGCCGGATCAAACCGCATCCCTCGCGATTGCACGTGAAAGCCTGTGCAGCGGCCAGAAGGCAAGCACGAATAACAGCGCGAGCACCACGAACGCGTAATCGAAACCGGCTTCGAACACGCGGGTGGCGGGTTCGTTGGGGTGGCGAAAGCGATAGAAATCGCTGGCGTACTGCGCCAGAACCGCGGACAGATTCACCCCTAACGCGCCGCCGATCTGGCGGCCGAAATTGATAATACCCGAAGCGCGATCGAGCTGATCTTCGGGCAAAAGACCCAGGCTCGCGGTGGTGATCGGCGGCATCATCAAGCCCACACCCAGGCGCCCGAACAGTGCCCACACGACCAGCCAGGCTGCCGAGGTCGGGATTTCCGCGGCCGCCAGCAACACCATGCTCGCCACGAAAAACGCCAGACCGGCGGCCACGATCCAGCGTATGGGCACGCGGTCGGTCAGATGACCGGCCACCGGGAACACGAACGCCATGGCCAGACCCGCTGGAACCAGCATCAGACCGGAGGCCGACGCACTCATGCCCGCCGACTGCTGAAAATACAGCGGCGCCAGATAGGTGCTGGCGAACAGCCCTGCGCCCATGACGATCGACAACACGAAGCCGCTGGCAAAACCGGGCTGGGCGAGCACCCGCAGCTCCAGCAGCGGCTCGCGCACGCGCCGCTGCCAGGCCACGAATAGCAATGCCAGAATGATACCGCCGAACAGCGCCAGGCCGACCCACGGATCAAGCAGCCCGCGTCGGTGCAAGGAGGCGATCGCCCATAACAAGGCGAGCAAGGCGGCACTGAGCAGCGCGACACCGAGCCAGTCCAGCGACGCGCGCCGGGGCCCGCGCCCGGGCAGAAAACGCCAGGCCAGCCCAGCGGCCACGGCACAGGCTGGCAGAACCACAATAAACGTCGCCCGCCAGGAGAAACTGTCGACGAGCACCCCGCCCAGTGCCGGCGCAATGGCCGGGCCGAGAATCACGCCCATGCCGTAAATACCCATCGCCTGGCCGCGTCGATGCACCGGAAAAACCTGAAAGATGGCGACCAGCGCATGCGGCTGAATCATGCCCGCGGTCAGCCCCTGACCCACGCGGGCGGCAACGAGCACGGCGAAATCGCCACTGAAACCACCGACGAGCGAGGCAAGAATAAACCCGCCCATCGCCAGGGCGAAGGCGCCGCGCGAGCCAAAACGTGCGGCCGCCCAGGCATTCAGGAGCATGCCGACCGTCATGGCGGCAAGAAAGCCGGTCGCCAGCCAATGCACCTGATCCTGGGCGACCGCGAAACGGGTCATGATCGCGGGCACGGCCACGTTGATGATGGTCGCAGCCAGGACCACCGAGAAGGTGCCGAGCATCACCGTGGCCGACACATACCACTTGTAGCGTGCGCCAAAGCGCTCGCCGAGTGTGGCGTAGGTTCGCGCCTGTGCGTGGCCGTGCAACGCCGCGCCCTAACCGCGGGTGGGGTCGGCCGCTACGCGTACCAGCAACTTGCCGCGGTTGCGCCCCTGCAACAATCCCTGGAAAGCATCGACCGCATTCTCCAGGCCGTCGACGATATCCTCCTGGTAGCGCACTTCGCCGCTACGAACCCAGGCGCTCATGTCGCGCTGAAAATCCCCGGCGCGATGGCGATAGTCGAACTGGATGAAGCCCTGTACCCGCAGGCGTTTGACCAGCACCTGGCCCATGAACGCCACCAGCCGATCCGGGCCGGGCGGTGCTTCGCTGTCGTTGTAATGCGCGATACGTCCACACACCGGCATACGTGCGAAGTCGTTGAGCAACCCGCGTACCGCTTCGAATACGGTACCGCCGACGTTTTCGAAATAGACATCGATGCCATCCGGGCAAGCGTTAGCGAGCTGGGCTTCGAAATCGTCGTCCTTGTAGTTCACACAGGCATCGAAGCCGTATTGATCGACCACATGCGCGCACTTGTCGGGCGCACCGGCCACGCCCACCACACGACAACCCTTGATCTTCGCGATCTGGCCAACCACCTGACCGACCGCGCCGGCTGCAGCCGATACCACCACCGTTTCGCCGGCCTTGGGCTGGCCGATTTCGTCGAGGCCCACGTAGGCCGTAAAACCGGGCATGCCGAGCACGCCCACGGCTGTACTGATGGGCGCGGCGTCGGGATCCAGCCGGCGCAGCGTCTTCGCCGCCTGCACGGCATATTCCTGCCAGCCGCCATGGGCAAGCACGTAATCGCCGACCGCCAAACTGTCGTCGTTGGATTCGACCACCTGACCGATGGTCGCCCCTTCCATGACCGCACCTTCGGCCACGCTGGCAGCATAGGACTTGGCCGCGCTCATGCGCCCGCGCATGTACGGATCCAGCGAAAGATAAATGGTCTTGACCAGCACCTCGCCCTCGCCGGGGCTGGGTATTTCGGCCTGCTGCAACTGCAGGTGGCTTTCATCGGGCATGCCCTGGGGACGCCGGGCAAGAATGATCTGACGATTGACGCTCATCGAGAACTCCTGAAAATCGATCGTACGCTGACTATTGGGCGTCGACCCTGACAAAACACCATCGCCGCAAAGAAAACAGGGGCACCGGAGTGCCCCTGAAGAGGCGGGAGTGTCCCGTCAAGGACCTATTCGGCGCCGATCTCCGAGATCTTGCGCAATTCGACCTTGCCATCGACCACTTCCGCGATCTCGACATCCACGGCCAAGTTGCCGCTATCGGTGATGTCCTTGACCTCATAGGGGTTGTGGTTGGTGGCCACCTTGCTCAGTGCCTGCGGAATCGCCGCCCGGATGGCCTTGGCATCCTCGACCGTGCCGGCCTCTTCCATGGCGCGCGCAACCAGGAACATGGCGAAATAGTTATAGGCGGTTTCCGAGGTCGGTACGCCGTCGTGACTCTTCTTGTAGAGCTTGACGAAGTCCGCCGCACCCGGGTTGTCGGAATAGACCAGCGGGGTCACGCCGACCGCGCCCTCGACGGCATCCATGCCGCCGGCAACATTGGCCACTTCATCGATCTTGGCCTGATCCATGACTACGAAGCCGCCCTTGAAGCCCAGTTCGCGTGCCTGACGCACCACCAGGCCGGTCGGCTCGGAGGCGCCGCCCACGAACAACACGTCCGGGTTGGACGCGAGCACCTTGCTCACACCGGTATAGAAGTCGGCCGACTTGTTGTAGTCCATCGGATTGCTGGCCACGACTTCACCGCCAGCGGCTTCCCAGGCCGGCACGAAGGCCTTGGTCCAGTACTTGGCATAGTCGTGGGTAGCATTGGCCACGCCCAGCTTGTTGCCGAAGCGATCCATGGTGAGCTTGGTGAACGGCTTCACGTAGTCGGTGAAGTTCGGCGGAATCTTGACCGTGAGCTCATTGCCCTTTTCCGTGACCGACGGAATCGAGGTGTAGGACATGATCAGGAAGCCGTCGCGTTCGTTGAACGCCTGCAGCGCGAAGGTGCCGCCCGAATGCGGGGTGAACACCACCGGCGTGTTGGACTGCTGAACCAGACGCTTGCCGTTGACCGCCGCGCGGCTGGGCGAATACATGTCGTCTAGACTGACGATATTGATTTCGTAGTTGGTGCCATCGACATCGATGCCACCGTTGCTGTTGATCTCCTCGGCGGCCATGCGCAGGCCTTCCAGCGTGTTCTCGCCGTAGAGTGCGGCACCGCCGGACAGCGGCCCGGTAAAGCCGATGTTAACCTTTTCCGCGGCCTGAACCGCACCGACCATGCCCATGGCCAGCGCCGTGGCCACCGCCGCGCGGCGTAGCGTTTTCTTGAATGTCATTGTCTATCTCCCCTCTTTTATTCGGGTTGGTTGGCTAGCACTCGTGTGATTACGAGATTCTTCGAATGTCTAAGCGCCGATATAGGCCTTGCGTACGGCCTCGTTACCGAGCATTTCCTCACGGCTGCCCTGCATGACCAGCTTGCCGTTTTCGATCACGTAGGCCCGGCTGGCAATCTTGAGCGCGGCATAGGCGTTCTGTTCGGCCAGCAGCACGGTCGTGCCTTCGGCATTGATCGATTGCACCGTCTCGAATACCTGCTTGACCACCAGCGGCGCCAGCCCGAGCGACGGCTCATCCAGCATCAGCAACTTGGGCCGGCCCATGAGCGCACGCCCGACGGCGACCATCTGCTGCTGACCGCCGGACAGCGAGCCGGCCGGTTGATCCTTCTTTTCTTCGAGGATCGGAAACATGGCCAGAATATGCTCGAGCGTGCGATTCATGCCGGCTCGGTCGCGCCGGTGGACATAGCCGCCCAGACGCAGATTCTTGAGTACCGACATGCCGGGAAAGAGCTTGCGCCCTTCCGGACACTGAACCACGCCCGCGGCGACCAACGCCGAGGGCTTGCGCCCGGTCACATCCTTGCCATCGATACTGATACGCCCGGCCGCCGGCTTCATCAGCCCGCTGATGGTATTGAACAACGTGCTCTTGCCGGCGCCATTCGCGCCCAGCAGCACCACCAGTTCGCCGGCATCGATTTCCAGCGATACGTTGTCCAGGGCCTTGAAACTGTCGTATTTGGCGTCGACGCCCTCAAGCTTCAGCATCTTCTTTCCCCAGATACGCTTCGATGACCACCGGGTCGTTCTTGACCTGTTCCGGTGTGCCTTCGGAAATCTTCTCGCCGTGATCGAGCACGATGATCTTGTCGGCGATACGCATGATCATGTCCATCTTGTGTTCGATCAGACAGACCGTGATGCCGTGATCGACCATCTTGTGAATCAGATCGACCAGGCCGTCGGTTTCTTCCGGATTCACCCCGCCGGCCGGCTCGTCGAGCAGCACCAGTTCCGGATCGGTCGCCAGCGCCAGAGCAAAGGCGATACGTTTGCGCTCTTCCTGGCTGGTATCGGCGATATAGCGATGGCCGATATGCGACAGGCCCACGAACTCCAGGGTTTCGGCAGCCTTGTCGCGGCAGCGTTTCTCGTCGGCCCTGAGGCGCTTGGAATTGATGATCACATCCCACAGCCGCGATTCGGTACGCAGCCGATGACCGACAATCAGGTTGTCGAGCACCGTGGATTCCTCGAACAGCATCGTGGTCTGAAAGGTCCGTGCCACACCAAGGCGGGCGATCGAATCCGGCGACTTGCCGGCCAGATCCTGCCCCTTGTACTCGATCACGCCTTCGGTGGGCGGCATCGCCCCCGCGATGAGGTTGAAGAACGTCGTCTTGCCGGCGCCGTTGGGGCCGATGATGGCGTTGATCTGGTTGGCGCCGAATTCGACGCTCACGTTGTCGACCGCGGCCAGCCCGCCGAAGCGCTTGGTGAGATTGCGGATATTAAGCATTGTGACGCGCCTCCTTGGTATCCGCCCTGTGCTTGCCGGCATCTTCCACGCGCGATTCGCGTGCCGAACGCGGTGCCTGACGCGCCATGCGTCGGCCGCGCCAGCCCAGGAAACTGCCGACGATGCCGCGCGGGAAGAAGATCACGAGCAGCACCAGCATCGGGCCGAACACGATCATTCGATATTCTTCGAGCGACTGCACCGCCTGGGTCAGCCAGGTCACCAGCAGCGTGCCCAGCAACGGACCCATGAGCGTGCCGATACCGCCAACCAGCAGGTAGGCAATCATGTCGAAGGTATGGATGAAGTTGGCTTCTTCCGGGCCGATGAAGCGCACCACGCCGGCATACAACCCGCCCGCGGCCGCCGCATAGACCGTGGAAATCACGAACGCCAGAACCTTGTTGCGCATCAGATTGATACCCAGCGACTGGGCCAGATCGTCACTGATACGAATGGCGCGAAAGGTGCGCCCGAGCAGGGATTCGGAAATCCGGCGCGTCAGCCAGATCGAAAGCGCCAGAAACGCCAGCACCAGATAATAAAAGGGAATGGTCTGGGTGAAGTCCACCAGCCCGAAGCCTTCCGGCGGCGCGATATTGATAATGCCCAGCGAGCCGTGGGTCAGCGCCTCCCATTTATCGATCATCAGATAGATGATGTAGCCGACACACAGGGTGAAGATGGCGAAGTAGTGCTCCTTGAGCCGTAGCGAGACGATGCCCACCACGAATCCGAACACCGCGCCGAACAGGCCGGCCGCCGCAAACGCCGGCCAGAAGGGCCAGCCGTGATCGACGGTGAGAATGGCCACCACGTAGGCACCGATGGCAAAGAAGCCGCCATGGGCCAGATTGAGCTGGCCGCAATAGCCGGTGATGATGTTCATGCCATAGACGGCGATCGCCCAGATGAAGGCCAGCGCCATGACATAGATGTGGTACTCGTTATCGGTGACCAGCGGAAAGATCACCGCCAGGGCCAGCAGCAACCAGCGCATGGTCGAGCCGAGCATGAAATCGATTGCACGGTTCATTAGCGCACCCCCTTGGTGAACAGACCGGTCGGCTTGATCGACAGGATCACCACCAGAAGTACGAACGCGATCACGTCCTTGTAGGTGCTCGACAGATAGAAGCCGCCGAGTGCTTCGGAAAAGCCGATGATCAGCCCGCCGATGATCGCCCCCGGAATACTGCCCATGCCGCCGAGGATGATGATTACGAAGGCCTTGAGCAGCACCAGATGGCCCATGGCCGGATAGACCAGGTTGATCGGTGCGAACAGCCCGGCCGCGACCGCAGCCAGCGCGCCGGCGATGGCGAAGGTCATCATTGCCACGCGGTTGGCATCGATACCCACTAGAAACGCGCCCTCGCGGTTCTGGGCCATGGCCACGATGGTCGCGCCGGTCATCGTCTTTTTCAGATACAGATGCAGGGCGCCCATCAACGAAAACGCGCCGACGATGATCAGCAGCCGCTGTGCCGGCAGGGTCAGCCCGCCCAGCTGCAGAATCTGGTCATAAGGCGTGGGGATACGACGGAAATCCGCGCCCCAGTACATCTGTACCACCGCTTCGAGAAACAGCAGGATGCCGATCGCCGCGATCTTGTCGTGGATCGGCGGTGCGTGACGCAAGGGATGAAACACCAGCCGCTCGCAGATGACCGACATCGCGGCCACCACAACGGCCGCGGCCGCGATCGCCACCCAGTAGTTCAGCCCCAGATCCGCCATGGTGAAATAGCAGACATAGGCGCCGACCATGTAGAGCGCGCCATGGGCGAAGTTGGGCACATGCAGAATGCCGTAAACCAGCGTCAGCCCCAGGGCAACGAGCCCGTAGATGCTGCCGAGCGTCAGGCCGTTGAGAACCTGCTGAAGGAACAAATCCAAGACGTCTCTCCCCCTATTGAGCGAGCAGTGGTCGCCCGCCGTGCGTCGCCCCCGCGGCGCGCACGACAGACAAAACGAAGCCCGCATCGATCACGACGGCCGAACCGACGCAACGAAACAGGCGCAAGCCATGGGGTGCCACACCGGCGCACGACGACACATCGCCGCCCGGGGTCTGGGCATGCAGGGGGTGCCGGCACACATGCGCCAGCGACCGCGTATCGACCCGATGATCGCTCATGCGGTGATCTCCTCCGATTGTATGCGCCGATGTTTACGGTGACCTTGTTCGCGGTTGCGTCGCGGCCCCGACGGCATTTTTGTTTTCTCGCAGTCAAAGCTGCCACGGCCCAACAGCGCCGTCAACAGGATAATGAAACTACATTTCACATGTTTGATGCAGCGATCTGTCCGAGCCAAACGCCTGAAAACGACAGAAAAAACGGCAATCGCTTAAGCCACGGGGCATTCGCGATCGAACGTTCGTCCGATGACTAGACAGACAGCCGCGAATGGCTAAGACCAAAGCAGGACCGCCCGCCGCCACCCGGGCGCGCCGAGCACGGTTTCAGGGTGCCGGCCGCGCCCGTAGCGCCCAAGCCCGCGCACAACACGACGGAGGGCAAGCGCTGGCGATCACACCTCGAGCCATTCGCGGCGCACCGCATCATCGGCTTCCAGATCGCTCGGCGTGCCTTCGAACACGATCCGGCCGTGCCCCATCACATACACCCGATGCGATACCCGCATCGCGATACTCAGGCGCTGCTCGACGAGCAACACCGAAATCCCTTTTTCGGCGATCGCCAGTAGGAAATCGCCGACCTGCGACACGATCTGGGGCGCCAGACCTTCGGTCGGCTCGTCGATCATGACCAGCTTGGGATCGCCCATGAGCGTACGGCACATGGTCAGCATCTGCTGTTCCCCGCCCGAGAGCAGATCGGCCTTCACATCGGCGCGTTCGGCCAACCGCGGAAACAGCTGGTAGGCATCGTCGAGCGTCCAGCCGGTCTTGGCACCGACCTTCTTCACCCCCATGTCCAGGTTTTCCCGGGTCGTCAACCCGGAAAAGATCAAGCGGTCCTCCGGCACATAGCCGATGCCGCGGCGTGCGACCTGATGGCTTTTCAGCCCGGCCACCGACTCGCCGTCGAAAACGATCTCGCCCCGAGGGGCAACCAGCCCCATGATCGCCTTGCAGGTGGTGGAACGCCCCACCCCGTTGCGCCCGAGCAGACTCACGATCTCGCCACGACCGACGTTGAAATCCACGCCCTGCAATACGTGACTCTTGCCGTAATAGGCATGCAGGTCCTTTACTTCCAGCATCTTGGCTTCCACTAGTGCGCCTCGCCCAGATAGGCTTCCTGAACCGCGGCATTGGCACGAATCGCCTCGGGCGTATCGCTGGCAATGATCTGGCCATACACCAGCACGCTGATGCGATCGGCCAGTTCGAACACCACGCCCATATCGTGCTCGACCATGAGCAGCGTTTTGTCCTGGGTGACTTCGCTGATCATGGCCATCGTATGATCGCGCTCGGCCAGACCCATGCCGGCAGTCGGCTCGTCGAGCAGAATCACATCGGCGCCGCCAGCGATGGTGGTGCCGATTTCCAGCGTGCGCTGTTCGGCATAGGTCAGCAGCGATGCCAGCACGTCGCGACGCGCGGTCAGCCCCAGCCGCTCGAGCCATTGATCGGCGGCCTCGTTGAGTGCCGCCTGGCGACCGATCATATGCCAGAAGGAATACTTGTAACCCTGGGCCCACAACAGCGAACAGCGCAGATTCTCGAACACCGTCATGTTCTGGAACAGGTTGGTGATCTGAAAGCTGCGGCTGAGCCCGCGCCGGTTGATCTGATGCGGCGCCAGCCCGCTGATACGCTTGCCATGCAGGCTGATTTCGCCCTCGCTGGGCGTATAGCGCCCGCTGATCAGATTGAACAGTGTGGACTTGCCGGCGCCGTTGGGCCCGATAATGGCATGCCGCTCTCCCGGCGCGACCGTGAGATCCACACCGCGGATGATCGGCGTCTCGCCAAAGCGTTTATGCACGCCGGCAAGCTTGAGTGCATCGCTCATGTGCCTTCTCCGGTGGTGGCCATCGCGCGGTTGACGTCGGCCCAGCGTGCACGCACCACGCGCGCGGCAGCGAGCACGCCGGCAATACCGCCAGCCAGCACGACCAGCGCGACGAGCCAGGCGACAAGACTGGTGGCATTGACCTGCATGTAGAACAGATCGATCGGCTGCGACGGATCGTAGGCCAGCGACAGCTGATAGCCCATCTCGACCACGCCCACCAGCCCGGCGATCGCCAGCAAGGCCGGCACAAGTGCCAGCGCATAGCCCGGCAGCAGCCGATGCATGAGCCCGGCACGCCAGGGCGCGAAATGCGCCGATATGACGCCGGCGATACCGCCCGGCGCATACATCACCATGAACACGAACAACAGACCGAAATAAAGTATCCAGCCCTCGGAGAAGCCGCTGAGCGCGGTATGCATGTAGGTCACGAACACCGCGCCGATGATGGGGCCGAAGAACGCGCCGATACCGCCAATGAAGGTCATCAGCAACACCATGCCGGACTGCACCAGCCCCACATTGGGTGCGGTCATGATCTCGAACATGATCGCAAACAGACCGCCCGCCACACCGGCGAAAAAGCCGGACAGCGAAAACTGCATGAACCGCACGATCGTGGTGTTGTAACCCACGAACTGGGCCCGTTCGGGATTATCGCGCACCGCGTTGGAGATGCGCCCGAGCGGGGTCTTGGTCAGCAGATACATCAGCAGTGCGGCAATCACCGTCCATGCCCCGATCAGGTAATAGACCTGCACCGACGGGCCATAGCTGAACGGCAACAACGTCACGTCCAGCACGCGGTTGCCGGAGATACCGCTTTCACCACCGAAGAAGTCGGTGAACATGTTGGCACTCGACTCGACCATCGAGCCGATGCCGAGTGTGATCATCGCGAACGTCACCCCGGCACGCCGGGTCGAGATTGAGCCGAAAATAATGCCGAAGGCCAGCCCACCAAGGCCGCCGATCAGCGGCATCAGTTCGAGTGGAAAGCTCCAGGCGCCATCGTTGACACCGCGCATGGCATGCAGCGTGAAAAAGCCGCCCAGGCCGAAATACACCGCATGCCCGAACGAGAGCATGCCCGCCTCGCCCAGCAGCATGTTGTAGGACAGCGCGAAGATGATGAACACCCCCATCTGGCTCATCATCGAAATCGAGCTGCTGGAGGTGAAGATATACGGCAGTACGGCGATCACCAGCGCGAACAGCGCCCAGATCACCACCTGCCACAAAAGCGCGCCGCGTACGGGTTGTGTGTTGCTCATGATTCGCGGGCTCCCATCAGCCCACGCGGGCGAAAGATCAGAATCAAAACCATCATCAGGTAAGGCAGCATCTGGCCGATACGCGACAGGTTGATATGCGCCAGACCGCCGCCAACGGCATCGTCACCGATGGTCAGGCCGACGACCGAAAGCAGGTCCGCGATCGAATAATTCAGGCTGACGGCGAACGTGGTCACCAGACCGATGATCAACGACGCAGCCAGCGCACCGCCCAGCGATCCCAGCCCGCCGAACACGACCACCACGAATACGATCGGCCCCATTGAGAAGGCCATGCCCGGTTCGGTCACGTAATAGTTGCCGGCCATCACACCGGCCAGCCCCGCCAGCCCGGTGCCAAAGGCGAATACCAGCGTGAATATGCGCGGCACGTCATGGCCGAGCGCGCCGACCATATCCGGATGCGACAGCGCCGCACGAATGATCATGCCCACGCGCGTACGTACGAGCAGCAGGTAGATGGCCACGAACATGGCGATCGCCACGAACAGAATGAAGCCGCGATAGGCCGGAAAGCTGGTATCGAACAGCGTGAACAACGTGAAATCCAGCGACGGCGGGATCGTGTAGTTCACCGGCAGCTGGCCCCAGATCAACACCACCAGTTCGTCGATCACATAGACCAGGCCGAAAGTCAGCAACAGCTCGGCGACATGGCCATGCTTGTGAACATTACGCAAACCGAAGCGCTCGGTGAGCGCGCCGAGAAAGCCCACGAACAGGGGTGCGACGATCAGCGCCACCCAGAAATTGGTATACGAGCTGATCGTATAGGCGCAATACGCACCCAGCATATAGAAGCTGGCATGGGCGAAATTGAGCACGCCCATCATGCCGAAGATCAGCGTCAGACCGCTGGCCAGCATGAACAGCAGCATGCCGTAGAGTAGCCCGTTCAGCACGGAAAAAACAATGGATTCGAGCATCACCAAGCAACCCGCGATGGCGAAATGGGAAAGCGTCAGGCATGCCGGGCACCCAGCGCGCACGCCGGGGCCTGGCCAGCCTCATGCCGGCCACCGTTCAAGCGTGATCGGTTGCGATCAGCTCGACGGACGCTTCATTTCGCAGCTGCTTTCGACTGCGGTATCCGCAGCGTCCAGCTTGGCGTCCATCACCCAGCCGATGCCGGTGTCTTCGGAGTCGTACTTGGCATAGTCTTCCGAGAACGTGGAGATGAACAGCGGCTGCAGCAGCTGGTGATCCTGCTTGCGCATGGTCACTTCGCCAAACGGCGTTTGCATGGTCATGCCTTCCATGGCCTGGGCCACAGCCAGCGGATCGGTGCTGCCGGCCTTTTCCATGGCCTTCTTGAGCATGTCCATTTCGGTCTTGATACGCAGGTAGTAGAACTCGATACCGTCATAGCGGTCTTCGAATTCCTCGAGAATCTCGCGCAGCTCCGGTGCGTCGTAATCCTCGACCAGGTTCTCCTGCCATTCGGTGACCATCTTCACGTGGCCCGCGCCGGCCTTGCCGAGCGCGGTGGGCGTGCCGAGGCCGCCCGCATAGTAGGTGTACCAGTCCACGTTGAGCCCGGCCTGGGAGCCGGCCTTGACCAGCAGCGACAGGTCGTTGCCCCAGTTACCGCTGATCACGGTATCCGCGCCCGACGACTGGATCTGCGAGATGTAGGGCGAGAAGTCCTTCACCTTGCCGACCGGATGCAGCACGTCGCCGACGATTTCGATGTCCGGACGCTTCTGCTTGAGCATTTCCTTGGCGATACGTGAAATCGCCTGACCATGCGAGTAGTCCTGATTGATCAGAAAGACTTTCTTGATATCGTCCTGCTCGGCCATGTAGTCGGTGATCGCCTGCAGCTTCATGGCGCTGTTGGCGTCGAAGCGGAAGTGCCAGAACGAGCACTTGTCGTCGGTCAGGGACGGGTCGACCGCGGCGTAGTTGAGATACACCATGCGGTTGTCGGGATTGCGGCGATTGTGCTTCTCCACGCCGTCCACCAGCGCGCCGCCCACATGCGAGCCGTTGCCCTGGGTGACGTAGTGCACGCCTTCGTCGGCGGCCTCACGCAGAATCTGCAGCGATTCCTGAGCACTGGACTTGTTGTCGTAGCCGATGATCTCGACATCCTTGCCGAGAATGCCGCCTTCGGCATTGATGCGCTCGGCCAGGTATTTGAAGTGCTTGAGTCCGGCATCGCCAACATTGGCGAACGGCCCGGACAGCGGGTCGATATAGCCGATCTTGATCGTGTCGTCGGCTGCCGTGCCGACCGCGGGTACGGCCAGCGCCGCTGCAATACCCACGGCTGCCACCGCCCGCCGCACGAGCCCCTTGTAGTGCTTCATTGCGTCTCCTCCGGTTTGTTTTCGTGTGGCTTTTTGCCACTTGTTATCGATGCCTCGTGCACCGTTGATCTGAAACTAGCACCCTCTGATCGGCAACGCCAACACTGTGTGCTGCATACCGCTATCCAGCGCCCAAGCCAATGCCCGTAAACATTTGAACGATCGTTCGTAATCTGGTGAAACACAGTTTCACCGACATTGACGCCCCCCGGGCCTTGTGTAGAATTCGACGCGCGATCAAGGAGAGAAAAATGACAAACGCCGGCATGAAACGATTCGACAACCGCACGGTGATCGTCACCGGCGCCGCCAGCGGTATTGGCCGCGCCACTGCACTGCGTTTTGCCGCCGAGGGCGCGCGCGTGGTGCTCGTGGACCGCGTACCGGATGCCCTCGAACGCGTGCGAGACGAGCTCGCTGGCAGCGGCCACGAAATGGCCGCGCTGGATGTGCGCGACGCCGCAGCAGTCACCGAGCTGGTCGACCGGATCGCCGCCGACCACGGCGCGATTCACGTGCTCTGCAACAACGCCGGTATCGCCGGCAGCGATTACACGCCGATTACCGACAACGACCTGGATACCTGGCGCGATGTCGTGGACGTGAACCTGTTCGGCACCATGCATTTCACCCGCGCGGTGGCACGCCACATGCGCGAAGCCGGCGCGGGCGCGATCGTGAACACCGCCTCGGTGGCGGGCGTGCGCTCCGGCGCTGGCGGCAATGCCTACAGCGCATCGAAAGCGGCGGTGATCAATCTCACTCAGACCAGCGCCTGCGATCTGGGCCAGTACAATATCCGCGTGAACGCAGTCTGCCCGGGCCTGGTCAAGACCGGCATGACCAAACCGGTGTTCGACTATGCCGAAGCCAACGACAAGACCCACAAGCTCGGCGCACGCTGCGAACTGCGCCGCTACGGCCGGCCGGAAGAACTGGCCGCGGCGATCACGTTTCTGGCCAGCGACGATGCCAGCTTCATTACCGGCCAGGCCTTGCCGGTCGACGGCGGCAACACCGCGTCGTTGAACATGCCGGGCATGAAGGTCTGAGCTCATGCCGGGCGTTGTCGAGTTGTTGCCGCTCCATCGTCCGGCATGGCCGGCGCAGGATGGCGGCACATGAATATCGGTGCCATCATGGCGCCCTTCGCTCGTTGTCGAGTGCCTGCAGCCGACTCCACCGACGGCTGCCCGCACGCTTGATCGGTCAACGAGCCAGCCAAGAGCTAAAAACGATATGAGTGAAGAAATCGAACGCGATGTCATGGAGTACGACGTACTCATTGTCGGCGCGGGCCCGGCGGGCCTGTCGGCGGCCTGTCGGCTGAAACAGAAAAGCCCGGAGCTTGAAGTCTGTATCGTCGAAAAAGGCTCGGAAGTCGGCGCCCACCTGCTCTCCGGCGCGGTCTTCGAACCGCGTGCGCTGGATGAGCTGTTTCCCGAATGGAAGGACAACGGCGCCCCGCTGAACGTACCGGTCACGCGTGACGAAATCTATTTCTTCACCAGCGAAAGCAAGGCCACGAAGATGCCCAACGCCTTCGTGCCGGCCCCGATGCACAACGAAGGCAACTACATCATCTCGCTGGGCCAGCTCGGCCGCTGGCTAGGCGAACAGGCCGAAGCGCTGGGCGTGGAAATCTATCCCGGCTTTGCCGCGCAGACGCCGATCATCGAAGACGGCGTGGTCAAGGGCATCGTCACCGGCGAAATGGGTGTCGGCAAGAACGGCGAACCCAAGGACAGCCATGTGCCCGGCATGGAACTGCGCGCCAAGTACACTTTCTTCAGCGAAGGCTGTCGTGGCCATATCGGCAAGCAGCTGATTCGCGAATTCGAGCTCGACAAGGGGGTCGACCCGCAGCACTACGGCATCGGCCTCAAGGAAATCTGGGAGATCGACCCGGAAAAACACGAGCCCGGTCTGGTGATTCACGGCGCCGGCTGGCCGATCAACGTCTCCGGTAGCGGGGGTTCGTTCCTGTACCACCTGGAAGACAACCGCGTGGCGGTCGGGCTGATCGTGGACCTGAACTACGAAAACCCCTATCTGTCACCGTTCAAGGAATTCCAGCGCTTCAAGCACCATCCCAAGATCGCCCAGTATCTGGAAGGCGGCAAGCGAGTGTCCTACGGCTCGCGCGCGATCGCCAAGGGCGGGCTGAACTCGCTGCCCAAGATGACGATGCCGGGCGCGGTGCTGATCGGCTGCGATGCCGGCACGCTGAACTTCGCCAAGATCAAGGGCAACCACACGGCCATGAAGTCGGGCATGCTGGCGGCCGAAGCCGCGGCCGACGCACTGGCCAATGGCGGCGAGGGTCACGACGAGCTCACCGCCTACACCGATGCCTTCAAGGCCAGCTGGGTGTACGAAGAACTCTATGCCAGCCGCAACTTCGGCGCCTCGCTGCACAAGTTCGGCACCTTCAAGGGCGGCGCGCTCAACTATATCGAGCAGAACTGGTTCAAGGGCAAGGCACCGTGGAACTTCCACGACACCACGCCCGACTATGCGGCCACCAAGCCGGCCGATCAGTGCACCGAGATCGAATATCCCAAGCCCGACGGCAAGCTGTCGTTCGATATTCTGTCTTCGGTGCATCTGTCGAACACCGGTCACGAGGAAGACCAACCCTGTCACCTCAAGCTGACCGATCCGTCGATCCCGATCGAGCACAACCTGCCCAAGTACGCAGAACCCGCCCAGCGCTACTGCCCGGCGGGTGTGTATGAAGTGGTCGAGGACGACAACGGCAAGCCGCGCTTCCAGATCAACTTCGCCAACTGCGTACACTGCAAGACCTGCGATATCAAGGACCCGGCCCAGAACATCACCTGGGTACCGCCGGAAGGCGGCGGCGGGCCGAAGTATTCGGCGATGTAGGCATGCCAGCGCATCGCCACAGGCCGGAACCGGCCCGTGGCGAACGGGTATTTTTAAGACATAGCGACAAGAGAACCGACACATGAAAGTACTGGTGAGCGTCAAGCGCGCGATCGACTACAACGTGCGCATCCAGATCAAGCCGGATGGCTCCGGCGTCGTCGAAAACGGCGTCAAGCACAGCATGAACCCCTTCGACGAAATCGCCGTCGAACAGGCCATGCGCTGGAAGGAAGCCGGCAGCGCGGATGAAGTCGTGGCCGTGACCATCGGCCCGGAAGCCGCCAAGGAACAGCTGCGCAGTGCGCTGGCCTTCGGCTGCGACCGCGCGATCCACGTCAAGACCGACGAACCGGTACAGCCGCTCACCGCCGCTCGTGTGTTCGAAGCGCTGGCCAAGAAGGAAGAGCCCAAGGTCTTTCTCATGGGCAAGCAGGCGATCGACGACGACTCCAACCAGACCGGCCAGATGACCGCCGCCCTGCTGGAATGGCCGCAGGCGACGTTCGCCTCCGAAATCGAACTCGACGGCGAGACCGCCAAGGTCACCCGTGAGATTGACGCCGGCCTGGAAACGCTGGATATCGACCTGCCCGGCGTGATCACTGCCGACCTGCGCCTGAACGAGCCGCGCTATCTCAAGCTGCCGGACATCATGAAGGCGAAGAAGAAACCGATCGAAGACACCAGCCTCGACGACCTCGGCGTGGAACGCGCCGCGATGCTCGAAACCGTCAAAACCGTGGCCCCGCCCGAGCGTGGCGGCGGCATCAAGGTTGAATCGGTCGACGAACTGGTGAGCAAACTCAAGGAAAAGGGCCTGCTATGAGCAACAAGATTCTGATCATCGCCGACTATCTCAACGGCGAACTCATCCAGTCGACTGCACGCGCGGTCACCTGTGCACAGCAGATGAGCCCGACCGCGATCGACGTGCTCGTACTCTGTGACGACGGCGCCAACATCGCGGCACAAGCGGCCAAGATCGAAGGCGTGACCAAGGTCCTGCAGGCCGACAACGATGCCAACCAGCATCCGACCGCGGCCGCCCTGGCCCCGCAGATCGCCGCCGCCGCACAGAACGGCGAGTACAGCCATGTACTGGGCCCCAACACCACCTTCGGCAAGGATCTGATGCCGCGTGTGGCCGCCAAGCTGGGCGTGGCCATGATCACCGACATCATGGCCGTGCATTCCGCGCATGAGTTCGATCGCCCGATCTATGCCGGCAACGCAATCATCACGGTCAAGGCGCCGGAAGATCAGGTGCTGGTGGCCTCGGTGCGCTGTGCCTCCTACCCGGCTGCGGCCGAGGGCGGCAATGCCGAGATCGAAACCCTGAGCCTGGACGCCGAAATTCCGTCGCATACCCGCTTCGTGAACCTCGAGCAGGCCAAGAGCGATCGTCCGGACCTGCAGACCGCGCCCAAGGTCATCTCCGGCGGCCGCGGTGTCGGCAGCGAAGAGAACTTCAAGATCATCTACGACTTCGCCGACAAGATTGGCGCGGCCGTGGGTGCATCGCGTGCCGCGGTCGACGCGGGCTTCGTGCCCAACGACATGCAGGTCGGCCAGACCGGCAAGATCATCTCGCCCGAGCTGTACATGTGCTTCGGCATTTCCGGTGCCATCCAGCATCTGGCCGGCATCAAGGACGCGGGCACCATCGTGGCCATCAACAAGGATGAAGAAGCCCCGATCTTCGAAGTGGCCGATATCGGCCTCGTCGGCGATCTGTTCGAAATCATCCCGGAACTCGACAAAGCCGTAAGCTAACCCAAGCGTTGGCCATGGCCTGTCGACCGGTATCCGCGGCGCTCGTTTCGGGCGTCGTGGGTACCGGTTTTTTATTGGGCGCGAGAGGAGAATATCGTGCAGATCATTGAGAACATGGACGCACTCGAAGCGTTCGTCGGCCAGGAAATGGGCGTCAGCGACTGGCTGACGATCGATCAGGAACGCGTCAATCAGTTCGCCGATGCCACCGAAGACCACCAGTGGATTCATGTCGACGTGGAACGCGCCAAGCGCGAATCCCCCTTCGGCGGGCCGATCGCCCACGGCTTTCTGACCCTGTCGCTGTTGCCCCAGCTCACCAGTCAGATCAAGCGTATCGAAGGCGTGACCACCACGGTCAACTACGGCCTCGACAAGGTGCGCTTCATCGCCCCGGTACCGGTTGGCTCGAAAGTACGTGCCCGCCAGACGCTGGAATCCATCGAGCCCCGTGGCGACAATCGCTACATGCTGCGCAATACCGTCACCATCGAAATCGAGGGCGCCGACAAGCCGGCCTGTATCGCCCAGTCGCTTTCGTTGATCGTCTTTTGAGGAAACCGTCATGACCCAGCCCGAACTCACCAGCGGCTTCATCCGCGCCGAAAACGACGACGGCGTGCTGCACGTGACCATCGATCGTGCCAGCAAGCGCAATTCGCTCACCGCGGCGATGTACGACGATCTGTCGCGCTGTGTCGCTCACGCCGAAGCCGACGACGCGGTACGCACACTGCTCATCGACAGCGAAGGCGACATGTTCTGTGCCGGCAACGATGTGGCCGAATTCGCCAATGCCTCACCGGAAACGCGCAAGGCCGGCAGCGCCGGGCCGGCGCTGAGTTTCATCAAGCAGTTGCGTGCGCTCGACAAACCCGTGGTCATCGCCGTGCAAGGCCAGGCCACCGGTATCGGCACCACCATGCTGCTGCATGCCGATTTCGTGATCGCCGACGAGCGCGCACGTTTCTATACCGCCTTCATCGATCTGGCCCTGGTGCCCGAAGCCGCCTCTAGCCTGCTCTTGCCCGGCCTGGTCGGGCGCCAGAATGCCGCCCGCCTGCTACTCGCCGGCGACACCATCGATTCCGAAGAAGCCTTGCGCATGGGCCTGATCGCCTATCGCGTGGCCGACGCGGCGTTAGCGCACGAGGCCATGAAACTGGCCAAACGCCTGGCTGCCAAACCGCCGGAAGCGATGCGTCAGAGCAAGCAGCTGCTGCGCCAGGGCCTGGGCAGCGATGACGTCGACGGCCAGATCGAGCGCGAAGCCGAGCGCTTCGGCGAACGGCTATTCTCCGACGAAGTTCGCGAGATCATGAACAAGTTTCTGCAACGCAAGAAATAGCGCTGCCAACGACCCGACTCTTGAAAAGCCGCTTCCAACCGAAGCGGCTTTTTTGCAGGGGCCGGTGCAGCGCTTGTGCGCCAGCGCACGACCGTGGCGAGCTGCCGTGCCTTCTACGGGCATAAAAAAAGCACGGCGCGCTCACGCGCCGTGCTTCGTAGCGGACCCGTTGTCGCTAAGGCTTACGAGTCGATCTCGCCGAGCAGATCGTCGCAGGCCTTCACGCAGCGGTTGCAGGCGTCTGCACACAGCGCGCAATGCTGATGATGATCGCGATGGCCTTCGCAGTGCGCGGCGCACTTCTGGCAGGCATCGCGGCAGGCCTTGACCTGCGTGGCGGCCGGCGATTCGCCAAAGGCGGTCTGGCGCGACAGCACACGCGCGGTGGCGTTGCAGATGTCGGCACAGTCGAGATCGGTACGGATGCAGCCGCGCAGGTCGGCTACGTTGTCTTCGGCCAGACAGGCATCGGCACAGGCGGTGCAGTGATGCGCACAGTCGAAGCAGGCTTCGACACAGGCGACCAGCTGTTTCTGGACCGACAGCGGGTTCGGGTGGCTCTTGAGCATGGCTTCTGCTTGCATGATTTCGCTCCTTGCGACGTCAGCGCGCTACCGCGCCCACGTTAGAATTCGTATCCACCGCCCGGCGGGGGCGGCGGCTGTTGAATCCGCATGGAAACGAAACCCATGCTGCGGGTATATCAGCAGTCTTACGGAGGGCGCGGCCGCCACTGTCATGAGCGCGATACGTGATCGCGTTCGACGCGCCTGCCGGCGTCTAACGCTCGGTCCAGCCACGTCTGGCGCCCGATTAGTGCGCGATTGGGCGCCAGACCACGCCTGATCCGCTGCGGTGCCAGCCACCCGGCCGGCACCGCGACGACCGTGCCGGCTTAAGCGAAGCGCTTGCGCGCGGCAGCGTATTCGGTCGCCAGGCGGTCGACGATTTCACTGGCCGGCAGCACGCTGTCGATACTGCCCACGCCCTGCCCGGCGCCCCAGATATCCTTCCAGGCTTTCTTCTTCTCGCGGTCGCTGCCGAAGGTCATGGCTTCCTTGCCGGATTCGGGCAACGCGTTCGGGTCTAGACCTGCGTTCTCGATCGAGCCGCGCAGATAGTTGCCATGCACGCCGGTGAACAGGTTGGAGTAGATCACGTCCTTGGCGGTGGACTCGGTGACCATCGCCTTGTATTCGTCGACCGCGTTCGCCTCGGCGCTGGCGATGAATCGCGTGCCCATATAGGCGAAATCCGCACCCATTACCTGGGCGGCGAGAATATGTTCGCCACGGGTGATCGAGCCGGACAGAATCAGCGGGCCGTCCCAGAACTGGCGGATTTCGGAAACCAGCGCAAACGGGCTGAGGGTGCCGGCATGGCCGCCCGCGCCGGCACAGACCACGATCAACCCGTCCACACCCGCTTCGATCGCCTTCTCGGCATGGCGCACGCTGATCACGTCGTGAAACACGTGGCCGCCGTAGTCGTGGGCTACCTCGACCGCGGCGTGCGGCGCGCGCAGGCTGGTAATCATCAACGGCACCTTGAAGTCCGCACAGGCTTTCAGATCGTGTTCGAGCCGGTCGTTCGACGCATGCACGATCTGGTTCACCGCAAACGGCGCGATCTTGGCCTGCGGGTCGGCTGCACGGGCCTCGTCCAGCGTGGTGGTAATGCGTTCGAGCCATACCGGCAGCTCCTCCGCCGGGCGCGCGTTCAGCGCCGGAAACGAGCCGACGATACCGCTCATGCACTGGGCGATCACGAGATCCGGATTGGACAGGATGAACATCGGCGAACCGATGACCGGCAGACGCATCTGGGCGTTGAGTTGATCGACCAGCGACATGAAGACTCCTTTTTATTCTCGCAATTAGACGACGAACGATACCGAACGATCGTTCACCGCGTGTAAGATACGCGATGGCATGAGGCCGCGATACCGCCACACAGGGATCGCGCGCCAAGCCAGTGTAGCCGCCAAACCATGGCGTCGAGCTCGCTTGACGCCCTTTACGCGGCTCAACATACTGCGACACGGCTTTTTTCGAAAGGCCGTTTCAAAAAACTTATAGCGGCTTTCATTGCCCCGACGGCCCGGCGCCACAGCCAATCCGCGTAACCCGCCTGCCCTGACGGGCCGAACAACAACGCGCCAGGCCACTACCGCAAGAACAATCGAGGAGTCCCATGCGACAAGCAGTCATCGTTTCCACCGCCCGCACGCCGATCGGCAAGGCCTATCGCGGCGCTTTCAACAATACCCAGGCACAGGCACTCGGCGGCCATGCCATTGAGCATGCGCTCAAGCGTGCCAAGCTCCAGGGCGAAAACATCGACGACGTGATCATGGGTGCGGCGCTCCAGCAGGGCTCCACCGGCCAGAACGTGGCCCGCCAGTGCGCGATTCGTGCCGGCCTGCCGACCTCGGTACCGGGCATGACCATCGATCGCCAGTGCGCCTCGGGCCTGATGGGCATCGCCACCGCAGCCAAGCAGATCGTCAACGACCGTATGAATATCGTCGTCGGTGGCGGCCTGGAGTCGGTGTCGCTGGTTCAGAACGAGCACCAGAACACCTTCCGTGCCCGCGACCCGTGGCTGGTCGAGCATCGTCCGGACATCTATATGTCCATGCTCGAAACCGCCGAAGTGGTGGCCGATCGCTACAACGTCTCGCGCGAAGCGCAGGACGAATATGCCTACCAGTCGCAGATGCGTACGGCAGCCGCTCAGGAAGCCGGTAAGTTCGATGACGAAATCGTGCCGCTGACCACCATCAAGAAGCAGCAGGATAAGCAGACCGGCGAAATCAGCGAAGTCGAAGTCACCCTCGACCGCGACGAAGGCAACCGCCCGAGCACGACGCTGGAAGGCCTGCAGGGCCTGAACCCGGTGTTCAAGAACGGCCAGCAGATCAGCGAAGGCCGTTTCATCACCGCCGGCAACGCCTCGCAGCTGTCGGACGGCGCCTCGGCCAGCGTGCTCATGGAAGCCGCCGAAGCCGAACGCCGCGGCCTGGAACCGCTGGGTGCCTATGTCGGCATGGCGGTAGCGGGCTGCAACCCGGACGAAATGGGCATCGGCCCGATTTATGCCGTGCCGAAACTGCTGGAACGCTACGGCCTGAAGGTCGACGATATCGGTCTGTGGGAGCTCAACGAAGCCTTCGCCAGCCAGTGCCTGTATTGCCGTGATTATCTGGGTATCGACCCGGACAAGTACAACGTCAACGGCGGCTCCATCGCCATCGGCCATCCCTACGGCATGTCGGGTGCACGCATGACCGGCCATGCCCTCATCGAAGGCAAGCGTCGCGGCGCCAAGTATGTGGTCGTGACCATGTGCGTAGGCGGCGGCATCGGCGCGGCCGGCCTGTTCGAAGTGTTCTAACGAACTTGAATAAGGCATTGCATTAATCAAGCGTTTGTTGAATACTGATCTCTAACCTACCCCTTGGCGTGGTCACGATGACCTACGCCTTGGGGCGAAAAAGCCGCCTTCGGGCGGTTTTTTCATTTGTAGATCTATCAATCAGCTGATCACGTGCTTAGACCATTACGCACCATCGCTTATATCGATGGCTATAACCTCTACTACTCGGCGCTCACCGGTAGTCGATTTAAATGGTTGGATCTACGTCGTCTCATCGAACGAATCATCATGGAGTCGGCGCCGAATCCGGCGTTCGAACTTGTCACCGTCAAGTTTTTCACCGCGCCGATCCTGGGACGATACGTATCGGACCCGGCTTCGCCGGATCGGCAACGCCGCTACCACAACGCGCTGAAGTTTGCGCCCTCGGGGCCGACAGAAGTCATCAACGGCTACCATGCCTCGACGATCAAAAAGGCGCGTTTACTGGAAACGGGCGAACTCGAGCGGGTCGATGTGCTTGAGGAAAAGCAAACCGACGTCAACATTAGCCTGCATATGTACCGCGACGCGGCGCACAACCGCGTGAATCAAATCGTCCTCGTGAGTAACGATTCTGATCTTGCGCCGGCACTGGGCATCATCAAACACGATTTTCCCGACATCGTCCGGGGTGTGGTTTTGCCTTCGCTCAATCGTTCCAGTCGACGTAGCGGGCAATTGGATGCGCTAGCCCACTGGACTCGAAGGCAGCTCAAAGCAGAAGACCTATCGCGCAGTCAGTTACCAAGGGCCGTAATCAACCGCAAAGGAAAGCCGATCCTCAAACCTGACGCATGGTAAGGGTTCTACCCCGTTTCCGCGGACGATTGAGAAAAGGTTAACGGATATT
>NZ_APNG01000014.1:0-119097 GCF_040361255.1 Salinisphaera sp. T5B8 | reverse complement strand
GGAAAGCCGCCTAGCTCCTTTCCTCATACACCAGATTTGACAGTAACTCGTAGTGGCGCAGTGTCTTCCTTTAGATGTAAATGAAACCAGCTGGAATCATGGAGTAGGTCTTTCCATCGAATGGACACTGAGGCTTCCGGAGTCATGGGGCCAAGTGTTGCATTGTGAGGCAAGACGGGGTCAAGGCAAGACGGGGTCAGGTCTAGCTAAGTAGCATTGGTGGTGGCCTCGTTCGCCGTCTCTGGTTCGGTAAGCGGCGATTCGCCGTGCTCGAAGGCCAGTATGTAGTCTGCCAGGGCCGAGGCCACCAGCTCGGCGCAGATCGCGGCGCGGATGACGAGCCGGCGCTCGGCGGGACGGTCGAGTGCGACGCCGTGTGCCAGCAGTTGTGCGGCCAGGTTGTGGATGGCTCGCGCGCGCTCGGCGATATCGTCGAGCGAACCCGGCCGGCGTCCTGCGAATAGCGTGCGCAGGGCGTCCATTTCGCGGTGCACGCTGTCGTTGAGTGTTCGGGGCAGGGTCGCCCGCTCGGTCAGCACGACCAACGAGCGGGCCTCCAGGCCAATGTTGATTGCTGCCAGCACGGCCTGGCGCGCGGAAAACCGATACGGTTCGTCGATTTCGCTTAGCGCGAGCGAATTCAGACGGTCGTACATGCGGGTTTCGAAACGCTCGCGCGTGTGCCGCCGTCCGTCGGCCAGTTCGTCGAATACGCCTCGCATCTGTTCACGCAGGCGCTGGCGGGGTGACACCGGCAGCACCAGCCGAAACGCGAGCACGGTCAGCCCGATGGCGCCGAAGATGCCGAGCACGGTCTGAATATAGGTTTCGAAGCTGGGTAGGGCGCCGTTCTGAACATGTACCAGCAGCGCGAACATGACCACTGAGATGCGTCCGGGCAGGGCTAGGCGCGGGTTGGGCACCGCCATCGCCAGGCCGCCGACGAACACGACCGGGAGCATCGCGAGCATCAGCATGGGGAAGCCGACCGCCTGCGGCAGCACCAGAAAATTGATGACGAATGCTGCGGTCGCGGCCAGGGCCAGGCCCTTGGCGAATCCGCCGGCGGCCGCAACCGGGTTGGGCAGGGTGGCAAAGATCGTGGTCAGCGACGACAGCAGGATCATCAGTAGCACGGCCGGCAGTTGGGTGTGGAAATTCACCCACACCACCCCGCCCAGGGAGACCGCGGTCAGCGTTCGCAGGCTGTTGCGCAGGGCCTGGCGTATATCCATCGGCTGACTGAATTCGGAGCGCCGCGAAATGTGCTTGCTGGGATGCTCGCGCTCGGCGATCAGCAGGCCGTGGGTGGTCATCGCTGCGCGTCCGCGACTGGCCAGCTCCAGCGCCCGGCTGAGTACCACGTAGTCGGCCAGACACCGAGGCCGGCCGTGGTCTGCCGGCTCGTCGGCGAGCGCGCGGATTGCCGCGTGGGCATCGTCGAACGCCTGTTTGGCGCCCTCAGCGTCTTCCGGCTGCTCTGAGAGTCGCCGTGCCGGTTCGGCCAGCGCGGCGATCGGGCGCGTATCGATGGTTTCGGTATGGCCGGCCAGATAGATATGCAGCGACGAGGTGGCGCTGATCAGCGACAGGATGTCGTAATCCAGGCGTCGGGACAGGCGGTCGAAATTGGCGAACTCTGGGGCTTCGTAACGCAGATACTGGCGGGTCTGCTCAAGCGCGAGCGTCTGCGCGGCCAGGGCCTGGAGCGCCGGGTGCGGATCGTCTTCGCTGCGTGGCCGACCCGGCGCGGCGGGCTGGTGCGACGATAGCCCGGCCAGGCCGATAAATTCGCGCCCCAGATCGCGCAGCAGGGCAAGCCGGCTGTTGAAGTAGTTTCGAATGCCGATAGGCGGTGAGAACAGCACGTTCACCGCGGCCGTGACCAGTGCTGCTAGCACACACTCGGATACGCGCGCGACCGCGATATCGAACGGCGGCGTGGCCAGCGAGTGCGCCAGCATGACGGTCACGCCGGCGATGAACCCGGCAATGGCGAAACCGTAGGACAGATTGTTGCGCAGTACGTTGGCCCAGAACGCACAGAAGGCGACCCAGAGCGCGAGCGCGGCCGCACTGAGTTCGTAGGACTGGCCGAAAAAAGCCATGATGGCCAGACCGGCACACCCGGCCACGATGGTGCCGGTGGCCCGCGCGAAGCCGCGGACCAAGGCCATGCCGGGCGCCGGCTGGATCATCACCGCCACTTCCAGCGATGCCCAGTACGGCCGGTCCAGCGCGAGCCACATCGACAAATACAACGCCAGGGCAATCGCCAGGCACAGCCGTAGCGCGAATAACAGCTGGTCGGTGGAAGGCGTGAGCAGCCAGGCGAGAGGCTTCATGCGCATTACTATGCCCGCTAGCGCGTGCGCAATACAGCTTTTGCCATGCCTGTTCGGGTTTCGGGCGTCAGTCGCTACGGACGGCCATACGCCCGGTCGGTATATGACGGTCTATCGTCGATAGCCCGATGAGCGTACGTCTTGCGTTGGTTTCGGAATATGCCGATAGACAACAAGATATTAGCCCGATGAAGCGTCCGACCGGCTAAGGCTGCGAAGGCTTTGGGTGGTACAGCCTGGGGGCAGATTGCTCCGGTGACCCCTTGCCTCGTTCGTCCATTCCTTAGGTCGGGTAGTGCACTCAGGGCCTGCATGCATGCAAGGGCACGATGAATGAGCCCTTGTAGGGTTTGATGTGCTCGGCACTGGGCGTTTTCGAAGCGAAGTGGCGTCGAAGCTGGCGCGACGGGTAACGCCCGGTAAAGCGGGCGACACGGCAAGCGCGAATCGGCTTACGTGGTGGGGATAGCAAAAAAATCGCGGTCTGTGCCTTATTCGAGCGTGGTTTTAGAAACGACGCTAGCGACGCCGGGAGATCGCTTCCAGGCTGTCGTGCAAGGCGTTGCGTTCGCGGGTATGGCGCAGCATGGCCTGGGTCTGGTCGGCGTTGAGCAGCTCGCTTCGGCCGGGTCTGGCGAACAGTTGGCGTTCGTCGCTATTGCGCGAGCGCAGCTCGAACGTGTCGATCGCGTTCAGGCGGGCGCCGGCGAGCGTGTTGTCTTCATTATCGACCGCCCAAGTGGTGGCGGTGAGGCGTTTGCCGTCGACGTTGTATTCCGTAAAGCAGTAGCGTACGGCATGGGCGGCCGACCATTCGCTGATGGGCGCGAAACCACGCAGGCCGACGCCGCCGCTGCCGCCGGTGACCTGAATATAGCCGTTTTCTTGCGGCAGGCCTCGCCCCATCGGTTTGGAGCGTTGGTAGATATGATCGTGGCCGACCATGGCCAGGTCTACGCCGTAGCGTAGTAGTTTGTCTTCTTCGAACAGAACCAGCGCGGGTGAGGCAGGCTCGCGACCCTCTTGGTCGGTCCAGAGGGTGTAGTGCTGTACCAGGATGATGAAATCGATTTCGCCCTTGGCGCGACGCAACGCGGCCTGGGCAAGCTCGATTTCGAGCCAGGCCAGTTCGGCGACCAGATCCAGGTCCTGGACGACATTGTTGCCGAGCAGCGAGCCGCCCGTGCTTACAACGAAATGGACGTTGCCGTAGGTCATTGCATATCGCGTATTTTGGCCGGGCTGGCGTATGCGGCTTCGATAGGCCTTGCCACCGTTGTCTTCTTCTTCGTGATTACCCGGCGCGGTCATGACCGGCAGCGTCGAGGCGTAAGGTGCGAGCCGGTCGAACCAGGTATCCCATTGGGGTTGATCGCCATTGGCATACGACAGATCGCCGGCGATGAACAGCAGGTCCGGGTTGCGTTCGCGTACACCGTCGAGCACGGCGAGACTGGCCTGTTTGAGCCCGTGATCGCCGAAATGGCAGAACCGCAACGGGCCTTGTGGTGTGGGTGCAAGGACCTTGACGTTCGACCAGCGGCCGGGCGCGCCAACGCGATAGCGTATGGGCAGGCCGGCATCGAGGCCGGTAGCCGTGGCCGCATGGGTCAGTACGTTCGTGCCGAAGGCTTGTTCGGCACTGCCCTCGATGCGCCCGGGAAAGGGGGCGCAGGCGATGTCTTCGGCGCTCATGGCACGTGTGACCGGCCCGTATTCCAGTTGCGAGCCAGGGTCGTCGAGGCCGTCGGTATACCACGTAAGCGTGCGCGTTCGCACGGGATCGTCGGTAAAACTTACATGTATGCCGCGCGGCGATTGCGCCAGATTTGCCGGCGCACACCGTTCAGGTGAGGCGGGCGGCGTTTGCGGATCGCTTGGTCCGGTGGGCGCCCGGCCGGCGCCCAAGTCGACTGGCGTATCGTCGCTACAACCCCACAGCAACGGCCCGCCCGCCGCGATTGCGGCGCCGCGTAAACCGTAGCCGAGTATCCGTCGCCGTGCGTTGTTGACTGTATCCGTCGACTTTTTCATGTCGCTCTCCCGACAAGCGGTATGCCGCGCGCTTGCCTACGGCTAGTGCAAAGACACCGAGAACACACCAAATCGGTTGTCGCGCTGGACGCGTTGTAGTGCGCGATCGCTGGTGAATACGAGCTCGCCTGCGGCGAGCCGCTGGAAGGTGGCGTTACCGGGGCCGGTTACGGGTACGGGCGTCGCGAAACCGTCGTCGGTCACGTCGGCCGCAAAAATGCGCCACCGCCAGTCGGCACTGCGGCTGTCCGACCAGCTCAGGGTTAATGCGCCATTGGCGCGGTGTCCGAAAGCCGGCCGGCGGGCCATGCCGGGCTCGCTTTCCGCGGTCACGTCGACCACTGCCGAAAAGTGTGCGCCTTGGTCGTCGGATCGCGCAGACCGGATATACAGATCGCGCCCGGACGAATCATCGTTGCGCTTTGCGTCCCAGGCCACGATTAGCTCGCCGTTATCGGTGAAGGCCAGATCGGCATGCCAGGCGGCACGGCTGGCATCGTTGCTGGCGTTGACTGGCGCCGACCAGTTCTCGGCCTGCGCGGTACGCGTCGCCACGAGGATTTCCCAATCATCCGGATCGGTGCCTTCCCCGCGGCCTACCTGGCCTGTCCAGAGCGGTTCCTGATCGTAGCGGTTGTCATGCCAGGCCACTGCGATGGTGGCGTTCTTCGATACCGCCACCGCGGGGAATAGCGATGCCGGGTATCGCGCGCTGCGCGTATCGAGCGGGTTAGCGGCCCGCGTCTGCTTGGTGGCCCCGGATAGATTGATCGGCTGCGCATCACGGCCGACGATGAACGCGAAAATATCGAAGGCGCCTAATCCCACACCTTCGGCGCGGGCATTGTCTTGCCAGACCACGACTGGCGCGCCGTCGGGCATAAGGGCAATAGCCGGATGCATGGCACGTCCCGCGCCGTTCGACAGTGTGCGCGTGGTCTCCCAGCTCAGACCGCCGTCGCCGCTATGCTTGAGACGGATACGCGGCCGACGCGGGCGCTGTGTATCGCTATCCTCTTGCCATACCACCCAGACATTGAGCCCGGACACAGCGATCCGGGGAAAGCGCGCGTTGACAGCGGATTCGCTCAGAACCGTTACCGCGCTGAATTCATTGGCCGCATCCCGGCGCCGATATACGATCCGGGTGGCGGTCTCGGTATGCGCCTCGGCGACGTAGTGGGTGGCGAAATCGCCGCCTGCGAGATCGGCGAAGCCGGCGAAGCCCGTATTGGCGCCGAAGAGACGGTGTGCGCCGTCGGGTTGTGCGCGGTCCGCGGGTATGGCGACTTCCGGCGCCGGTTCGGCGTAGTCGCCCGTCACGGAAACGAAAATCGGTGACGTGACGGCGCGCAGTTGATCGGGCAGGTCGGTAGGCGCTTCCAGGCCGGACGGTAGCGCACTCGGGCCGCGCACCATGACATACCACCAGCGATGCCCCGTCGCGGGCGCTTTGACCGTTATCGTACGCGTGCTTTCGTCTTCGCCAGGCTCGAATTCGAGCACTGGATCGATCGGATTGCCCGGCCCGTCGTCCCGACCGGGGCTTTGATACACGAGCACGCGATTGCCGCGCGCATTGCGCGCCGAGATACGTAGTTCGATGTCTTGATTCGGCTGTGTCAGCAGTTCGCTGCCGACGATGCCTTCGAAAACGCCGTCCCTCTGGGCGTCGGCCTCGATGTTAGGGAATGGCGCGTCGCGGTCCGCGCTGACCACCGTTCGGCCGGCGGCCATCGCCGAGAGTAGGCTACGCTCGGTACGATCGGCGGCGTAGACCCAGGTCGTCGGTTTGCCGGGGCCGGAAATCGACCACAGCAGCCGGTCGTGATTGTCGCTCGCCCCGACCACGCCGAAACGCCAACCGCGGTTCCAGCGATTTTCAGCGTAATCGATTTCGGATTCCGGGTTTTCCCCCTTGTTCCAGATTTCTGCGAGTGACTGGCCGATCTGACTGGCGTAGTTCTTCGCGGTCGGGGTATCGGTTTCGCGGTCGTAGCTGCGCCGGTCGGGATGCGCCTGATTCCATAGTGCGCCCTGGGCGCGTACGTCCCAGATCGATTGCTGGATGGTGCGAAAACCCGGATCGTTTTCGGGCTCGTCGCCCTGGACCGCCGTATCGATCGCACCGAACACCGTACAGTGCGGGCTGCCGTTGGCTTCTTCACCGGCGATAAGCAGGACTTGGTCGCTGTCCCAGGTCGGATCCCAGTGCTGGTCGTAGGTGCGATGGTCGGTGAGTACCATCCAATCCAGCTGCTGTGATACGCCGAAGCCGATCTGGTCGTCGGTGGCGGTGGTTCCGGGGCCGGTATCGTCGAACAGTTGCCGTAGAAAACTGCCGTCCGAGGAGTGGTCGTCGTGGACATGGCCATCGCCGGCGAGCCAGCTTCCGGGGGGCGGGGTGGGTTCAAAGCGCGCGGTCACCGTTTGCGTGCCCGTGCCGGAAATACTGCACGCACGGCTGCCCTGGCAGGCACCGCCCCAGCCTGCGAAACGGCTCCGATCGGCGGCGTTGGCGCCGAGCGTGGTGGTGCTATTGGCAGGTCTTTCGATCTCGCACGACTGTTCGCAGCTTTGCCCGCCAGGCCCGGTCGAAACGCGGCCTCGGCCGTCGCCGATGATGACGATTTGTAGCCGGACAGCCGGTTGAATGGGCTGCTCCTGTGCTGGAGGGTTAGCCAACGCCACGTCGGAATCGGAATCGGAATCGTTGCAGCCTACGATGCCCAATACGATCGCGACCACCGCGAGCAAACGCTTCATGCTTCAAGCTCCCCGCCTTGCTTGGCCGGCCACGCAGGCACGCAGCGCTGGCCCAAGATACGCTCGATTGAATAAAAGCTCCCTTAGGCAGGGTATCTAGGCATATTGATATGACATTAGTGCGACGTATCGATATCGAACCGGTTGGTAAGTCGCAGGCGGGCTTTATTCGATTCATTTGCCGTTCGTCGGGCATATTTGAATTGTAGGGCGGGTGTTTTAACGCGCTTCGAATTCGAGTGGAAATATCTAGCCAGTGAGGGCCCAAGCGGATGGTTCACGCAGCGTATCGATAGCTGGCGGCATCGTTTAGTCAGAGACGTAAAGATGTCCATGCCGAGGCCGTGGCCGAACAACGATGCTGTCTGGTGGCGCAGGTAGGTACGCTGCATGGTCAATACATTATTTATTCGCAGGCTTTCGGCATACCGGGCTACACAAATGGTTGAATAGCCAAAAGTCTCATTGTCGCTTCTCCACCGCTACCCGAGGATGGTTGCGGACAATTCATAACAATGGAGGGGGATATGTCCGATCGGCCATCCGATGCGGCCGCGGCGTACTGGCAAGCCAATATCCGGCTTGTACTCAAGCTGCTGGTCGTATGGTTCGTGGTGTCCTACGGCTGCGGCATTCTGCTCGTGGACGTGCTCAACAATTTCCATATCGGTGGCTATCCGCTGGGGTATTTCTTTGCCCAGCAGGGCGCCATTTACGTGTTCTTGTTCCTGATCTTCTTCTATGCATTTCGCATGAACAAGATCGATCGGGAATTCGGCGTCGAAGAAAAGGAATAGAGCGCACCCATGGATACACAAACCTGGATTTATCTTGCGGTGGGCGGCAGTTTTCTGCTGTATTTCGTCATCGCGATCGCCTCGCGTGCGGGGAGCACGGAGGACTTCTATGTGGCCGGCGGTGGTGTCGGGCCGGTGGCCAACGGCATGGCCACGGCCGCGGACTGGATGAGTGCGGCCTCGTTCATCTCGATGGCCGGGCTGATCGCCTTTCTGGGCTATAACGCCTCGCCCTATCTGATGGGCTGGACCGGTGGCTTCGTGCTGCTGGCACTGCTGCTGGCGCCGTATCTGCGCAAGTTCGGCAGCTTTACGGTGCCGGCGTTCGTGGGCGCGCGCTATTACTCCAACGTGGCGCGTACGGTGGCGATCATCTGCCTGATCGTGGCCTCGATTACGTATGTGATCGGGCAGATGAAAGGCGTGGGCGTGGCCTTCGGACGTTTTCTGGAGGTGGAGTTCGAAACCGGCGTATTGATCGGCATGGGCGTGGTCTTCGTCTATGCGGTGCTTGGCGGCATGAAGGGCATCACCTACACCCAGATCGCGCAGTACATCGTGCTGATTTTCGCGTTCACGGTGCCGGCGATCTTCATCTCGATTCAGCTCACCGGCGTGCCGTTGCCGCAGATCGGGCTGGGTTCGACCATGGCCGATGGCAGCGGGGTCTATCTGCTGGAAAAACTCGACGGGGTGATTACCGAACTCGGTTTCGACCGATTTACCAACCCCGAGCATTCGACGCTGAATATCTTCATGCTCACCTTGTCGCTGATGATCGGTACGGCAGGCTTGCCGCACGTGATCATCCGCTTTTTTACCGTGCGCAAGGTCAGCGATGCGCGTAAGTCGGTGGGCTGGGCGTTGTTCTTCATTGCCATTCTCTACACCACCGCGCCGGCGGTCGGTGCAATGGCACGCTTGAATCTGATGGAAACGGTACAGACCGGCCCGGTGGGCGAGGCCAATTCCAATCTGGAATACGAACAACGCCCGCAGTGGTTCAAGACCTGGGAAGGCACGGGCCTGCTGGGCTTCGAAGACAAGAACGGCGACGGCCGGATCCAGTACTACAACGACAAGAACCCCGAGTTCCAGGCCACGGCCGAAAGCAATGGCTGGCAAGGCAATGAAATGGTCAATGTCGACCGTGACATCATGGTGCTTGCCAATCCGGAAATCGCACAGCTGCCGGCATGGGTAATCGCGCTTGTGGCAGCGGGTGGTGTGGCTGCTGCGTTGTCGACAGCGGCTGGGTTGTTGCTGGCCATCTCGTCGGCCATTTCGCATGACCTGCTCAAGAGCATGCTCAGGCCCGATATCAGCGAGAAGGGGGAGCTCATGGCGGGCCGTATCGCCATGACCGGGGCGATTCTGGTGGCCGGTTATCTGGGCATCAACCCACCCGGGTTTGCGGCGGAAGTGGTGGCACTGGCGTTTGGCTTGGCAGCCTCGTCACTGTTCCCCGTGCTGCTTATGGGCGTGTTCTCCAAGCGCATGAATCGGGAAGGTGGTATCGCCGGCATGCTGGCCGGGCTGACCGTGACCATCGTCTATATCTTCTTGTACAAGGGGGTATTCTTCGTGCCGGGGACCAACCTGTTCGCTGATAACGCGTCGAACTGGATGTTCGGTATCCAGCCGGAGTCGTTTGGCGCGATTGGTGCGCTGATCAACTTCGTGGTGGCCTTTCTGGTGTCGCGGGTGACCGCGCCGCCGCCGGCCGAAGTCCAGGAGCTGGTCGATAACGTGCGTATTCCGGGCTCGCTGCGCTAAGCGCCCGCGAGTGACGATACGCCTGACGAGGCCCCGCTTTGCGGGGCCTTTTTATTGGGCGGCTGGATTGCGCAGCAAAAAATTGCGTGCGATAGGCGACAGCGTTCGTTAATGGCTGTATGTTGATTCGAAAACGCGATCTTTTCCGAGCCGTCTGGCTGGCCTTCGAATCGCGACAATAACAACAACACGAGCCCGTGCAGGATTACGAGGAGACCGGTTTCATGATGGACTTGGCGTTTCTGGGAACCGCGACGTTCTGGAAGTATGCGTCCATGCCGTTTATCAGCGCGATAATCGGCTATATCACCAACCGCGTGGCGATCTGGATGATGTTTCATCCGATCGAGTTCGTGGGCATCTGGAAGCCGTTTCTCGGCTGGCAGGGCATCGTGCCGCGCAAGGCAGCCAAGATGTCGGCGATCGCCACCGACACGATCACCCAGAACCTGATCGACAGCGAAGAGATCTTCGCGCGCCTGGACCCGGACGAGGTGGCCGACAAGCTCACCCGGCCGCTCAACGAGATGACCGAAGATCTCGTCAACGAAGTCATGCAGGAGCACCACCCCACGGTGTGGGCGCGTACCCCGCAGGCCGCGCGCGACACTATCGTTGCCCGTGTGCAGGCGGCGGTGCCGGGTGCGATCGCCGATACCGTGCGCGATCTGCGCTCGGATGTGAATCAGGTGTTCGACCTCAAGGATATGGTCGTGACCAATCTGGTTCATCACAAGGAACTGATGAACCGCATCTTTCTGGAAACCGGCAAGGAAGAGTTCAAGTTCATTGCGCGTTCGGGTGCCTATTTCGGCTTCCCGCTGGGCATGGTTCAGATGTTTGTCTGGATGTTCTTTCAGCCGTGGTGGCTGTTGCCGTTGTTCGGCATGCTGGTGGGCTGGTTCACCAACTGGGCCGCGCTGAAGATGATCTTCAACCCCAAGGACAAGCATCGGATCGGCCCGTTCGAATTGCATGGCCTGTTCTTCAAGCGCCAGGCCGATGTGGCCCGGGCCTACGGTGACCTCGTGGCCAACGAGGTGCTCGCGCCGGCCAATATCCTCCAGCAGGTGCTCAAGGGCCCGTATTCGGATCGTATCTTCGCCATCATTGCCCACCATGTCGGTGAGGCGGTCGATGAAAGCGCGGGCCCGGTGGGGTCCTTCATGAGCTGGACCGTGGGGGACGTGAACTATATTCGGCTCAAGCAGACGGCGGTCGAGCGTCTGATCGAATACACGCCCGATGCGCAGGGCAGCGCATCGCCCACCATGCAGGAGTTCATCAGCTATACGAATCGCACCATGGCGATCGAGCAGACACTGGTGGAACGCATGAGCCAGCTCTCGCCGCGCAAGTTCGAAGGCATGTTGCGCCCGGCGTTCGAAGAGGACGAGTGGATTCTCATTACGGTCGGCGCCGCACTGGGCCTGGCGGTCGGCGTGTTTCAGTTCATCGTTCTTTTCGGCGGCGCCTGAGTTCGGTTCGCCAAGGAGACCCCGTGAATCAATACGATTATGAACAGCAGCGCTACGACGCGTTTGCGCCCGAATTCGAGGCGGAAGACACCGCGCCGTTGCCGTTGCATTTGCTACGCCGCACCGCGCTCTGGCTGGGCCGCCGCCCGGTCGCTGGAGCGGGCATTCGTGCGCTGCGCCGGGCCGAATACCGGGCGCTGAAAAGTCTGGGTGAGCGCCTGGATCGCGCCGGGATTCGTCCCGCCGATCCGCTGGGCAACTCCAGCCCCAACAGCGATACGCTGCCAGCCCAGATTTTCGCCGAGCTGCTGGATGCCTCGCGCGGGACCGATCAACAGGCGATCGAACAGGATTTTTACGTGCGCCTGTTGCGCCAGCTCAACCCGTCGCAGGCGCGTATTCTCGTGCTCATGGCCGACGGCAGTACCTGGCCGATGGTGCATGTGAATGCCGGCTCGCTGCCGGGGCTTGCGAGCACGCGGGTGCTGTCGTATGCCTCCAGCGTCGGCAAGGAAGCCGGGGTGCTCTTGCGTGCCCAGGTGCCGAACTTCATTGCCCATATGTATTCGCTCGGCCTGCTTACCGTGGGCCCCCAGGAGCGCGAGCTCGAACCGGAATACGAAATCCTCGAGGCCGATACGCTGGTGCGCAATGCCATGGCCTATATCGAGGAAGAGCTCAATCAGTACTCCAATATCGAACGCTGCACCATCCGCCTGAGCGAATTTGCCGAGTCGTTGTGTGCGGTCGCCTTGCCGCAGGGGCGTGCCTGAAGGCTGCGTTCGTCGCGGCCAGCGGCGGCTTCATATAGGATCGACGGCGCGGCCCGCGGCTGTGAAACCCGAAACCGACAGGCGACGAGGTTTTTGGTCGCGATATCGTCAATAAACGCCACCTGTCGCCCGACGGGATGACCGATGGGCGCGCCGGTGCATAGACCCAACCTAGCTAGCGCCAGGCGAACACGACGCGTACGGGCGATGTGCGTTCGTGCGCCGGCAGGCCTGTCATGAGATGCCGATAGCCATGAAATCGACGACTTCGAAGACTAAGAAACGGCCTGCGATAGTCGGTCTTCTGGCCGGTCTGCTGATCAGTCTGCTCTACGCCACACTTGCCTGGGCCGCGCCGGCGAGCGAAACCGTGTTCCCGGCCCACGTCCAGCAAGGCGCGCTGGTTTATGGCCGCGTGCCGCCCGGCAGTCGGGTGGTTTACGACGGCCGCCAGCTCGATGTGACCGACTACGGCACGGTGGTCTTCGGTATTGGGCGTGATGCATCGGGGGTTGCCCGTGTTCGGGTGACACCGCCCGACGCCGACGAAAGTAAGGTCTCGATTGAAATTCGTCCCCGAGACTGGCCGGTCGAACGTATTAACGGCGTACCCCCCAAAACCGTGTCGCCGCCGCCGGAAATCGCCGCAAGAATCGCGCGTGAGCAGCAGAAAGTGACCGCCGCGCGGGCGCATAGTAATCACGGTCTTGGCTTTGCCGAACACTTCATCTGGCCCGTGCGCGGCCGGATCAGTGGCCGGTTCGGAAATCAGCGTGTCTACAACGGCACCCCCGGCTCGGCGCATTCCGGCATGGATATCGCCGTGGCCACGGGCACGCCGGTCAAAGCGCCTGCCGCTGGCACCGTGGTGCTGGCGGAACCGGACTTGTATCTTACCGGCGGCACCATTCTCATCGACCACGGCTATGGCGTGGGCTCGAATTTTCTGCACCTGTCCAAGCTCGATGTCGCCGTGGGCGATACCGTGGCCCAGGGCGATATCATCGGCGAAGTCGGTGCGACCGGACGGGCGACGGGCCCACATCTGCACTGGGGCATGACCTGGTTTTCCACCCGTATCGATCCGCTGTTGGTACTGCAACGCCCCAACCGCTAGCCAACCCGATCGGGGAGGGTGGCCGGTTTGGTGCGCGGATGTGCACCGCGGGCCCCGGTACAGACGCGCGGCGTAACCTTCCTGCGCGTTGGCAGGCCAGATCGGTTGCCAGAAGCGCGAGTCGGGCTGCCTCGCTGCAACACGGCACAGCGGTGTCATAGACGTATGGCTTACGTAGTTGTACGGAGGACCGCCTCTGGTTATCATCTACGTCCGTTGCTGTGGTGCACCATCGGGAGGCGCTATGCAGGTATTTCGGGTTTTGCGCAATCGCGCATATTGGTATGTCGAGCAGGTGGGGATGCACCGTGCCGTTCGCGGCTATCGCTGCCGCGACAACGCCATCGCCCGAGCCATGGATCTGGCCAGCGGTCACCGTCCCAGCGTGGTTCGTATCGAAGACGCGCAGGGTGCGATCGAAACCGAACGCAACTTCGGCCAGCCGAACGCGTTGTCGAAAAGCGCCTGAAATGCATGCTGCGTTGCAGGGCGGCTGAGCGGCGGCCAGGCAATTGCCCGCCAAGGCAAGGCCCGGATCGCAAGTCCTGCACTGGCGCCTTGTTTACCTTTCCCTCATGGCCACGAATCATCCCCGTTGCCGGGTGGGTCGGGGTGTATGTGCCGTCGTTTCGCAAGGATGACGGCAGTAAGAACCCGCGGCGGCGTCTAGCGCCAAGGCGTTGAAAAAACGGGCTAATTATCCGAAGCGAGAGCCTGCGTTTTTTCGCCAGGCTGTCTTGTTCAAATAATCTTCGATCTGTCGCCTGCCTGTCACCTGGACGGCGCAGTCTAGCGGGCACTCGACGCAGCGACCGGCCGCGCCCCGCGACCATGAGCCGCGCGTTCGACCTGCAAACCTGTTCCTCGTGGAGGCAACGAACATGATCACGGCTATCGAACACCACCCCGATGCGTTATGCGCCTTTCTCGGTGCAATGGCACAGAAGTATTTTCCGGCAGATCGTCTCGGCGATACCGAGCTGGCCGAGCGCATCGCTGCGCGGGTGATGAGTGCGGGCACCTATCGTGATGTATGCGAACTGGTCGATCTGGCCGGTCGCGATTATCTGGCCTGGGTATTTAGTACCGCGCCGCGCGAGTGGTTCAGTGACCCCGCGCGCGAGTACTGGCAGCGTCATCTGAGCTCGTCTGGCCGTTATCCGGCCCGTACGCGCGCTGCGAGCACCTTGGCACGCACGACCGGGCATACAAACGCGCTCACGGCACGCGTAGCGAAACATTAATCGGCCTTTTGTAGCAGCGCTCGTCAGCGGCTTAAATCCGCATGCCGACGGCGAGCCGATTGAACGCGTTCATCAGCGCCACGGCAAACGTCAGATCCGAGATCTCGGTATCGTCGAAGTGTGTTGCCAGCGGTTGGTAGGCCGCATCGGGCGCGGCGGTTTCGGCGACGTGGGTCAGGGATTCGGCCCAGGTGAGGGCGGCGCGTTCGCGCTCGGTGAATCGATCGCTTACACGCCAGCCGGCCAGGCTATCGATCTTGGCATCGTCGAGGCCGCGTTGGCGTAGCAGACCGGCGTGCAGTTGCGTGCAGTAGGCACAGCCGTTGATCTGCGACACGCGTAAGTTGATCAGCTCGATCAAACCGGCACCCAGCGGGCTTTTCTCCAGGGCTTTCTTGCTGTGTAGAAAACCCTGATAGGCACCGGGTGACAGCTCGTTGTATGGAAGGCGGGGTGTGGTCATGGTCAAACTCCTGGGTGTGGAATGAAAAGGTTCAGAGCGCTAGTCCAGTAGCCCGTTTGTGCGCAGCTGTACGCGAGCCGCATTGATCGCTGTGACGCGCCGCGATTGGCCGGCCGTCAGGCCTTGCAGATAATGAAAGCCGATATCGGTGATGCCGATGGTGGCCAGTACCTGGCGCAGGTAGGGCGATAGAAAATCCGGCTGAAATGCGTCCTGACCGCGATGAACGCCGCCCGAACTGACGAGGATCGTGGTCGGCCGGTCCGCCAGCAGTCCGACTTTACCTTCGGCGGTAGCGGCAAAGCTGCGATTGATCCGAACCACGTAGTCGACCCACAGCTTGAAGGCCGCGGGCACGGTGAAATTGTGCATGGGTAGGGTGATTATCAGCCGATCGCTGCGCTCGAGCTCGCCAATCAACTGCTCGGATACGCGAAAACGCGCATCGTCGTGGCTTGCATTGCCGGTGACCGCCTGCGCGTAATCGGCATCGATCGGCGGCAAGGCAGGGGCGGTGAGGTCGCGTTCGATCCGGACGGCACTGGGCTCGTAACGTGCGATGCGCTCGCCTATTTCGGTTGCGAGTCGATAGCCCTGCGCTGCGGCGCCGTGCGGGCTGGCGTGAACGAACAGGGTGCAGCCCATGCGTGGTTGTCCAGATCCTGATAGAAACCGATGCTGCGGGTGAGCATGCCCTGGCGAAAATAAAAGCGCTGTGCCAGTGCCATGCCCAGGCCGGTATCCAGCACCAGTTGTCGGCAGCCGGCTGCGCGGGCCTCTCGGCGGACAACGTCGAGTAGATGCCCACCGATATGGCTACGGCGCGCCTTCGCGCATACCACGAGATCGTCGACGAACAGGAACCGTCCGTTCATCAGATTTTCCTGGTATCGGTAGCCGATCAGGCCGACTGGGTTCGCCTCGCGCCAGGCAGCGATCAGACGATAGTCATGCGCCATCTGGCGTAGCACTTGGGCGGCGAAGGCGGGCGCGTTCGTCAAATGCGGGCGTAATTGACGCATCACGGCAAAGCAACGCTGGCAATCCTGTTCGCGGGTGACTTCGGCGATATGAAATTCGGTCACGGGCGGGCTCCTGTACTGGCGCAGGCAGATTAGGCTCGACATGACCTGGATAACAGAGCCAAGATGCGCCAATCGGACTGGGACATCCGTATGCATCCATCTCTGCAAACCGACCGCGCGTTGGCCACGCCGCTGCATCGACAGCTCTACCATCGCTTTCGAGACGCGATTGCAGCCGGTCGGTTTCGACCCGGCGATCGTGTGCCCTCCATCCGTAGCCTGGCCAGCGCATTGAATCTGTCGCGTGGCACCGTCGAACTGGCGTATCAGACGTTGATTAGCGAGGGCTATTTGTTGACCCGCGGCGCGGCCGGCACCGTGGTTTCGCCGGCCTTGATTGCGGCGCGGATCGCGCCCGCGCATTGGGACGAATCGACCCCGGCCGGCCAGGCATCGACTGTGGCTGAGCGTTCGCCAAGCCCCTTTCAGCTCGGGCTGCCCGCGCTGGACGCAGTGCCGACGCGGCTGTGGCAACGCCTGATGACGCGGCAGCTCAAAGCCAGCACGCCGGCCACGCTTGCCTATCCCGATCCGCAGGGGCATTACGCCTTGCGACATGCGCTGGCCGCCTATCTGGGCGTATCACGCGGCATCGATTGCAGCCCCGATCAAATCATTATTACTGGCGGCTACTGTGAGGCGCTGCGGATTATCTGCTGTACAGTGCTGCGCTCGGGAGACCACGGCTGGTTCGAGGAGCCCGGTTATTTCAAAGCCCGCAATGCGTTGCGCGCCGCCGGCGTCATACCGGTGCCGGTCGCGGTGGATGAGGACGGTCTGGATGTCACGGCCGGCCGGCGCCAGGCCCCGCAGGCGCGTTTCGCCGTCGTCACGCCATCGCATCAGAGCCCAACGGGCGTATCGCTGGCGCTGGCCCGGCGACTGGCCTTACTGGCATGGGCCAACGATAACGACGCCTGGATTATCGAGGACGACTACGACAGTGAGTATCGTTATCAGGGCCGCCCGCTGCCGGCGCTGAAAAGCCTGGATCGCGATGGGCGGGTGCTCTATGCCGGTACGTTCAGCAAGGTGCTCTTTCCCGGGCTACGATTGGCCTATCTCGTGGTGCCGCCGTCGCAAGTCGCCCGTTTTCGCCGCACGCTCGATGATGCCGGTCACGGGTGTCCGCAATTGCCACAAGCCGCGTTGGCCGATTTCATGGCCGAGGGGCATTTCGCGCGTCATCTCAAGCGTATGCGCAGCCTGTACGCGCAGCGCAGAGGCTATCTCATACAAGCGCTCGCAACCCGGCTGAGCGATCGCCTGCATGTCGAACCCCAGGCCGGCGGCATGCATCTGCTTGCGCGGCCCAAAGGCCACCGCAGCGATATCGACATGGCCGACCGCGCACGCCGTCACGGTTTGGCGCTGCAGGCCCTGTCTGCCTGGTTCGATGGCCCCAGCTGTGCCTGTGGCCTATTGCTCGGCTTCACCAACATCGCATCGCAAGCCGAGGCCGACTGTTGGGTCGATGAACTGAAAACGGCGCTGGATGGCTGACCTGCGCTCAAGTCGCGCGGCCCCGTGGCGGATAAATCGCCAAGGGGGGGGGGGGGGGGCGAGTGTGCGCCGTCTGCGGCGATAGTCACCCACGGTCAGCGCATCGAAGGCAACTGTGGGCCCGGCAGGACTCGACTGTCAATAACTGTACTGACCGTTACTCATGTCGACGACCAATACCCCATCCGCCTAGGAAGCCGCCGAGGACACCGCCTAAGCCAGTTATGATTGGAACTAGAATGTCCGGTTGATTTTTGAACAGGAAAAGAATATAAGCAAATAACACAACGCCGACCAAGAGCGCAGCGAATCCATAGCGCCGATTTGATGTTGCATCGGATTGCTTATTGCCTTCGCGCTGTTTATGAAGGTTGTATTCGCGTTCGTCATGATTCGCCGCGAGATCAAGCACCTGAGTCACATGGCTCTCGTTCATCTTCTGATGAATCGGATTTGGCATAGGGCCTTGCCCCATCATCGCCATTATCTCAGTAACTTGTTCGGGCTTATCCCGCTTCAGCTTCTCTATAGCTGACTCAAGCTCGCCTGGCGAACTTATCTTCGATTGGCTAGCACCATCATTTCGATCGTCCGCTTCTGCCGAACCGTTTTTGGCGCTATCTGCGGATCCTTGGGTCCGCGTATTTTCTTTTTCGTCTTCATCGCTCATATGAGGATTTCGATGTAGCTATAAACCAATGAGGGTTATCGAACGACGAAAGCCTATCAAAAACGTTGTCAATCCTTCTCTGCGCGAAACCTTCGGCTATGAATTGTATGACTGCATCAGCTTCGTCTTTTGAAAGCGTGCCGTCGTCAGAAGCCTCGAGTATGAGCCTTGTCGCTTTACGAACAGCGCTGGCATCTTCTCCCAAATTCCGTTTAGGCTGAGTTTGGCCTATAACAGAATGGAGAAGAAAATTAACCAAATCCCTGCTGGTTCTCTTTTCAGTTTCGTCTACTTTGAGATCTAGCTCATTAAGGCTGCGGGCGTTGCGCTCGATACGCCTAGCGATATCGACGTTCGACTCGCGTTTAGCTAATGTCATGGTATTGCCTCTGCAACTACGCTGTAACGATAAGCTTGGTAGTCAATCTTAGTTGAGAACGCTAGCGACCACAATTAGAGCGTTTGCTTTATACAGTGTCTACTTGGCGTCTACTTAGGTCAGAACTTTATATTTAAGTTCGACGTAATTGCTTGAGTTAAATGGTGGGCCCGGCAGGACTCGAACCTGCGACCAAGGGATTATGAGTCCCCTGCTCTAACCAACTGAGCTACAGGCCCCGTACATTGCGGGGAGCACTATATCGGTATAGCGGTAGGTCGCCAAGGATGAGTTGGCGAAGTTCGGGTGTGGGTGGGGGCGCAATGTCGACGATCTCGCGCCGATCGGGGGCAAGCCGAGCCAGTAGGCGATTCTGAGTGGCGGTGGATAACCCGCGTTCTTCCATCGAAAGTACGAGATCCTCCACCAGCGCGTTGAAGTCGGCACTGCTGATCTGCTGGCCGCGATGGACATCGCGCATGCTGTCGCCGGTGTATTGGCAGGGCCCGTCGGCCACGGCACAAATATAGTCGGTGAGCATACGATGCAGCCGCTGGATATCCACGCGCCGGAAATCGCCGGCAATGCGCCGATCGGCGGCGATGGTCAGCAACAGCGTTTCAGTGAGTTCGGCGATGCCGTCGCGTTCGCCAAGGGCGACATACAGGCTGCGGTCGGGCGCCGGGCGGGCCTGGCAACCGCTCAGGCAGGCGCCCAGCAGGATGACAAGCGGTAGGAAAACCGGCATGAGTCGGTAGCGCACGGACATGCTAGAAGCCGGTCTGTAGCGACAGGAAATAGCCGTTCTGGTTGTCGAATCCGGCGACCTGCCCGAGATCGACATAGGCCAGCGTCAGCGCGAGTTCTCGTGTCGGTACATAGACCAGATACAGCGTTTTCCAGTCGTCTTCGGCGACCGTATCGAGCTTGTCCGGTTTCTGGCGATATTCGGCGCCCACAAGCCAACGGCGATCCAGAAACAGGCCGACGCCGAATTCGCCGACCAGTTCATACCGGTTGTCGTGGGCGCTGCCGAAGCCGAGCAGGCCGAGTTGATTGGCCCGGGTCGCACGCGCGGTAGCGTTGACGATGACGTTGCGATCGGCGATGGCGGCAAGAAATACCTTGCTGGCCGCGAAATAGACATCCACGCCGTGATTGTCGCGCGCGCCCAGCAGCGCCGGTATGCCGAAATCGGCGTTGTGCGTGTATTGCAGCCCGATGCTGTACTGGCCGAAACGGTCGTAGAGTGCTTCGCCGGCCAGCCGTAGTTTGAGGCCGAGGGTTTGCTGGCGGATATCCGCGGCCAGCGGTTTGACCTTGAGTCGGTTGTAGGCAACGGTCACCGCTAGGCGATTGGCCCAATTGAAACCGACGCTCACCGTTTGCAGGTCAAAATCGTCGACGCGGGCGGTGGCGGTGGCGAGGTTGACGCTGGCTTCGTCTGTGCTGGCATAGCCGTTGAGCACCGCCCAGGTGGTGATGCCGCCGCCGGCGGCGCCGTTGACGTTGGTGACACCGCCGCTGCCCCATAGACGGCTGCCCGCAGCTTCGGCCAACAGGGTGCTGGTCAGCAACAACAGGCCGGCCCAGGCGGTGCCGTATCGGTAGCGCCGGGATTGCGGTTTCATTGCTGCGTTTGTCGGGTATCGGTTTGTGCGCGCCAGCGCGAGCGATCGGCATCGTGATCTTCGAGCCAGCCCACCATGGCTTCGGCGGTCATCGGCCGCGACAGGAAATAGCCTTGAATGAGATCGGCACCGCGGTGCAGCAGATAACGCCAGGAGGCCGCGTTTTCGATGCCTTCCGCGACCACCTCCAGGCCGAGCTTGTGGCCGAGATCGATGATGAGGTCGACGATGAACTGATCGGCCGGCGTCTCGGCGAGCCCGAGCACGAAGGATTTGTCGATCTTGAGTTCGTCGGGGGCGAGACGCTTGAGCTGGGCCAGCGACGAGTAACCGGTGCCGAAATCGTCGACCGAGATACGCGCGCCACGGCTTTGCAGCGCGCGTAGGTTCTGCAGCGCCGTCTGGGGTTCACGCAGCAGCGCGCTTTCAGTGACTTCCAGGGTGATGCGTTCGTTGCCGAGGCATTGTTCCAGCAACGGGGTCAGGGTGCTTTCCAGTTCGCTCTGGGCGATCTCGTCGGCCGACAGGTTGATGGCCACACCCAGATGCAGGCCTTTCGACTGCCAGTAGGCCAGATCACGGCAGACCTGCTGAACCACCCATTCGGTGACAAGCCGGATCTGGCCGGAGCGCTCGGCCAGGCGAATGAATTCGTCGGGTGCGATCGACCCGAGCGTTGGATGGTTCCAGCGTGCCAGTGCTTCCGCCTGTACGATTTCGGCGTTGGCGAGCGCCATCTTGGGTTGGTAGACCAGCGACATTTCGCCGTTCTTGATACCGGGGGCGATACCCTGAATGATCGCGAGTTCGCGCTGGTGCGCTTCGTCCATGCCGGGCTGGTAAAAAAATGTCGCACAACGGCGCTGGCGCGATGCATCGCGTGCGATAACCGTACGCCGCCAGGCGGATTCGATATCGTCGGCGTGTTCGGGAATACGCACGACGCCGACGTCGAGCAGCAGCTGGATCGACGTATGCTGGAGATACAGCGGCTGTTCGACCTTGGCCCGGATATGCTCGATGAGCCCGTGAAGCTCCTCATCGTCGGCGTCGCAGTCGATGAGCGCGAGAAAATCGTTGCCTTCGATACGCCCGAGCGTATGTGCCATGGTGCAGGCATTCTTGAAGCGGCCTGCGACCGTTTTAAGCACTTCGTCGCCGAGCTTGTAGCCCAGCGCGCTATTGATACGTGAAAACCCGTGCACGGCGATACGGATCAACGTCACCCGGTCGCCGTCGTTCATCTGCTGATAGAGCACATCGCGAACGGCGTTGCGGTTGAGCAGCCCGGTCAGCCCGTCGTGCGTGGCCTGGTGACGGATACGATTTTCACGCTGGCGCACCGCGATCTGCATGTCATTGAGTGCATCGCTCAGGATGTCGAATTCGCCGATGCCCTGGGCGCCCGGCGTCTCGTGGTAGTGACCGGCCGCTACGGATTCCGCGAATTCGCTGAGTTCGCGCACGGGCTGGCTCAGCCGGCGCGCCAGCGCGATGGCCACCACTACACTGAACCCGATCGTAATCAGAAACACGAGTGTGAGACTGCTGGCCAGGTCGTAGTAGGGCGAAAGTACGGTCTGGCGCGACAGCGACAGGGCCACATCGAGCTGACGGCCATCGGCATCGAATAGCGTATGTCGCTCGCTCAAGAAGGCGTCGCTGGCGTCGACGGCGACATCGCCGTCCTGGTTCTGCGGGCCGGTCGAAAACAGCTCGTGTTCGCCTTCGCGTACGATGAAATCGACATTTACGCCGGTTACGCTCGCCACATTACGGGCGATTTCGGCGTCCACCAGAAACCCCATGCCGACCCAGGCGATCAGCCGCGGTGCGTTCACGGGCGCGATGACATATTGGTAGGGGCGCTCGTCCACCATGACCAGGCCGCTGGCACTGCCCAGCCGGCGCGCGCGGTCGAGCACACTGCGAAACGGCTCGTTACTGGTGTCGGGCTGGGTCCGTGGCACGCGCGTGACCAGCTCGCCGGCGGGCGTGGCCAGGGTGGCCAGATCGGCATGCGCACGGCTGCCGAAATTGCGCAGTACGGTGCGCTGGGTGGGTTCGTCCTGGGTGGCGGTCGCCGATTTGAAACCGTAATCCGAGGCAAGAATGCTGACTGTGGCCAACAGCTGTTCGGCGCGCAGATCGAGCACACGCTCGAGCACGCGGTTGGCCACCGCCAACGTATCGTGGGCTTGATGCACGCGCTGGTTGTAGGTGCGATGCAAAATCGCGATCGTCACGCTCAGTTCGGCCAGGAGCACAAAACCGAGCAGCGCGATCATCAGCTGATTTCGGAACGTGCGCGGACGCAGTGTCATTGGGCAATCCGATCGAATCGCTGTTGCAGTGACATGGATTCGTTTGGCGGGGGCGCAGGCGGTGGCGATATCTCGATATCGACGGTTATAGAGTCGGTATCGGCCGCAAGTCGCCGAATTACACCCCCGTCACCGATATTGAGCCATTCATGCCAGATACGTAGCGTACGTGCGCGGGCTGGCACGTCGGCAAAGCGTACCTGTCCGTCAGCGTTGGTCACCGCCATGCGCGGCGCATCGCTGACCACGATGAATGCATGCATCGAATCATGAATATTGCAGCCCAAGGTGACGACCCCGGTCTTGTCGAACAGGATCGGCCGCTCGGGCAAGCCAACATACAGTTTGATGTCGAACGTCTTGGCGTTGGAAAACGAGTAGACGTGATGGCGGGTGTTGTCGTGGTTGGGGAACAACACGCTGGTGTTCACCGGAATCGCCAGCACGTGCGGAACGAACGTCATATCGCGCTGACGCATCACCGCCGGGCTTGGATTCGGATCCGGCGCGGGTGCATTCGGCCAGTCTACGGTGACCACGGCGTTGGACAGCGGCCGGTCTTGCGGGTCGGTTACGCGTACATCCAGGGTGGCGCACCAGCTCACGGGCAGGGCGAGTAGCCACAACGCAAGGCCGACGGTCAGGCGACAGGCGACGTCCGGCTTTGCGATCCGAATAAAAGCCATGCGTTGTCCATACGTTCGATGGCATCAAGGGCACGGCTAGACAGCGTGCCCGGTTCCGATGACCTGCCCGGCGTGTGGCCCGCTAGGCGGTTTGCATACCGTACGGACGAAGCCGGGCGCGCCGTGCAGAGGCAGGCAGCGCGCCCGAACGATGGCTCGTTATTCGTCCAGGAAGCTCTTCAGGAACGTGGCCCGCGAGGGATGGCGCAGCTTGCGCAGGGCCTTGGCTTCGATCTGACGGATACGCTCACGGGTGACATCGAACTGCTTGCCGACTTCCTCGAGGGTGTGGTCGGTGTTCATGTCGATACCGAAGCGCATGCGCAGTACCTTGGCCTCGCGCGGGGTGAGGCTGGCCAGGGTGTTGTGCGTGGCTTCACGCAGCGATTCGCCGGAGGCGGAATCGTCCGGGGCGACCGCGTTGACGTCCTCGATGAAGTCGCCCAGATGCGAATCCTCGTCGTCGCCGATGGGCGTCTCCATGGAGATCGGTTCCTTGGCGATCTTGAGGACCTTGCGCACCTTTTCTTCCGGCATCTCCATACGCTCGGCCAGTTCTTCCGGCGTGGCCTCGCGGCCCATTTCCTGGAGCATCTGGCGGGAAATGCGGTTGAGTTTGTTGATCGTTTCGATCATGTGCACCGGAATACGGATGGTGCGCGCCTGATCGGCGATCGAGCGGGTGATGGCCTGACGAATCCACCACGTTGCATAGGTCGAGAACTTGTAGCCGCGACGGTATTCGAACTTGTCGACGGCTTTCATCAGGCCGATGTTGCCTTCCTGAATCAGGTCCAGGAACTGCAGGCCGCGGTTGGTGTATTTCTTGGCAATCGAGATCACCAGACGCAGGTTGGCCTCGACCATTTCCTTTTTCGCGCGGCGGGCCTTGGCTTCGCCAATCGACATCTTGCGGTTGATTTCCTTGATGTGATTGACGTTGAGCCCGTTTTCGGCCTCGATCTCGCGAATCCGGCCTTGCGCACGCACGAGGTCTTCACGACGGCCGGCGATGGTCGACGAATAACGACGCTTGGCGCGGATGAGCTTGTCCAGCCACACTTCGCTGGTCAGGTTATCCGGCAGCTGACGCACGAAATCGCGCCGCGGCATGCCGGCCTCGGTCACGCAGATCGCCAGCATTTCGCGTTCGATGCTGCGAATATCGAGCATGGTCGTACGCAGCTGCAGGGTCAGATCGTCCGCGGTCTTGGGCACCAGCTTGAAACGCATGAAATGCGTGGCGAGCGCGTTGAGCGCTTCTTCCGTGGCCTCGTGCTCGCGGCCGTGCTTGTCGAGCGTAGCGACCGCCGCTTCGTGCAGACGCTTGAGCTGTTCGAACTGGGCTTTGGCTTCTTCCGGGTCCGGGCCATCGTTGGCCGGCGCCGAGCCTTCGTCGTCGTCGTCGTTCTCGGCGGATTCGTCCTCGTTGACCACCGGGTCGCCGGTGTCGGGGTCGACAAAACCCACCAGTACGTCGGTCAGGCGCTTGTCGTCGGCTTCGACCTGGCTCCACAGCTCAAGCAGGCGGCCCGTGGTGGCCGGGAAATAGGCCAGCGAGAACATCATCTCGGCCAGCCCTTCCTCGATACGCTTGGCGATACGGATTTCGCCCTGGCGGTCGAGCAGTTCGACCGTGCCCATTTCGCGCATGTACATGCGCACCGGATCGGTGGTGCGACCGAACTGCGGGTCCAGTGCCGCCAACGTCGCCGCGGCTTCCTCGGCGTCGTCGTCATCGTCTTCGTTGACGGTGTTTTCGTTCATCAGCAGGCTGTCATCTTCCGGTGCGGACTCATGCACCGTGATGCCCATGTCACTGATCATGTTGACGATATCTTCGATCTGTTCGGGATCGACGATATCGTCGGGCAGCGTATCGTTGACCTCGGCATAGGTCAGATAGCCTTTTTGCTTGCCGTGGGCAATCAATAGACGAAGCTGCGATTTCTTGTCTTTGCTCATGTGTTTTTGCTGCGTATGTTGGGCTCGTGGGGCGTGGCGAACGCTGCGATAACCGGCCATGATAACAAGTCGAGGCGTTGACAGCGACTTTCAAAACCGGTGGCCGGCATTGTTCTAACCGGTGCGTTGGCGATAACGTCTGAGCTGCTGATGTATCTGCTGCAACTCATGGGCGGCTGCTGCATCCAGCGGGCCGCGGTTCTGTTGGGCAACGAGTTCGTCGTAGCGCTGGCGCAATGAGGCCAGCGATGCGGTATTCGAACCCAGTCGTGCAACCGTTTCATCGAACTCCTGCGCTCGGCTGTCAGAATCGCCCGGCGGCGTTGTCGCTGCCAGTTCCTGTAGCCGGTCGAAAAACCGGTGTTCGCGGTAGCGTTCCAACCACTGCGATACCGATACGTTTGGGGTCTGTGCGAAAAACTCAATCGCCTCGGCGAGAATCGTTGCCCCCGGTGTATCCGCTTCGCGCAGAGCAAGGGTATCGGGCACGCGCTCGGCGAGACGGCTGTCGGCAAACAAAAGGCTCAAGGCGCGGCTGACCGGCGTCACTCGTGTCTTCGTTTGTCTAGAGCCTTTATCGACTGTTGTGCCTGTCGTTGAAGGTGTGCGTGCATACAAGGTGCGTAAATCGTCGGCGGGCAAACGCGCAAGCCCGGCGAGTTCGCCGATCAGCTCGGCACGAAACGCGTCTGGCGGCAGCGCGTTGACATAGGAGCGCGCCTTTTCGATGAGCGTGGCGCGTCCATCGGGCGAATCCAGCGACAAACCGTCGGTGAGCGCGTCGATCAACACCGCGGAGGCAGGTCGCGCGGCTTCGATAGCCGCCTGAAAGCGCTGAATGCCATCCGCAGCGCGCACCATGGAATCCGGATCCTCGCCTTCGGGCACGAACAAAAACCGGACTCGGCGCGTGCCGCGCATCACCGGCAGACTCTGATCGAGTGCCTTGCGCGCTGCGCGCACCCCGGCGGCGTCCCCGTCGAAACAGAAAACCACTTCCTCTGTATGCCGAAACAGCGTGGTCAGATGCGATGCCGTAGTGGCGGTACCGAGCGTGGCGACCGTGTTGGCGAAGCCGTGCTGGGCCAGGGCGATGACATCCATATAGCCTTCCACGACCAGTAGCCGCGGCAGATCGCGCATTGCCTGGCGTGCTTCGAACAGTCCGTACATATGGTCGGACTTATGAAACAGCGGCGTTTCCGGCGAGTTCAGGTACTTGGCCTTGTCGTCGCCCAGGGTGCGGCCGCCGAAGGCGATCGTGCGCCCGCGCGTATCGCGGATCGGAAACATCAGCCGGTTGCGAAAGCGGTCGAAAAAGCCGCCGTTGTCGCGCGCGATCAGCAGCCCGGCCTGTTCGCCAGCGCCAGCGTCGCGCAGTTCGCGGGTAAGCGCATCCCAGCTGTCGGGCGCAAACCCCAGCCCGTATTGCTTGGCCATGGCACCGGACACGCCGCGGCCCTTGAGATAGTCGATCACCTGCGGATTGCGGCGCAGCTGGTTCTGATAGAAGCGATCGGCCCGGGCCATGGCATCGAACAGCGGGTCGCGCGGCGGCCCGGAAGGTGCACTGGCCTGGGCTTCCTGCGGAATTTCCAGGCCCGCGTTCTGTGCCAGGACATCGACCGCGTCACGGAACTCGAGGCGATCGTATTCCATGAGAAAACTGATCGCCGTGCCGTGGGCGCCGCAGCCGAAGCAGTGATAGAACTGCTTGTTCGGCGAGACGGTGAAAGACGGCGTTTTTTCGTCGTGAAACGGGCAGCAGGCCGCGAATTCCGCGCCGGATTTCTTGAGCGGCACACGCGCGTCGATCAGCGCCACGATATCCGTGCGCGCCAGCAACTGATCGATGAAATCCTGTGGGATGCGCGCCATGGCAGCCAAGACCTCCACTGACCTCGATGATGATACCTGCCAGGCAAAACGTGGCCACGAACCATCGAGTAACAAGACAGCCGGTCGACGCGGCTGATCGTCAACACCGTGCGATACCGCGATCGAGAACGACTGCGCGGAACAAGGATTCACCCCTGCGCTTTCAGCCGGGCGGGGGCGAGCGCCGATCGCCAAAGCACGACCGACACGAGCGATCTGCGCTGGCGCGCGGTGTTGTCGCGCCAGCGCTTAGGGCGACGTTACTACTGTTGCAGCCGGGTCTTGAGCCGTTGGCTGACCACGGCCATATCGGCCTGGCCTTGCAGGCGCGGCTTGAGTACGCCCATGACCTTGCCCATGTCGCGCATCGACTGCGCCTGGCTTTCGGCGATGGCGTTATCGATGGCTTGATCGATTTCGGCCTCGGACAGCTGGGCGGGCAGGTAATTTTCGAGCACCGCGATCTCGGCGGCCTCGGCATCGGCGAGTTCCGGTCGGTTGGCCTCGCGATACTGCTGTTCGGCATCGCGGCGTTGTTTGAGCATCTTCTCTATGACCGCCAGCACGTCGGCATCCGAGAGTTCTTCACGCTCGTCGACTTCGCGCTGTTTGACCGCGGCCATGAGCATGCGAATTACGGCAAGACGTTCCTTGTCGCGCGTGCGCATGGCGGATTTCATGTCGTCCTGTAGCAGGGCTTTGAGGCTCAAGCACGTTCTCCTGTCGAAATAGCGTCTTTGCAACGAAAAACAGCGGCGCTGTGGCCGCTGTTTGATACGTCGGTCTTGAAAGCCGTGATATCAGTACTGGCGCGTGAAACGCTGCTGCTCGCGCTGGAGCTTTTTGGCGTGACGCTTGACCGCGGCAGCGCGCTTGCGCTTGCGGGTCTGGCAGGGCTTTTCAAAAAACTCGCGACGGCGTACTTCAGTGACAACGCCCGCTTTCTCGCAGCTGCGTTTGAAGCGACGCAGGGCGACTTCGAACGGTTCGTTTTCTTTGACGCGTACGCTAGGCATTGAGCAATCACTCTCCGGAAGAATCTGCGGTTTGTTGACCCAGCCGTGGGCATGTCTTGAGCCCGGCGGCTAGAATAAGGCGATGGATTCTAATCGCTGCGCGCGCGCTTTGCAAAGAAAAAACGTCATCCTCGGTATCGAAAGCTCCTGCGACGAAAGCGCAGCGGCCATCTACGACAGCGAACGCGGGCTGCTGGCCCATGCGCTGCACAGTCAGGTCGCGTTACACGCCGACTATGGCGGTGTGGTGCCGGAGCTGGCCTCGCGCGATCATATCCGCAAGCTCATGCCGTTGATCGAACAGGTCATCGCCGAGGCCGGCGCGCCCGAACTCACCGGCATCGCCTATACGCGCGGGCCGGGGCTGGTGGGGGCGCTGCTGGTGGGCGCATCGATTGCCGCCGGGCTGGGTATGAGCCGGAATCTGCCCGTACTGGGCGTACACCATATGGAAGGCCATCTTTTATCGCCGCTGCTCGAAGACGAGGCGCCGGCGTTTCCGTTCGTGGCCTTGTTGGTATCCGGCGGACATACGTTACTGGTACAGGTCGAGGGTGTCGGCCACTATCGCGTACTGGGCGAAAGTCTGGACGATGCCGTGGGTGAGGCCTTCGATAAATGCGCCAAGATGCTGGGGCTGGGCTATCCCGGTGGTCCGGCGCTGGCGGCGCTGGCTGCCGAGGGCCGCCGCGATGCGCACGCTTTCCCGCGCCCGATGCTCAAGCGGGCAGGGCTGGATTTTTCGTTCTCGGGGCTCAAGACGGCAGTAATGCTTGCGGTCAAGGCCGCGCCGGATACGCATCAGGCGCGCGCGGATATCGCGGCCAGCTTCGAGCAGGCGGTGGTCGATACGCTGGTGGCCAAATGTGCCCGCGCGCTCAAGCAGACCGGGCGCTCGCGTCTGGTCGTGGCCGGCGGGGTGGGTGCGAATCGACGTCTGCGCGCGGCCCTGCAAGCACGCGGCGCGCGCGACGGGTTCGCGCTGTATTTTCCGCAGTCACAATTTTGTACGGATAACGCGGCGATGATTGCCCTGGTGGGCAGTTTGCGCGCCGAGCAGATGCGGCCCGGCATCGCCCCGGCCGAGGCACGGGCGCGCTGGCCGCTGGATAGCCTGCAGCCGCCCGCCGCGTTGAACGTATAGCGCGTCGACAGGGCGACGCGCGCGTCTTGCGGGGCCGGCCATTCGTTTGGCGAGTGATAGTATTGTGTATCGTAGTTTTCAGATCGACGCACTTTCGCCGTCGTGAAGCAGGGGCCAGGAGGCGGTTTGGACACGATCTTCATCGAACAGCTCGCGGTGGATGCCGTGATCGGCGTCTACGACTGGGAGCGCGAAACCACGCAGCGGCTGCTTATCGATCTTGATATCGGTTTTACTGTGCGCGACGCCGCTGCGGACGACGATTTCGAGCAGACGCTGGACTATCAGGCCGTGGCGGAGCGTGTACAGGCCTTCGCGGCCGCCAGCCGCTATCAGCTGGTCGAGACGCTGGCCGAAGAAACCGCGCGGCTTCTGATCGCGAATTTCGATGTGGAACAGGTCAGTGTCCGCGTCAGCAAGCCGGGTGCGCTGGCCAAGGCCGCCAATGTCGGGGTGCGGATCACGCGGTCGCGCGAGGTATGACCCGGGCGGTGGTGGGCATCGGCAGCAATCGCTCGCCGCACGCCCATATCGCACTCGCACTGGACGTGCTCGAACAAAGCTTCGGCGCGCTCGATACCTCGTCGATCTATCGTTGCCCACCGGTGGGCGTGCAGGGCGCGGATTTCCACAATCTGGTGGCCGCGTTCGATACCGCGGCGCCGCTGGACCAGCTGTGCATCGAACTGCGCGATATCGAGGCCGCCTGTGGGCGCGATCGCAGTCAGGCGGAGATACCGCCGTGTATCGATATCGACCTGCTGCTTTTTGGCGATACGGTGCATGAATACGCGCCGGTGTTGCCACGCCCGGATATCGTCGAACAGCCATTCGTACTCGGCCCGCTTGCCGAGTTGATGCCCGAAGCGCGTCATCCGGTTTGTGGTATGCGGTATGCCGATCTGTGGGCCACAATGGCCACGCAGGCCCATCGGCTCGAGCCGGTCAGCCTGCAGGACAGCGCGCCGTTGCTGCCGTAGCAATGCCAGGGCCACGAAACCGTAACGAATGGTTACCGGCAGCCGCGCTATAGTGCCCGCGGTTTGCGGCCGATAGCGGGGCATACGCCGCAACGCATTTCATTCTTTCCAGGCGGGCTTTTATGGAGTGGTATCAGATGGTGGTGCTTGCGATCGTGCAAGGCATTACCGAATTTCTGCCGATCTCGAGCTCGGCGCATCTCATTCTGGTGCCGCATTTTCTCGGTTGGCCGGATCAGGGGCTGGGTTTCGATCTGGCGATGCATCTGGGCACACTGGTCGCGGTCGTTGCCTATTTTCGTCAGGATGTGGTTCAGCTTGCCCATGCCTGGGTCGAGTCGATGCGCAGCGGTCGACGCGATGGCGAAGTCGCCATGGCCTGGGGGCTTGTGCTGGCCACGTTACCGGCGATCGTGTGCGGGCTCGTGCTCGGCCTCGTCGGCGAATCCATGCTGCGCGTGCCGGGTGTGATTGCCACCACGAGTATCGTGTTCGGTATTGCCCTGGGCTGGGTGGACTGGCGCGCGCCATGCGCACGCGAACCCGATCAGATCGGCTGGCGGGCCTATCTGGCGATCGGTTTCGCCCAGGCAATCGCACTCATTCCCGGTGCGTCACGTTCGGGTATGACCATCATGGGCGGGCGTGCCTGCGGGCTCAATCGACAGGCCGCTGCGCGGGTGGCGTTCTATCTGGCGATTCCGATCACTACGGCCGCGATCGCCTTCGAAACCGTGCTGTTATTGCAAACGCCCACCGCCGATGCCTGGGGTGCGATGGCCATGGCCGCGTTGCTGGCCGGGATCAGTGCCTTTGCCGCGATCCATTATTTCCTGCGCATGTTGCAGTCGGTGGGCATGATGCCGTTCGTGGTCTATCGCGTACTGCTGGGTCTTTTGCTGTTCGCCATTTTCGGCTGGAACGGCTAGTGGTTGAAATTGGCCCGGCCGGTCAATGCCGGCCGATCGCCGTGGCGATGGCGCGGATGCGTTCGCGTTTGAGTGCTTCGCCGATCTGGGCGCCGCGCAGGCCTGCCGCAGCGAGTGGTTTCGCATCGATGGCCTGGGCTGCCGCGAACGCCCTGCGCGCGGTGGCTGGCTGATCGTACTGGCGTTGTTCGAAACCCAGCCGTCCGTGAACATCGGCACTACAGACCGCGATCAGGATTTCCAGGCGTTCGGGCCGGCGAAAGGCATCGATACGCTCGAATAGCTCGAGCATGGTGGCAGGCCGCAGTTCGTGCATGCGATGCACATGGGTATGCCAGCGCGTGACCAGGGCCGCGGCTTCGCGCACGGCCTTGGGTACGCCCAGGCGCTCGCTGCAGGCCTCGGCCAGGGGCACGCCTGCGGCTTCGTGGCCGCGATGGCCGGGCAGCACATGCGCCGGTGTGCGCGCCTTGCCGTAGTCATGACACAGCGCGGCATAGCGTGCGGCCAGCGGATCATTGGCGGCCGCGGTCTGGCCGAGTACCAGCAGGGTATGCACGCCCGAGTCGATTTCCGGATGATGACGGATCGGCTGGATTACGCCGAACAGATTGTCCAGTTCCGGAAACAGCCGCGCCAGCGCACCGCATTCGCGCAACAGATAAAAGAACAGCTGCGGCTCGTCGTGCATGAGCGCGCGCTCGGTTTCTGCCCATACGCGCTCGGGCACCAGATGGTCGACTTCGCCGGACCGGACCATCTCGCGCAACAGCGCCATGGTTTCGTCGGCCACGCGAAAGCCCAGCGGCGCAAAACGCGCGTAGTAGCGCGCCAGGCGCAACAGGCGCACCGGGTCCTCGACGAAGGCCGGGGAGACATGGCGCAATACCCGGTTCTGCAGATCGGTACGCCCGCCACAGGGGTCCACCACCTGGCCGTCATCGCCTCGGGCGATGGCGTTGATGGTCAGATCGCGGCGTACGAGATCATCTTCCAGGCGTACATCGGCGCCGGTATGGAACACGAAGCCATGATAGCCGTGGCCTTGCTTGCGTTCGGTGCGCGCCAGTGCATGTTCTTCCTTGGTTTCGGGGTCGAGAAAGACCGGGAAATCCCGGCCGACCGGTCGATAGCCGGCTGCGACCATCTCTTCCGGGGTCGCACCGACTACCACCCAGTCGCGATCCGAGACCGGCAGGCCGAGCCATTCATCGCGCAGTGCGCCACCGACCAGATACCGTTGCATGGCAGACCGCAGGCGCTACCGCTGGGCGGTGCGGTCACCGTAGCCCGGGCGAATATCGTCGATACGCTTGTCCAGCGGCACGATATGCTCGTTCAGGCGGGCCTGGAAGACGGTCATGTGCGACATCGCCCGCTGGACGTAATTGCGGGTTTCGGTATACGGAATATTCGCAATCCAGATGGTCGGGTCCATATCGTCGTCGGGTAGCCAGCGCGCAATACGCTGCGGTCCGGCGTTGTAGCTGGCGGTCGCCATGGCGATATTGCCGTCCCAGCGCTCGCGCATTTGTGCCAGATAGCCGGCACCGAGCTGGATATTGATTTCCGGAATCGTCAGTGCACTGCTCGACGGCGTACTGGCGTCCATGCGTCGTGCCACCAGGCGCGCGGTGCCAGGCAACAACTGCATCAACCCCACCGCGCCCGCCGAGGAGCGGATCGCGGGCTGAAACAGCGACTCGGTGCGCATGATGGCGTACACATAGGCCGGGTCGAGATCGTTATCGTCGGCGAACTGGCGCACTGCATCGCTATAAGGCGTGGGATAGCGGATATCCAGGTCGTCCCAGTAGTCGGCCTTGACCAGCGTGATGATGGCGCGCGAATGCCAGCCCCATTCGTGGGCAATACGGGCCGCCTGCGCCAGTGCCGCCTGATCCAGACCATCGATCACGGCGTTCCATTCCAGGTTTGCGGCGTGGTCCATGCCGAGCGCGCGCAGCTCGTAAGCCCGTGCCAAGGCGGGTTTGGCCTCGACGCGTGCACGCGCTGCGGGGTCGACCGCCAGCGGACGCTCGTTGAGGCTGTAGTCCTGATTGAGCGCATCGGCGGCCAGATAGCCGTGGTAGCTGCGCTCTGCGGCCAGCGGCGCGTACAAGGCGCGGGCCTGCTGGCTGCGGCCCATGGCATCGAGCGCGCGTGCATGCCAGTAACGCCATTCCTCGTCGTTGCCGATGGCCGGCGGCAGGTCGTTGATCGCGTCCACCACCAACGGCCAGCGCTGGTTGTAGATCGCGGCCCGAATCTCCCAGCCGAGGGCGTGTTCGTCGTCGCGCATGCGCGCGTGATCCATGCGCGCAAACCACACCAGCGCCTGCGGCTGCTGGGACTGGGCATAGAGCAGCGCGAGCTGGCGCTTCATCTCGTGGCGCTGGGCCGCGTCGAGTTGCAGGCGTTCGGCCAGCGGTGAGAACAGATCGGCCGCGCCGTCGAGATCGCGCAGGGCATAGCGCTTGAAGGCATAAACCGCGATATCGCCGTCCAGCCCGGCCGAGGCATAGTTGAGGTTGGCCGGCGTTTCGGCCACATCGAGCCAGCGATCGATCGCCGTGCGCTGGTTTTCCGGCAGTTGGCGTGCCAGATAGCGGGCCAGGCCGTACTGACCGGCCAGCACCGCCAGACGCGCGCGTTCGCGAATTTCGTTGGCGCCGAGCAGCCCCTGGCGGTCCAGCCAGGCGAATACCGGGTCGCAGGCGTCGGGCTGGCTGCGGCCGACCCGCCACAGAGCGAGCGCTTCGCTACGCGGGTTCTGACCCAGTTGGATACGGGCATTGACCGCACGACAGGTGGCGGTGCCGCCGTCGCTGTCGCGGGTATTGGCCAGCAGCATCGACCAGCGATCGCGACGCGCCAGGCTCGGCAGCCAGTTGCGGCGCAGGCTTTCGGCCGGGGGCAGATCGGGATGGGCGGCAATGAATTTCTCGATCTGCGTGTCGAGTGCCGCGTTGGCATCGGTATCCAGGCGGTAGCGCAGTTCGGCCGCGCTCAGATAGTTGTAGAGCGGGTAGGTCTGCAACCGCGAACGCAAGTCGGGACGCGCGTCGAGCCGACCCTGCTGGGCGGCGGTCAGCGCGTCGCGAAAGAGCGCGCGTTGGGATGCATCGGCAGCCACACTCGTGCCCGCGCAGAGCAGCAGTATGGCCATGAAAAACAGGCGCATGGCGATCCGGGCATTGAGGCTATTCACAGCCGTGAGTGTAACGCACGCCGATCCGGCCGATGTATTTTATCGACCGACGTCGGCACAAGCGATGGCGCCAGCCGTGAATACGTGCCGAGCGCATCTGCCGATGCTGGCTACGAAAAACGACAGCGGTGTCAGGCGTTATCGGTCAATACGTTTCGGCGAAGCTGTCTTCGTCGACGTTGGCGGCGACGGCGTCATGCAGCAGGGTGACGCCGCTGGGGTCGCATTGCATGACCGCCTCACGTAGCGCGGTAATTGCGCGCGGACGCGGAAAGCTCTTGCGCCAGGCGATGGCGATACGCCGAATGGGCGGCTCGCCGGCAAAGGGCCGGGTTTCGAGTAGCCGCGATTCTTCCGACAATCCCGGAATCGAGGAGCGCGGTAGCACGGTCACACCCAGGCCGCTGGCAACCATGTGCCGGATCGTTTCCAGGCTGGAGCCGGAATGCGGCTGGCGTTCGCGCTCGCGATCGCGGCAGTCTTCGCACAGCGCGAGCACGTGATCGCGAAAACAATGGCCGGGCCCGAGCAACAGCAGATCTTCTTCGGCCAGTTCGTTGGCATCAATCTCTTCGTGCTGGGTCCAGCGATGGTTCTGTGGCATCACCACCACGAAGGATTCGTCGTAGAGCGGCCAGGTGGAAAACCCGCCGACGTCGTAGGGCATGGCCACGATCACTGCGTCGAGTTCGTTGTTGCGCAGCTGCTGGGTGAGCGCGCCGGTGAAATTCTCTTCGATGATCAGCGGCATGTCGGGCGTGCTTTCGCGCAGGGCCGGGATCAGGTGCGGCAGAAGATAGGGCCCCACGGTATAGATCACGCCCAGGCGGAATGCACCCTTGAGCTCGTCGCGGCCCTGTTCGGCCACGCTTTCCAGGGCGCTTACCTCGCCCAGAATCCGATAGGCCTGTTCGATGATGCGCCGCCCGATCGGGGTGACCCGGGCCTCGCCGCGATTGCGCTCGAATACGGTCACGCCCAGTTCGCCTTCGAGCTTCTTGACTGCCACGGACAGCGTCGGCTGGCTGACGAACGCGCGCTTGGCCGCGCGGCCGAAGTGGCGTTCCTTGTCGAGCGCGATCAGATAGCGCAGTTCGGTCAACGTGATATGCATCACAGCAAGATCTTGTTGGGCGGCAGGCTAAAGGGCGCCGAGCCAGTCCCGAGGCTTGAGAAAGCCCTCGTAGAGTGCGGCCTCGGCGCTGCCGGATATGGGCGTGTACCCATATTGCCACGACGCCAGTGGCGGCATCGACATGAGAATGGATTCGGTGCGTCCGCGCGATTGCAGACCGAACAGCGTGCCGCGATCGTAGACCAGGTTGAACTCGACATAGCGCCCGCGCCGATACAGCTGGAAATCGCGTTCGCGCGATCCGTAGTCGTGTTCGCGCCGGCGTTCGACGATCGGCGCATAGGCATCGATAAAGGCCTGACCAACGCTGCGCACGAAGGCAAAGCTGTCTTCGAAGCCCAGTTCGTCGAAATCGTCGAAGAACAGCCCGCCGACGCCGCGGGTTTCGTCGCGATGCGGCAGGTAGAAATACTCGTCGCACCACTGTTTGAAGCGCGGGTAGAGCGCCTGGCCAAACGGTGCACAGGCATCGCGGGCTGCCTCGTGCCAGGCGATGGCATCGGCTTCGAAGGGGTAGAACGGGGTCAGATCAAAGCCGCCGCCAAACCACCAGACCGGCGCTTCGCCTTCTTTTTCGGCCACGAAGAAGCGCACGTTGGCATGGGCGGTGGGCGCATAGGGGTTGCGCGGATGCACCACCACCGACACGCCGCTGGCGATGAACGAACGCCCGGCCAGCTCCGGGCGCCGCGCCGATGCAGAGGCGGGGAGATTGTCGCCGGTCACGCGCGAGAAATTCACCCCGGCACGCTCGAAGGTTTCACCCTCGGCGAGCACGCGGGTATCGCCCCCGCCGCCGGCCGGGCGCTGCCAGGCATCGATCTGGAAATCCAGCGCCGGCTCGAAAGCGGCCAGGCGCTGGCAGATATGATCCTGCAGTTCGCGAAACCAGGCGATTACGCGCTCGGAATCGATCTCGGCGCTACCCATATCAACCACCGCGCAGGGTTTGGCCTGTACGGGCATCGCGAATGGTGCTCGCGCGTCCCGGCGTATCGGGTAGGCCACCCAGGATCATGTCGACACCACCTGGGCCTTCGCCAAGCCGTGCCCGGGCTTGCCATGCGTTGCGCACGGGCGGGTGGGTGCTCACATTCGCGCTGGTGGAGACCAGTGCACCGCCGAAGGCGCGACACAGCGCCGCACTATCGGCATGCGCGGTTTGGCGCAGGGCGATGGTGTCGTGGGCGCCGGTCAGCCACCAGGGGGTGTCGTCGGCGGCAGGCAACAGCCAGGTAATGGCGGCCGGCCAGGTTTCGGTCGCACGCGCCCAGGCGTCGCCGGCCTCGGGGGCGACAAAGGCTTCGAGCTGGGCGCTATCGGCGCCAATCACGATGAGCCCGCGCTCGATCGCGCGGCCCTTGATCGTCAGCACACGCAGCACGGCGGCGGGGTCCAGCGGATCGCAGGCCAGCCCCCACACGCCTTCGGTGGCATGGGCGATCACACCGCCGGCATGCAGGATGCGCGCAGCGCGGCGCAAACGATGCGCGCTCACCTGCGCGCCCCTGGGCTTGGCGTGACTACTCATGTTCGCTCGGTCCAGTCAGCCGGGTATGCAATCAGGCCTAACGCTTGTCGGCGCCGGAGCCGGGTTTCGACTTCGCCGGCGCTTTCTTGGCCGTGCTGCCTTTGGCGGTGGTCTTTTTTGCCGTCGCCGACTTGCTGGTGCTCTTGGCCTTGGCCGTGCTCTTGCCAGTCTTGGCGGTCGACTTCGCGCTCGATTTGGCGCTGTCCTTTTTGGCTGCCGCGCCCTTGCGCCCGCGCTTTTTCTTCTCCGGGGCCTTGGCGATGATCTCCTGGCACTGCTCAAGGGTGAGATCGGCCGGTTCCTGACCCTTGGGCACGCTGGCGTTTTTCTTGCCGTCGGTGATGTAGGGGCCGAACGGGCCGTGCTGAACCTTGATGCCTTCGGCCTCGAAGTGCTTGATCAGCTTCTTGGCGTCGGCTTCCTTCTTCTCGGCGATGACCTCGAGCGCGCGCTCCTTGGAGATGGTGTACGGGTCGTCTTCCTTGATCGACGCGAACTTCTTGCCAAAGCGCACATAGGGGCCGAAGCGGCCGATGTTGACCTGAATTTCCTCGCCTTCGGGCGTTTCGCCCAGATCGCGGGGCAGGTTGAACAGATACAGCGCCTCGTCGAGGGTGATCTTGTCCATGTCCTGGCCCTTGCGCAGGCCGGCGAACTTGGGTTTTTCCTCGTCGTCCTTGGAGCCGATCTGCACGAACGGGCCGAAACGGCCGATGCGCACGATCACCGGCTTGCCGGTTTTCGGATCGGTACCCAGCTCGCGGGCCTGGGCGACTTCTTCGCGCGACAGATCCTGCTTGGATTCGATCTGTTCGGAGAAGCGATCCCAGAATTCCTTGAGCAGCGGCTGCCACTGTTCCTCGCCGCGCGAGACGGCGTCGAGCCGGTCTTCGAGGTTGGCGGTGAACTCGTAGTCCACATAGCGGGTGAAGTGATCGGTCAGGAACTTGTTGACGATCTTGCCCAGCGGGGTGGGCATGAACGCCTTGCCGTCCATTTCGACGTATTCGCGATCCTGCAGCGTCGAGATGATCGAGGCATAGGTCGACGGCCGGCCGATATCGTATTCCTCGAGCGTTTTCACGAGCGCGGCTTCGGTAAAGCGCGGCGGCGGCTCGGTGAAATGCTGGGTGGGAATGATCTCGGCGAGCTTGAGCAGCTCGTTCTCTTCCAGATGCGGCAGGCGCTTGTCGGCGTCGTCATCGCCCTTGTCGTCGTCCTTGCCTTCCTTGTAGACGGCCAGAAAGCCCGGCTCGCGCAGGGTACGGCCCGAGGCACGGAACAGGTGCTTCGCGTCGTCGCCGGCTGCGAGATCGGCCGATACGGTATCGAACAGGGCATGCATCATCTGGCTGGCGACGGTGCGCTGCCAGATCAGCTCATAGAGGCGTGCCTGATCGCTGGTCAGGTTCGACTTGATTTCGTCCGGAATCCGCGCGCTTTCGGTCGGCCGGATGGCCTCATGCGCTTCCTGGGCGTTCTTCGACTTGGTCTTGAAGGTGCGCGGGGCGTCCGGCAGGTTCTTGTCGCCGTAGCGCTTGCCGATCATCGCGCGCAGTTCGTTGACCGCGTCCGCGGCCAGGCTGACCGAGTCGGTCCGCATATAGGTGATCAGACCGGTGGCCTCGGCGCCATCGATCGACACGCCTTCATACAGGCTCTGGGCCGTACGCATGGTGCGCTTGGCGGTAAAGCCGAGCTTGCGTGCGGCTTCCTGTTGCAGCGTGGAGGTCGTGAACGGCGGCGCCGGGTTGCGCTTGCGCTGTTTGCGGTCGACCTTGACCACCCGCAGCTGGCCCTGGGCGGCGCTGGTGAGTTTTTCCAGGGCTGCGTCGGCGCTGCCCTGGTTGTTGACCGTGAACTGTTCGACCTTTTCGCCGTCCAGCTGCGACAGCCGTGCGGAAAACGGCTGGGCGTCCTTTTCCACCTGGGCTTCGATCTTCCAGTATTCCTGGGGGATGAACGCCTCGATCTCGGCATCGCGCTCGCAGATCAGGCGTAGCGCCGGCGACTGTACGCGCCCGGCCGATAGTCCGCGCTGAACCTTGCGCCAGAGCAGGGGCGACAGATTGAAGCCCACCAGATAGTCGAGCGCGCGGCGTGCCTGCTGCGCATTGACCAGGTCATCGGAGATGGTGCGCGGGTTGGCCACGGCCGAACCGACGGCTTTCTTGGTGATCTCGTGAAAGACCACCCGGGCGACTTCCTTGTTTTCGAGCAGGCCGCGTTCGCGCAGCAGCTCCAGCAGATGCCAGGCAATGGCCTCGCCTTCGCGGTCGGGGTCAGTGGCCAGCAGCAGGGCGTCCGACTTCTTGAGCGAGCGGGCGATCTTGTCGACCTGCTTGGCATTGCGGTCGATGATGTCGTAGCGCATCGCGAAGTCGTGCTCGGTATCGACTGCGCCTTCCTTGGGCACGAGGTCGCGCACGTGGCCGTACGAGGCAAGCACCTCGTAGTCCTTGCCGAGATATTTTTCGATCGTCCGGGCCTTGGCCGGCGATTCCACGATGACGAGATTGCGACTCATCGATTCACGCTATATTTAAAGGATTAAGGCCTGCACTCGCGTACAGGGCGCTGCACACTAGCATAGCCTTTGAAGCATGCGCGACCGGGACGCGTCAACCGCGCCGCCCCGTGCATGGCGCGGTTGTGACCCCGCCGAAGCGGTCCGGGGTGTCCGGCTAGTGACTGGCCCCAGGGGATTCGGCATGGATCATCGCTTCCATGCGGGCATAGGCCTGATCCTGGCCGCTCGAAGAGAGCACCATCATCACCACCCACTTGAGCTGTTCGATCTCGGCGCCCTCGAAGGCGTCTTCGGCCAGCGCCATCATGCGGTCGATCACGATCTCGCGGGCAGTGGCACTGAGCACGCCGGCTTGTTGCAGGCCGGCGAGGTAGCCCCGGCATTCGGCATCCAGGACCTGCATCTCGCGTTCGGCGTAGACGCGCACGGCATCGTCGCTGGGCGTATCGGCCATCGACTGGCCGGCCGGGTCGGTGGCCCGAATCCAGGCAAAGGCATCGTCGATTTCGTCGTCGAAGAAGCCGGCATCGCCCAGGTCGTCGCGTACGCTGGACATGTGTTCGGCATCCGCGAGCGAGAAGTTCTCGAACAGATAGAGCAGCACGTCGAGCAGGTTTTCGTTCATCGGCGCAGATCCGTCGTGTGTGAACCGTGGCAATGGGCCAGGCCCGTGCTCATGATGCCGTGCGGGTATAAGCCCCGCCCGGGCCGGCATGAACACGACCTTCCAGTTCCAGGATGAGCAGGGTGGATGATACCGCATCTGCCGACCAACCCGTGCGTGCGACCAGGTCGTCGACCCGTGCCGGGCCGTGGCCGAGCGCGGCAAGCAGCGTGGCGTGGTCGTCGTTTTCGGCCGCTGGCGGACGGTCAGTCGCCGCGTGTTCGGCTTCGCGATCAGACACCTGCGCACCATGGCTGCGATAGCCGTCGAGCACGCCGGCGATGTCTTCGAGAATGTGCTCGGTGGTTTCGACCAGCTTGGCGCCATCGCGAATGAGCTGGTGGCAGCCGCGCGCGAGCGGGTTGTGAATCGAGCCGGGCAGGGCGAAGACTTCGCGCCCGGCCGCGCTGGCCAGACGGGCGGTGATCAACGAGCCCGAGGCGCGGGCGGCTTCGACGACCAGTGTGGCGCTACAAAGACCGGCGATGATGCGATTACGGCGCGGAAAATTGCCGCGTGTCGGTTCTGTACCCAGGCCGAATTCCGACAGCAACAGCCCGTTGCCGGCGATACGTTCGGCCAGATCCTTGTTCATGGCCGGATACACGCGATCGAGGCCGGTGCCACACACCGCGATGGTCATGCCGTCGGCCGCGAGTGCGCCTTCATGGGCGGCGGCGTCGATACCGCGGGCCAGGCCCGACACCACGACCAGCCCCGCCGAGGCGAGCGCGAAGCCGAACTCGCGGGCGGCTTCCAGGCCCGCCGGGCTGGGATTGCGGCTGCCCACGATCGCGATCGCCGGATAGTTGAGTAACTCGGTATCCCCCAGCGCGTACAACCAGGGCGGGGCGGGCTCGAGCTCGGCCAGCGCGTTCGGGTAGTGGCGATGATCGCGGGTGATGAAATGATGATCGGCTGCGTCAAGCCAGCGCCGCGTTTCGTCCAGGCGCGCGTTATCGGCGGCGGCAAGTGCGGCACAGGCCGCACGCGGCACGCCGAGTTCGCGCCAGGCACGCTCGCCGGCCGCCAAGGCCGTCTCGGCACTGCCGAAGTGTTCGATCAGGCGGCTACCCAGTGTCGCCCCGATGCCCGGCGTGCAGGCCAGTTGCAGCTCGGCGTGATGACTCACGACACCATCGGTTACAGCCGGTACACGCGCTAGCGCGCCGGCGTACGCACGTAATCGTCGATATGGATCGCGCGTTCGGCGCGCATGATCACCGCGAAGCTGACTTTCTCGTCGGTCTTGAATACCAGCAGCTGGCCGGATTTGAGTTCGGGCAGGCGCACCTGATCGCCCTTGACCGGGTCGAGCACCACGCGGCCGGCTTCGAAGATATCGAGCACATGCCCGCGTTCGATACCGTCGGTGCGGCCCACGCTCAAGGTCACCACCTGATACTGGCCGATAGCCGACACGCCGTCGTACACGGAGATAATACGGCCTTCGATCGCGCGATCCGGTGCATGCGGATAGAAATCGTGCACCAGATCCTCGGTTTCCAGCGGTAGCAGCCGGTCGGCGACCAGGGCTTCGCGATAGCTTTTGGTGATCTGCGCCTTGGCGACGGGCCCGTCTTCGAGAATTCGTATTTCGCCGACCGGTACGGCCTGCTGGCCGAGGATTTCGCCCGTGTCCGGGTCCTTGTAGGGCCCGGCGTCGCGTACGAGGCTGTAGCGCTCGGCGTCATGGCCTTGGGCGCCTACGCCGCGTACATAACTGACCGTGCCCTTGCCGCCGACCAGATGTTCGTCGATGAACGACACCACATAGGGCGCATCGGCCAGCTCCTGTGCGGACACGATCCGCGGGCCGGTAATGAATGCACGGATCGCATCCAGCGGAATGGTGGCGACCGATTCCAGCGAGCTTTCGCGTATCTCGGGCGACAACACCTTGGTGCCGGCGCGGCGCAGCTGGAAATTGCCGTTGGCGTCGCGGGTGAGGATGAGCACATCGCCCGGATAGATCAGATGCGGATTGGCGATATCGGGATTGGCGTACCACAGCTGCGGCCAATACCAGGGGTCGCGCAGGTAGTAGCCTGCGATATCCCAGAGCGTATCGCCTTTCTTGACCACGTAGCGCAGCGGCGCGTCGGCGCGTATCTGGTCGTTGACCGTGGTTTCGTTGACCGCGGGTGTCGCGCGCTCGGGCAGCGGCGTGGCCGGGGAGGCGGGCGCACGCTCGGGCTCCTGTTGGTGCGCGCAGCCGCTCGCAACGACCGCCAGGGCCACCGCCAGGCCAGTGCCCGCGCACTTCATGGCCTGTCTCAAATCGTTATACTCTCGCATCCAGGACGCGCCCCCCAATTGATAGCGCTTGAACAGGCCATGCCGCGTGCTTTTCGTTATCGGCCAGTCCGATGATTTATTAATGGCCGGCCCACTTGCGACATTGACGACCAATAGAATATGGCGATTCTCGAGATTTTGCATTTCCCCGATCCGCGACTGCGCGAACGCACTGAGCCGATCACCGTTTTCGACGACGCACTGTCGCGTTTTATCGATGACATGTTCGACACCATGTATGACGCCCCGGGCGTGGGTTTGGCCTCGACCCAGGTGGGCGATACACGCCGCGTCGCGGTCATGGATTGCTCCGAGGATCGCAACGAGCGCATCGTGATGTGCAACCCGGAAATTCTCTGGGCCGAAGATCTGGAAACCGTGGACGAGGGCTGTCTGTCGGTGCCGGACCATTACGACAAGGTCAAGCGCCATGCACGTATTCGCTTTGCCGCCCAGGATCGCCACGGCGAGCGTTACGAAATGGATGCCGAAGGCCTGCTCGCGCAATGCGTACAGCACGAACTGGCCCATCTCGACGGTGGCCTCTATATCGACCAGCTTTCGCGGCTCAAGCGCGAGCGCATTCGTCGCAAGCTGGCCAAGGCCGCGCGCCAGCAAGCCGCGACGGAAAGCGACGAGTAGATCGTGAATATCGTTTTTGCCGGCACGCCCGAGTTCGCGCTGCCCTGTCTGGATGCGATCGCGGCGAGTTCGCACCGGCTGGCCGGCGTACTCACCCAGCCGGATCGCCCGGCCGGGCGGGGGCGCAAGCTCGCCGCCTCGCCGGTCAAGCAACGCGCGCTTGAACTCGGTGTTCCCGTGCAACAGCCGTTGTCGCTGAAAAAGGCCGATGCCTTCGATGCGCTGGCCGCGCTCGAGCCGGATCTGATGGTGGTGGTCGCCTATGGTCTGCTGCTGCCGAAAAAAGTGCTCGCGCTGCCGCGTTATGGCTGTATCAACGTGCATGCCTCCTTGCTGCCGCGCTGGCGCGGGGCCGCGCCGATCGCGCGTGCGATTCTGGCCGGCGATAGCGAAACCGGTGTGACGCTCATGCAAATGGATGCGGGCCTGGATACCGGGGCCATGCTCGCGCGCCGTGCGGTGGCCATCGACAGCGATACCACGGCGGGCGACTTGCACGACCAGCTGGCCGCGTTGGGCGCGGCGGAATTATCGACGCTGCTCGGACGCATAGAACAGGGCGTGAGCGGCGAGCCGCAGGACGACGCCCAGGCCTGCTATGCACATCGTCTGGATAAAGGCGAGGCCGCGATCGACTGGCGCCTGCGCGCCGACGAAATCGCCCGGGCAGTGCGGGCCTTCGTACCCTGGCCGGTGGCCCATGCGCGTCTGGATGGCCAGCCGGTGCGTTTCTGGCGGGCGGCCACGGCGAGCGGCGCCAGTGCCGAGCCGGGCACGGTAGTGGCGGCCTCTGCCAAAGGTATCGATATCGCCACCGGGGCGGGTACGTTACGGGTGACCGAGCTGCAATTGCCGGGCAAGAAACGTATGGATGCCGCCGCGGCGGTCAACGGTCGCGACTGGGTCGGCCTGCGTTTTGAGTAAGCGCCGCCGCGCTACGCCGCCCGATTCGGTGGAAGGCGCGCCCACACGCGCCTGGGCGGCACGCTGCGTGTCCGCGGTCATGGATGATCACCGCAGTCTCGACGCGGCCCTGGCCGATGTGCCAGCCGACATGAGCGGCGTCGATCGCGCGCTGGTATCGGCGCTGGCCTATGGCGTGCTGCGCGATTATCGGCGCCTGGATGGCCTGCTCGCGCCACGTTTGTCGCGCAAGCCGCAACCACTGTTGCGCGCGCTTTTGCTGGTCGGACTGTTGCAGCTCGACGCGATGCGCATCCCGGCCCATGCGGCCGTGCACGCCACCGTCGCGGCCACAGCGATACTCAAGCTCGGCAAGGCGCGTGGCATGGTCAACGCCGTTCTGCGTGCCCATCAACGCGAGGATGCGGCGACAGCTGCCAGCGAACAGGCCCCGGGCCTGCGCTACAGCTATCCCGACTGGCTGGTGCGCATGATCGAAACCGATTGGGCCGGCCTGGCCGCCGATGTGCTGGCTGCCGGCAATCGACCGGCGCCCATGCATCTGCGTGTCAATACGCGCCGATATAGCCGACACGCTGCGATGGCGCGCCTGGCCGAGGCCGGTATCGCCAGTCAGGCCATACGCGTGTGCGATAGCGCGTTCACCCTCGACCACCCCGTGCCGGCACGCGATCTGCCCGGTTTTGCCGAGGGCGATATCTCGATTCAGGACGGCGCGGCGCAACTCGCCGCCACCCTTGTCGGCGCGCAGGCAGGCGATCATGTGCTGGACGGCTGTGCCGCGCCGGGCAACAAGAGTGCGCATCTACTCGAACGGGCGGATATCGATCTGCTGGCACTGGATATCGACTCGGCACGCCTGGCCACCCTCGACAAAACCCTGCAACGGGTGGGGGCAAGCGCACGCCTGCAAGCCGCGGACGCGGTGGACGTCGATAGCTGGTGGAATGGCAGTGCCTTCGATCGCATCCTGCTGGATGCGCCCTGCAGTGGCACCGGTGTCATTCGTCGACATCCCGATATCAAATGGCTGCGGCGACCGGGCGATATTGGCGCCGCCGCCGAGCGCCAGAATCTGCTGCTCGACAATCTCTGGCGTACGCTCGCCCCGGGCGGGCGGCTGGTGTATGCCACCTGTTCGATTCTGCGCGCCGAAGGCGTGGACGTCATCGATGCCTTCCTCCAGCGCACGCCCGACGCGCGCGAGCACGTCATCGACGCGCACTGGGGCTTTGCCGAACGTCATGGCCGGCGTATCGCGCCCGGCATGCATGGCTTCGACGGCTTCTACTACGCCGTGCTCGAACGCTGCGATGCCTGACCGGCGTTTCCTACGGTACGTAGCATTACGGAGTTGAATCGATTGCGCACAACCGCACGATTGGGGGTGTACTGATTCATCAACCAATTGGAGTTGTGATGAGCGACGAACTCAAAGGCAAAAAGGTCGCCTTTCTGGCCACGAACGGTTTCGAGTATTCGGAACTGACCCAGCCGTGGGACGAAATCAAGGCCGCCGGTGCCGAGGTCGAACTGATTTCGCTCGAAAACGGCAAGATCCAGGGCGAAAGCGGCGGCGAACCCAAGGGCGATCCGATTCCGGTCGACAAGACCGTGGATCAGGTATCGGCGAAGGACTACAACGCACTGGTGCTGCCGGGCGGCCTGGCCAATCCCGACACGCTGCGCATGAACGACAAGGCCGTACAGTTCGTGCGCGATTTCTTTGCCCAGCACAAGCCGGTCTCGGCGATCTGTCACGGGCCGTGGCTGCTGGCCGAAGCCGGTGTACTTGAAGGCCGCACGGTGACCTCGTTCCCGTCGATCAAGACCGATCTCAAGAACGCGGGCGCCAAGTGGGAAGACCGCGAAGTGGTCTGCGACGAAGCGCTGGTCACCAGCCGTACGCCGGACGATCTGGATGCCTTCTGTGCCAAGACGATCGAAGAGATCGCCGAAGGCAAGCACGAAGAACAGACCACCTGATCGCTTCGCGCACTGCCATGTGCAAAGCAAAGCCCGGGTTTCGACCCGGGCTTTTTTGTGCGCGGGCGAGGCGGTCAGTACAGATGCCGGAGCACGAAATCCGCCTGGGTCTCGACGTCGACCTTTGGCAGGATAATCCGGGTATAGCCAAGTTGTTCGTAGGTGGCGACGAGGCGGTGATATTCGGCGATTGAATCGTCCAGCGTCTGCCGACGCACGGCGTCTGTCTGATAGAGCGCCGGCCAGGGCGGGGTCAGAAACACCTGGGAATGGAAGCGGGGTTGATCAGCCAGGGTCGAGGCCACCGGCGCGCCCGCGGCATGTGCCAGGGCCGCTGCTGCATCGACAAGCCCGCGGTCGAAGAACACCCAGGAATCGGGATTTTGGCCGACGTGTGCGCGATCAGCGATCGCCAGCTCAATGGCCCGGCGCGCGAATGCTTCCAGATCGACCCAGGGCAGTGCCTCGCCATCACCGCGCATCTGCTCGGCAACGATTCGGCGCCCGGGCTCTTCGACGGTCGCATAGCCACGCCGGCGTAACGCGGCGAGCAGTGTCGACTTCCCGCCGCCGGAGCATCCGGAGAGAATAACATGGCGTGTTCCGGGCTGGGGTCGCATCCGGCTTCCGTGGGTGTCGCAGTGATGAATCAGGCGCCCACACGTATGAACCCGCGCCCGGGGCTCTAGCGGTAGCACTCGCGCCCTGTCAGCGTGGCGCGAAGAACCCCACGTGGTTCACGCGGCGATTGTTTTCAGGTGCGCTGCGCCAGGCGCGTCTAGTCGTCGAGCACGTAGTCGATCGTGGTCACCACGCGGATTTTCTTGACGTCTGGCGTATAGCTGTCCAGATCCTCGATCGAGAAATAGCCCTGCGAGGCCGAACGGATGGCGCCGACCTGGCTACCCGAATCCTCGGCGAACTGGCGCGCGGCCTTGCGTGCATCGGCCGTGGCCTGGGCGATCATTTCCGGCTTGATCGATTCCAGGTCGGTAAACAGGAACTCGGTGCGATATTCATAGTTGGGTGAGAGCACCACGCCCTGGCTGACCAGTTCACCCACCCGCGGCATGGCCTGCTTGACCGTGTCGATTTCGGGCGTGCGTACCAGCACCGTGGCCTCGGCGGAATACCGCGTGGGCGGGCGTTGATCGCCGTAGCTGTTGGCATAGCGGTCGGTGACCTGGGGCGATGTCACCGTGATCGAATCCGCCTTGAAGCCGGCGTCGGTCAGAAAGGCGCGAATGATGTCGGCCTGGCGATTGACCTGATCCTGCACGGCGCCCAGTTCGTCGCCGGTGACGGTAAAGTGCAGCGGCCAGAGCGCCAGATTGGCCCGCACTTCGCGTTCGGCCAGGCCCTTGACCGTGACCGTGCGTTCCGCGGATTTCCATTGAATGGCAGCGGTTTTCAGATAGCTGCCGCCGACGATCAGCCCGACCGCGAGACACAGACCGAGAATTGCGGCAGCCAGAACATTGTTTTTCATTGGATAAACCCGACCAAGGAAGGGAGCAGCAAAAGCGTGAGTATCGAGCGCACAAGCTTACAGCGGGCTTAAGCAGGCGACACAAACGGGCCTGCGTCCACGGCCGATTCGGTTGCACGCACTGGCCAATCTTGCGCGTCCGGCGAGCAATCCAGATTGCGAGACTGTTTCAAGAAGGACAACCGCCGACTACGCAGATCGCAAGCGCGCAGCTGTGCTGGGTTGGCCGCGGTACTGGCGCCCTTGGTGAGTTTGAGCTGTGGCAGGAAGGTTGAAACGCCCGGCTTTCGATCTGCGCTGATCTGCGGATAATACTTTCCTGGCTTGGCTGGTAGCCTTACTGCTGCTGCATGAGCCGAACGGGTGTCCGCGATTGACCGTACAGGTTATGCCTGCCGAAGAATCTGTCCGCAGATCGACGCAGATACACGCAGATGGTCCTAGGGCGAGCCTCGGGATCGCGTTTCATCGAGACGCCGAGGCATCTGACAAGGCGCAAATTCGAGCTCAGCTGTCTTTTAACTCGGCGTAATCTGTGGATCGCCTTCAGAGCAGGGTACGAAAATCACGCCGAGTCGCCGAGCCGGGCGTGCAGGGCGACCCGGCGTTGGGTGGCGCTAGCGGTAGATCGGGTCGCGTACGACCACGCCGCGTTCGGCGAGATAGCCCTTGGCCTGCTGGATCGTGTACGTGCCGAAATGAAAGATCGAGGCGGCCAGTACGGCATCGGCCGCGCCGATTTCGAGGCCGTCGTGCAGATGCTCCAGGGTACCCACGCCGCCAGAGGCGATCACCGGCACGTCCACGGCTTCCGAGATGGCACGGGTAAGCTTCAGATCGAAGCCGGATTTGGTACCGTCCTTGTCCATGCTGGTGAGCAGCACCTCGCCGGCGCCGAGCGAAACTAGCTTCTGCGCCCATTCGATGGCGTCGATGCCGGTGGATTTGCGCCCGCCGTGGGTGAAGATTTCCCAGCGCGGCGCTTCGCCCTTGCGAGCAACGTTCTTGGCGTCCAGCGCGACCACGATGCACTGCGAGCCGTAGCGGTAGGCGGCCTCGGCGACGAAGTTCGGATCCGAGATGGCGGCGGTGTTGATCGACACCTTGTCGGCCCCGGCCGAAAGCAGCCGTCGTACGTCGGGCAGGGTGCGCACGCCGCCACCGACGGTCAACGGAATGAAGACCTCGCCGGCCACGCGTTCGACCACGTCCATGAGGGTGCCGCGGTCTTCATGGCTGGCGCTGATATCGAGGAATACCAGCTCGTCGGCGCCCTGTTGATCGTAGCGCCGTGCGATCTCCACCGGATCGCCGGCGTCCTTGATCTCCAGGAACTTCACGCCCTTGACCACACGGCCCTTGTCGATATCCAGGCAGGGGATGATGCGTTTGGCCAGTGTCATTTGCCGTTCGCCCGGTCGTTGACCAGCTTGCGCGCTTCGGCCAGATCGATGGTGCCTTCGTAGAGCGCACGTCCGATCACGGCACCGGTGACGCCGTCTTCCTCGGCGGCCAGCAGCGCTTCGATATCGTCGAGGCGGGTGACGCCGCCCGAGGCGATCACCGGAATGGTCAGCTCCGCCGCCAGCGCACGGCTGGCTTCGACATTGACGCCCTGCATCATGCCGTCGCGGCCGATATCGGTATGGATGATCGCGACCACGCCATCGTCCTCGAACTGCTGGGCGAGTTCGGCGACCGTATTATTGGACAGCTTGGACCAGCCGTCGGTGGCCACCATGCCGTCCTTGGCATCCAGGCCGACGATGATATGGCGTGGGAACTCCACGCCGGCATCGGCCACGAAATGCGGCTCCGAGACGGCGCGCGTGCCCAGGATCACGTATTCCACACCGCGCTCGAGATAGGTTTCGATCGCGGCTTCGTCACGAATGCCGCCGCCGACCTGCACGGGCACATTGCCGCAGGCAGACACGATCTGGCCGATCACGCGATCGTTGACCGGATAGCCGGCCTTGGCGCCGTCGAGATCGACCACGTGGATCCGATCCGCGCCTTCGGCAAGCCAGCGCTCGGCCACGGCGACCGGATCTTCGTCGAATACGGTGACGTCGTCCATGCGCCCCTGGCGCAGGCGTACGCACTGGCCGTTCTTGATATCAATGGCAGGTATGAGTAACACGCCGATAATCCTCGTCTACGGCTTGGATGGTCGAAACGACTGCTAAAGGGGCGGGCGTGCTTATGCCGCGCCGTCCCACTCCAGGAAATTGGCCAGCAACTGCAGCCCGGCCGACTGGCTTTTTTCCGGATGAAACTGCACCGCGAACACGTTCGGGCGCAGAATCACCGAGGCAAAACGCACACCATAGTCGGTGGTGCCGGCGATATGGCGTTCGTCGGTTGGCACCACGTAATAGCTGTGCACGAAATAGAACCAGCTTGCCGGCGCGATGTCCTTCCACAGCGGATGATGGCGTTCCTGACGAACCTGATTCCAGCCCATATGCGGAATCTTGCGGCGGATGCCGTCGGGCTGCGCGTCGGGCGCGGCAAAATGCACCGTATCGCCGGGAAATGCGCCCAGGCATTCGACGCCGCCGGATTCCTCGGAATGGCCCATCAGCGCTTCGATGCCCAGGCATACGCCCATCAGCGGTTTCTGGCCGAGCTGTTCGCGCAGCATGTCGTCGAGTTCGAGCCGGTGCAGTTCGTCCATGCAATGGCCGATCGCGCCCACGCCGGGCAGAACCAGCCGATCCATGCGCGCGAGCGCGTCCGGATCGAAGCTGACTTCGATCTGCTCGTCAGACGCGACGTAGCGCAGTGCCTTGGCAATCGAGTGCAGATTGCCCATCCCGTAGTCGATGATGCCGACGGTTGCCATAGTATGATCGCGTACGAAGGAAAGAAGGGTTTAGAGGCTGCCCTTGGTGGACGGCATGCTGTCGGCGCTGCGCGCATCGGCGGTGACCGCCATGCGCAGCGCGCGGCCGAACGCCTTGAACAGGGTTTCGGCCACATGGTGGGCGTTATCGCCCTTGAGCGCGTCCATGTGCAGCGTCAGCGCGCCGGCGCTGGCCAGCCCCTGGAAGAATTCGCGTACCAGCTCGACATCGAAGGTGCCGATCTTGTCGCGGGTGAAATCCGCGGCAAAGAACAGGCCCGGACGACCGGACAGATCGACCACCACGCGCGAAAGCGCTTCGTCGAGCGGTACATAGGCATGGCCGTAGCGGATGATGCCGCGCTTGTCGCCCAGGGCTTCGCGTAGCGCCTGGCCGATACAGATGCCGACATCCTCGACCGTGTGGTGATCGTCGATATGCAGATCGCCCATGGCGCGCACGTCGAGGTCGATCAGGCCGTGGCGGCTGATCTGATGCAGCATGTGATCGAAGAAACCGATACCGGTTTCGGCTGAAAATACGCCGTCGCCGTCGAGATCCAGCGTGACCTGGATATCGGTTTCAGCAGTCTGGCGTGCAATCGTTGCGCGTCGTGCCTTCATGGCCCAATCAAAGCCTGTGGATCACCCCGAGACGCGGGATAATACGCCCATTGGGTGGGCAACGCGAACGCAGCGCTTCGCGGTCATGCTCAGGCCTGCAACCAGAAAGTCACCGGCCCGTCATTAATCAGCGATACCTGCATATCGGCGCCGAAGACGCCCTGTTCGACGTGTTCGGGGTGACGTTCGTGCAATACGGCCACGAACGCGGCGAACAGTTCGCGGGCGCGATCAGGCGCGCAGGCCGTGGAAAAACCGGGCCGATTGCCGCGTCGCGTATCCGCGGCGAGCGTGAACTGTGGCACCGCGAGCACGGCGCGCCCGGTTTGCTGGGCGCTGTGGTTCATGCGCCCGGTCTCGTCGCTGAAAATACGATAGCCGAGTACGCGCTCGGCCAGTCGCTTGGCCTGTGCGGGCGTATCGTCGGCTTCGGCGGCCACCAGCGCGAGTACGCCGGCGCCAATTTCCGCGACACGGGCCGTGTCGATCACGACCGAGGCTTGGGTGACGCGTTGAATGAGCGCGATCACGGCCGGTCGATGAGCGCGGGCGCGGACTCGCGGTGGGCGCGCAGCAAACGCTCGAACGGTGTCGGATCGTGGATATGGGTCACGTCGCCGTCCATGGGAAAGTGGTAATCGATCAGTCTCGATACCCAGAAGCGCAGCGCGGCCGCGCGTAGCATCGCCGGCCAGGCGTCGTGTTCGGCGGCCGTGAGCGCGCGGCGCCGATGGTAGGCGCCGATAAAAGCCTGCCAGTGCGCGGCGAGATACCTGCCGCGATCGTCGAAGGCCCAGTCGTTGCAGATCACCGCCAGATCGAACAGCAGATAATCGTGGCAGGCGTAGTAGAAATCGATCACGCCGGAGACCCGTTCGCCCTCGAACAGCACGTTGTCGCGAAACATGTCGGCATGGATCACGGCTTCGGGCAGGGCCGGGTAAGTGGTGCGTACGCACTCGCGCTGAAAGGCGATCTCATCGTCGAGCAGGGTCGCGTTATCGGTATCCAGGCGGTCGACGAGCCGATCGCGTGCCTCGGCGATCCAGGCCAGACCGCGCGAATTCGGCTGGGCTTCGCCGAAGGAGCGAACGGCCCGGTGCATTTCGGCGACCACGCCGCCCAGCGACGCACAATGGCCGGTGGCCGGTGTTTCGATACTCGCCCCGGCCAGACGGTAGACCAGGGCGGCCGGGCGGTTGCGTACCCGGCTGAGAAAACCACCGTCGTTGCGGGCAACCGGATGCGCGCCGGGGACACCGTGACCCGCCAGATGATCCATCAGCTGCATGAAAAACGGCAGCGAGCCGTTATCCATCTGCTCGAACAGCGTGAGCACCCAGCGTCCGGTGGACGTATCAACGAAATAGTTGGTGTTGGTGATGCCGGCGCTGATGCCGCGAAAATCCTCGAGCTCGCCGATGGAATAATCGGCCAGCAGCGCACGCAGGTCGTCTTCGGTGACGCGTGTATAGACCGACATCAGTCCCCCGCGGTCTGTTGTTTGCGGGCGCGCTTGGCGAACACCTGCATTTCGCGTGCGGCCTGATTGTCACCGCGGGCCTCGGCCACGGTAATACCGTGTTCGAGCACGTCCAGTCCGGCCACGAGATCGCCGGACTCGACCAGCGCACGGCCATAGAGCTTCCAGGCTGCGGAGTAGTCCGGGTCGTGTGCAACCGCTTCACCGAGATGCTCGGCCGCCTCGGCAGGCCGGCCTTCCTTGTAGAGCAGCTCGCCGAGTGAAAAACGCAGCAAGGCGTTGTCTTCGCCCGCGGCAAGCATCTTTTCGAGTTGATCTTTCATCGCCATGGCGCCCAGTGTACCGACACGCGTGCTTTTATCGACGCCAGAAAGCAGGCGTGAGGATCACCAGCAGGGTGAAAATCTCCAGACGGCCCAGCAGCATGGCCATGCACAGCACCCATTTGGCCAACCCCGGCAGCCCGGCCATATTGGACGACACTTCGCCCAGGCCCGGGCCCAGGTTGTTGATCGAGGCGGCCACGGCCGAAAACGCGGTGAGTTCGTTGAGCCCGGTCGCCAGCAGAATGAGAAACATGACCACGAACACGGTGATGTAGACGGCGAAAAAACCCCACACCGCCTGGATCACACGATCGGGAATGACCTTGCCGCCCATCTTGATCGGGATTTCGGCATTGGGATGTACCAGACGGCTGATTTCACGCGAGCCCTGTTTGGCCAGCAGGATAAAGCGTACGACCTTCATGCCGCCGGTGGTCGAACCGGCACAGCCGCCGACGAAACTGCCCAGCAGCAGGAACATGGGCAGAAAACTCGGCCAGAGCGAATAATCGGTGGTGGTAAAGCCGGTGGTGGTGCCGATCGACACGACCTGGAACATGGCTTTGATGGCCGCGTTGGGCAGGGATACATAGGTCCCCGCGATCAGCAGTACGATCGTGGCCAGCAGGGTCGCGCCCACGACCATGAGCAAAAACGTACGGGTTTCCGAGTCGCGCCAGTAGGTCAGCGGGTTGGCACTGCGCCAGACCGCGAAATGCATGCCGAAGCTGATCGAGCCGATGATCATGGCGATGATCGCGGCCAGTTCGATCACGGCATCGTCGTGGTGGCCCAGGGACAGGTCGTGGTTGGAAAAACCACCGGTGGCGATCGCCGAGAATGCATGGCTGACCGAGTCGAACACACTCATGCCGGCGATCCAGAACACCAGCGCGCACACGCCGGTCAGGGACAGATACAGATACCACAGCGCCTTGGCCGTTTCGCGAATACGCGGGGTAAGCTTCGAATCCTTGACCGGGCCGGGCGTTTCCGCACGGTAGAGCTGCATGCCGCCGACGCCGAGCATGGGCAGTACCGCCACGGCGAGCACGATGATGCCCATGCCGCCCATCCAGTGCAGCAACTGGCGCCAGAAAAGCACGGCATGGGGCAGCGTATCCAGGCCGACCAGCACCGTGGCACCGGTGGTGGTCAGGCCGGACACAGCTTCGAATACGGCATCGGTGACGCCGATATCCGGGCGATCGGCCAGATACAGTGGCACCGCACCGAACAGACTCAGCACCAGCCAGAACAGCACCACCACCAGAAAGCCGTCGCGAATCTTGAGTTCGCGGCGTACGTGGCGTACCGGCAGCCAGGCGATCAGGCCGGTGAGCAGGGTGATCACGAACCCGATGGCAAAGGCATCGGCTTCGCCGTCGCCATAGGCCAGGCCCATGATCATCGGCACCAGCATGCTGGTGGAAAAGATCATCAACAGGATGCCCAGCACCCGCTGGACGACCGCGAAATAATAGTTCAGCGACAGATTCATGCGCGCGTAGGCCGCGTTGAACGATAGCCCGCACGGGCACGTGGTTCGATGGGGCGCAAAGGCATGGACCGGCTATACATACGACACGCCGACCTGGAACAGCTTTTCCACGTCGGCGGTATGTTTCTTCTCGATAATGAAGAGCATCACGTGGTCGCCCGACTCGATCACCGTATCGTGATGGGCGATGAGCACGTCGTCACCACGCGCGATAGCGCCGATCGTGGTACCCGGTGGCAGCTTGATTTCATCGATACGCCGACCCACGACGCGCGAATTCGAGCGCTCGCCGTGGGCGATGGCCTCGATCGCTTCGGCCGCGCCGCGGCGCAGCGTATGCACGCGCACCACGTCGCCGCGACGCACGTGGGCGAGCAGCGCGGAAATGGTCGATTGCTTGGGCGAAATGGCGATATCGATCTGCGTGCCCGAGGATTCGATCAGATCCACATAGGCCAGCCGGTTGATCAGTGACATCGCCTTGCGCGCACCCAGGCGCTTGGCCAGCATCGCCGACAGAATATTGGCCTCGTCGTCGTTGGTGATCGCACAGAACACATCGACGGATTCGATGTTTTCCTCGACCAGCAGCGATTCGTTGGCGGCATCGCCCTTGAGCACGATCGAGCGGTTGACCTTTTCCGACAGCCAGCCCGCACGCGCCGGATTGTTCTCGATGATCTTGACCTGGCAGTGGTTTTCCAGTGCGAGCGCGAGCCGCAGGCCGATATTGCCGCCGCCGGCGATCATCACGCGTTTGACCGGGCGGTCGATCTTGCGCAGCTCGCCGATCACCTTCTTGATATTGCGCCGGGCGGCAACGAAGAACACCTCGTCGTCGGCCTCGATCACGGTATCGCCTTCCGGAATCATCGGTTTGCCGCGCCGATAGATGGCCACCACGCGGGTATCGGCCTGCGGCAGGTGCTCGCGCAACGCGCGCAGTTCCTTGCCCACCAGCGGGCCGCCGTAATAAGCCTTGACGCCGACCACCTGCACGCGGCCCTCGGCGAAATCCACCACCTGGAGCGCGCCCGGGTATTGCACCAGGCGCTTGATGTAGTCGGTGACCAGCTGTTCCGGGCTGATGCTCATATCGATCGGGATCGCATCCTGATGGAACAGGCGATCCTCGAGCAGGTATTCCGATGCGCGGATACGCGCGATCTTGGTCGGCGTATGAAACAACGTATACGCGATCTGGCAGGCCACCATGTTGACCTCATCGGCCGCGGTCACGGCGATGATCATGTCGGCATCGTTCGCGCCGGCGCTGCGCAGGATGTCCGGATGCGCGGCATAGCCGTGTACGGCGCGAATATCCAGACGGTCCTGGAGCGGTCGCAGCAGGGCCTCATCGGTATCGACGACGGTAACGTCGTTGGCTTCATGGGCGAGATTTTCAGCCAGCGTAGCGCCGACCTCGCCCGCCCCCAGAATGATGATCTTCATGCGTTGTAGTGTAGTCCATCGAACCCACGATCCTGCGCAAGCCTGCCAGAAACATCGTCTGCGGTGGGCGCGCCGATGCATGAGTACCACCAGGCACAGCGTTCAGCTAGCTGCAAAAAACCCGGTCGCCCTCTGGGTTTGCGCTCGCCGAAAGCGTAGGATGGCGGCATTCAATTTCGATCATCGCAATCGTGACCAAGGACAACACCACCACTTCCGCCGCCGATCAGCGCTCGGCCGACTGGCTCGATCAAGTGGCCTGGAACGAACAGGGTCTGGTGCCGGCGATAACACAAGCCCACGACACCCAGCGCGTGCTCACGCTGGCTTGGATGAACCGGGAATCGCTGGCGGCGACGATCGACAGTGGTTTTGCAACCTATTGGTCACGTTCGCGTGCCAAGCTCTGGCGCAAGGGCGAGTCGTCGGGCAACTTGCAGCGTATCCGTGAAGTACGGCTGGACTGCGATAACGACGCCGTGCTGCTGATCGTTGAACAGATTGGCGGCGTCGCCTGTCATACCGGACGCGAGTCCTGTTTTTTCCAGGTATACGACAATGGCCGCTGGGTCACCCGCGACCCGGTGCTTGTCGATCCCAGCGATATGTATGGTCTGCATGAGTAATTCGGATATCTTGCGCCAGCTGGATACGGCGCTGGCCAAGCGTCGTGACGCCGATCCGAGCAAGAGTTATACCGCCTCGCTCTACGCCGGCGGCACGGCAGCGATCACGGCCAAGATCACCGAAGAGGCGGCCGAGGTCGTCGAAGCAGCGGGCGAAGCCGACGATACTCACCTGGTGCACGAGGTCGCCGACCTGTGGTTTCACACCATGGTGCTGCTGCAATCGCGCGGGCTGGATGCGTCGGCCGTACAGGCGGAACTGGCGCGTCGCTTCGGCGTATCCGGCATCGAGGAAAAAGCAGGGCGAAACGTGCACGGTACGTCGGCTAACTGATTGAAACGAGGTAGACATGATTGGTGGTATCAGCATTTGGCAGCTCCTTATTCTTCTGGTGATCGTGGTGCTGATATTCGGCACCAAGCGCCTACGCAATCTCGGCGGTGATCTGGGCTCCGCGCTCAAGGATTTTCGCGGGGCGATGAAGGACGGCGAAGCCGACAAGGACGACGAAACGACCCAGGACGCACGCAAGCGCCCGGAAGATCCGCAGCTGGTCGACGATCTGAGCAAGACCAAGCCCAATACCGGCCCGGTCGAGGAAGCCCAGCGCCGCAACGCCCAGAAAAACGAAACCGACGACAAACGGGACTGATCGAGCCGGACACACACTTATGTTCGATATCGGGTTCTGGGAACTGACGGTCATCGCGGTCATCGGCCTGATTGTGCTCGGGCCGGAACGCCTGCCGGTGGTCGCACGCACGTTGGGCACCTGGGTCGGGCGGGCCAAAGGCTATGTGCGCGGTCTGACCAGCGAGCTCGAGCGCGAGGTCAATGTCGACGATATCCGTTCCGAGGTGCGTCGTACGCGCGAGCGTATTGAAGCGGGTACGCGCGATACGGTGGATAGCGTGCGTGAACTTGACCCGCGACAGGCCAACCGCGCGCCACGCTATGTGCAGGCGCCGGTCGATACGCCACAGGCAGGGTCGGCCGACGCCGACAGTGCCAATCCGGTGGCCGACGCGGCGCCCGAGAGCGCGGCCAAGCAAGACGAATCCAGCGCGGCCGAGCGAGCCGACGATAACCAGCGCAACGCATGAGCGACGAAGAACTGGAAGGTCAGGAACAACCGCTGATCGCGCACCTGCTGGAGCTTCGCAGCCGCTTGCTGCGTATCGTCATCGGTATTCTCGTCGTGTTTCTGCCGATGGCGTATTTCGCCCGCGATCTGTTCACGTTCCTGTCCGGCCCGTTGCTCGCGCATATGCCGGAAGGCAACAGCCTGATCGCCACCGGCGTGGCCGCGCCCTTTCTCGCTCCGTTCAAGCTGTCCATGCTGCTGGCGGTGGCGGTATCGTTGCCGTGGACGCTCTATCAGGTATGGATGTTCGTGGCCCCGGGTCTGTATGCCCAGGAGCGTCGGCTGGTCACACCGCTGCTGATTTCCAGTACCGCGCTTTTCTATCTGGGTATGGCGTTCGCCTATTACGTGGTTTTTCCCGTGGTGTTCGGCTTTTTCATTTCCGTGGCCCCGGCCGGGGTCGCGGTGATGACCGATATCTCGGCCTATCTGGATTTCGTGCTCGGCATGTTCCTGGCGTTCGGTATCGCCTTCGAGCTGCCCGTCGGTATTTTTCTCATCGTCTGGGCCGGCTTCGTCACCCCGCGCCAGTTGGCCAGCTATCGTGCCTATATCATCGTGGCCGCCTTTGCGGTGGGCATGCTGCTCACCCCGCCCGATGTCATCTCGCAGACGCTTCTGGCGGTGCCGGTCTATCTGCTTTACGAAGTGGGGATCGTGATGGCGCGCTTGTTCGTGCCCGGCATGCGCGAAGTCGAAGCCCAGCAGGACGAACAGTCCGGCGGGCCATAATAACCGCGATCTCTGGCTGCTTAAGCAGCGATTCATGGCGTGGCTCTAGGCTAGGGCCACCTTTCATCTGCTACAGGACGAAACGCCATGATGAAGAAAACCGCGATCGCACTGGGTCTGGCCATGGTGTCGGGTCTGGGCCTCGCTGCCCAGAACGGCGCCGGCGCGAACACCAGCGTACAGGCTAACGCCGGCCAGACCGGTGCCGGAATCAATGCCGAAGCGGCGATCAATACCCGCTTCGATGCGCTCGATAGCAATGGCGACGGGGTGCTCAGCCGTGCCGAAGCACAGGCCAATCCGCAGATTGCTGCGCTCTACGACTCCATGAATACGGCCGACACCATCGAAGATCGCGCCAAGGAAAGTACGCCCAACGGCATTACCCGGGCCCAGTTTCAGGCCGGCATGCAAGCCGCGGCTTCGGGCTCGGGTAGCGTAGGCCCGGCGGCCTCCGGCGGCGAAACCTACACCATCATGCGCGACGGCAGCCGTCAGCTGAAGCAGGGCGCGTCGAACGCGGCGTCCAAGGCCGCTGGCGGGGTGCAGGGCGCAGCCTCTGCGGTCACCGGTCAGGTCGGCCAGACGGCCAATCAGGCCGGCGCCGAAGTGCGCAGTCAGCAGCAGCGTGCGCAACGTCAGTCGCAGTCACTGCAAAACCGCGCCCAGAAGGGGGTCGGTCGGGCCCAGCAGGGTGCAGCACAAATGGGCCAGCGTGCGCGCACTGGGGCCAGTCAGGCTGCTCAGGGCGCGAGCGTTCAGGGTTCGGTGAATTCCAATACGTCGGTCGAGAGCAGGCAAGGCGCGGGCGTCAACGCGCAGAGCGAAACCCGTATCGAAGCCGACTGAGCCGTTCGACCGGTTGCGAAAATACCCGCCATGTCGGGTGATTGTTGACCCGCTCAAGGGGTCGCCCTCGTACCTTCGGGTACGGGGGCTTTTTATGGGCGTCGCGATGACGGACGTTGTGCACGGGCCAACATGCGCGACTCGGGCCGGCAAGCGCCCGTGCAACACGCCGCGTGTGTATCGTGAACAAGCGCTTGTGGCGCCCGCGCGCCGCACGCGTGTTCACCGTCATAGCCGCGGGTTCGCATTGGGCGCTCATTGACGTTGATGCGCGGCCCGTGTCGTTATAAATAGATCTGCGCGGTCTGCTACGCCGCGCGAGCGTGCGATCAGGGCGATCAGCGCGACAGGGCTGCCAGCAGACATAAAAAAGCCCGGCGCGTGGCCGGGCTCTACGGTTACCGGATAACGGCGTGGTTTTAGCCGTTGCCGCCTGCGGCTGCTGCCGGCATCTGCTGACGCAGTTTGCCACGCAGCTGATCCATGTCGTCGAGCAGCTGCTCGGTCTGGCTATCCTGTTTTTTCATGGCGGCCAGAGTATCTTCCTGAAGCTTTTCGCCGGCCGAGCGGATTTCCGGCTTCTGCAGCGCGGCATCGCGCGCCTGCACCATCTGCTGGCGTTCAGCCTGGAAATCCTTCATCACGGCCTTGCGCTCTTCGTCGCTCAGGTCGCCGGACTGGAGCTTCTGCGCCATTTCCTGGACGCGCTCCTGGCCCTTGTCGACGTCGTAGCCCTGATCTTCGACCGCGTCGCGCACCTTTTCTTCGAAGTTTTCCTGCTGCTTGGCCAGATCCGGGTTGGCCTGAATGGTTTCCTGGTGGATCTGTTGAAGCTTGGACGCTTTCTGGCGGTACTGCTGCATGAGCTGTTGAGCCTGCTGCTGATCCGCGGTGGCGCCATTGCTTTGCGCGGTCGCCAGACCGGGCACGGTGCCGAAGGTCAATGCGGCCAGGGCCAGTGCCGTGATGGTGGTTGCGCGTTTGATCATAGGGTTAATCCGTTGTGCGAATGTCGTTGAACTGTCTGTGACCGCGGCCAAGCCTATCAGTGCCGTAGAAAGGCCTCAAAATCTGCAATCGGGTATCGAAACGGACCCGAATCACCGATTCGAGGCGAGCTTGTCGGCAACACGCGTGGTCTCGGGCAGTCGATAGCGTGTGAGTGCGCTCATCGTGTACGACAGCGCGCTCGTCAGGCCGATACGATGCCCGGACGAGATGAAGATCGGCTTAACGCCCGCCCGTGAACGCAATACCGCGCCGATGGTTTCGCCACGATCGGTAAGTTCGACCCAGGCGCCGCGCTCATCGGGTACGTCGATATGGCGACCGGTCAGGCGCTTTTTGGCCACGCCGATGGTGGGAAGGCCGGTCACCAGTCCCAGGTGGGTGGCGACGCCCAGCCGGCGCGGGTGCGCAATACCGTGGCCATCGACCAGAACGAGATCGGGCAGGGTGGTGAGTTGTTCGAGCGCGGCCAGCGCGCCTGGGATTTCGCGAAACGACAATAGCCCGGGGATGTACGGCATGCGGGTCGGCACGCGCGCCAGGGCTGTGTCAATGACTTCCAGTGTCTGTGCATCGAGCACGACGGCTGCCGCGCGGGTGGTGTTGCCGCCGTCCTCGAAGCCGATATCGACACCGCCGAGCCGTGTAACGGCAGGCAGGTCGTCGACGGTATTCACATGTGTGGTGAGCGTTTGCTGTAGGGCGCGACAGCGGCGCGCATCCTGAGGCCAGTCGTGTTCGATGACACGATGACCGTAAGGGCCGGCTTCGATTACACGGACGTCGGCGTCGTTTTCAGGCATCGGTGGCGCTATCGTTTCGATCGACAAAAGCCCGCATGATATCGATGGTTTCGGCGCTCACGTGATGCTCCACACCTTCGGCATCCTTGCGTGCGGTGTCTTCGGAGACACCGAGGGCGCGCAGAAAACGCAGCACCACGATATGCCGGTCGCGCGATTCGGCGGCGACCTGCTTGCCGTAGTCGGTCAGAAAGATCGATCGATACGGTTCGCTGGTCACCAGCCCCGCGTCGGTCATGCGCCGGATCATCTTTCCGACCGTAGCCTGGGTCACGCCCATGCGCTGGGCGAGTTCGACCGCGCGCGCTTCGCCCTTGGCGTCGATCAGGTCGGCGATGAGCTCGACATAGTCTTCGACCAGCTCGGTTTCATGTGCCTTGCGCACATGACTGTACTGGCGTGCGTGTTCCTCGGGGTGGAGCAGTTCGCCCGAGGTATCGCCGCGCAGGACGTGGTCGAGATGTTGAAGCGGTTCGTGTGCGCTCATAACGGCGTGATTATAACGGTTATGGGGTCCGCGGGTCGCCGGACTGACGCAGGGCGGCAATGACCTCGACCGTGCTCGGACGCACGCCGCGCCAGAGCGCGAACGATTCCGCGGCCTGTTCGACGAGCATGCCGAGCCCGTCGCAGCGTCGTGCCACGCCCTGCGCGGCCACCCAGCGCAAAAATGGCGTGGGCACGTTGGCATAGAGCATGTCGTAGGCACCGCGTGCCCGGGCGATGATCGCCGGCGACAGATCGGGCATTTCGCCGCCGAGCCCGGCCGAAATGGCATTGATGACGAGGTCCCAGCCGTCTTCCTCAGTGTTTAGCGGGCAGGCGCGTACCGTGCCCATATCGGCGAAATCGTGCGCGATCGTCTCGGCCTTGGCGACGGTTCGATTGGCGACACAGATCTCGGCTGCGCCCTGTTCGAGCAGCACCGGTACGACGCCGCGTACCGCACCGCCTGCGCCCAGGATGAGAATCCGCGCCCCGGCGATGGCCGTATCCAGGCCGCGCTCCAGATCGCGCGCCAGGCCGATACCGTCAGTGTTGTCGCCCAGCAGCGTGCCATCGTCGCGACGAGCCAGCGTATTCACCGCACCGGCACGTTGGGCTCGATCGGTCAAGCGATCGGCATAGGCAGCGGCTTCGGTCTTGAATGGCAGGGTCACATTCAGCCCCGCGCCGCCATCGGCGAAGAAGGTGGCGACGGTCGCAGCGAAGGCGTCGGGTTCGGCGGGCAGGCGCTCGTAGGTCAGATGTTGGCCGGTCTGGCGCGCGAAGGCCGTATGAATCGCCGGCGATTTGCTGTGTTCGATCGGATGGCCGATGACGGCGTAGCGATCTGGCGGTGCATTCATATCGATGGTTCGGATTCGGAGGAAACAATGGGCTCCACGGCCGGCGCAGCGGCGCTGCCGCCGGCATGATGTAGCGAGGCGATATCGCGTGCATCCGGGTCCAGACAGGCGCGCAGGACGTCGTGAACCGGAATATCGCGCATGCAGGCATTGTGGCCGAGCGGACACTGGCGCTGGCGACAGGGTGCACAGGCCAGATCGAGCCAGAAACGTGCTTCGGCCGGCGCCAGCGGCGGCGCATAGTCGGGGTGCGTCGAGCCGTAAATAGCCAGCACGCGCGGTGCGGCAGCCGCAGCCAGATGCGTTACGCCGGTATCATTGCCGACGAACGCGTTGGTCAACGAGGCGATATCGGCGATATCGACCAGCGAGGTGCGTTCGCACAGGTTCACGCCATGACGGGGCGCTGCTGCAGCCAGCTCCGCAGCCAGCGTTCGGTCGGCGGCGCTGCCGAAAATCCAGGTGGCGATGCCGCGTCGGTCGAGCTCTGCCGCCAGCCGCGCGAAATGCGTGGCTGGCCACTGTTTGGCGCCGCCATAGGCCGCGCCCGGAGCGAAGCCGATCGCCGGGCGCGTCTGGTCCAGACCAAGTTGTGTGATCAGGTCCGTGCGCCGATCGGAATCGATTTGCAGCTTTGGCCGATCGAGTTCGCCCAATTCATCGCCTTCGGCGGCCAGGCCCAGCAGCGCATAGTGTTCGACCTTGCGCGGATAGCGCGAGGTGTCGAGCGTGCGCACATCGTTGATCAGGCCGTAGCGCATTTCGCCGAGATAGCCCGTACGCCGGTTAATGCCCGCGAGCCAGGGTACGAGCGCCGCCTTGGCGCTGCGCTGGAGCACAATCGCCTGGTCGTAGCCGCGCGCGGCGAGCTCGCGTGCCGTGCGCCGGCGCGCGCCGAGTGCGATTTCGCGATGGCCGATTTCCATGCGGACCGCGTGATCCACCTCGGGCATGCGCTCAAGCAGATTGGCGGTCACCGAGGGGGCGAGTACGTCGATACGGGCGTCGGGTAAACGGGTACGCAGCAGCATGAACAGGCTCTGGGCCATGACCATATCGCCGATCCAGCTCGGGCCGACGATCAGGATTCTCGGCTGGTTTTCGACTGTCGCGGTCACGATTGGGCTTGTACGGCGTCTGTGTCGGCGCGCCGATATTGTCGACGACAGCTAACCAGCGTGTAGTAGCCGGCAAACACGGGGAATATCCACAGCCAGGAACTGATGGTCTTGCTGTGTTCGTGCCGATACACGCTGGGTGCGTATACCGCGATCCAGTAGGCGACCACGATAAACAGGATGCAGTAGGCACGCGCGAGCCGATCGCCCCGCGCATGTCGCAACAGCAGCGCGGCGCCGGCACAGCCTACGCCGGCGATCGAACAGAACAGCCCAAATTTACGCCATGCTTCGAATGTGTCGTTATCTTGCAGACGCAAGAATGAGTTTCCGATCGCGAGGGCCGCGATCGCAATCGCGGCGAGCGCCATGAATCGACTCCGGCCGGTGGATATCGGTCGCGTATCCAAGCCTACGGCAGCGGCAGTGGCGAACAAAAGCCAACCCGCCAGTTCCAGCGGCTCTTCCAGCACGCCGAATACGTTGGTCCATCCGGCGATAATGCTATCGGAGATCGGTAACCCGAATACATTTTCGAACTGGATATGGGTAGTGTGATCGCCCAGCTGGCCTAGAACTGGCAAGCCAACGCCCATAACCAGAAGCGCGATGGCTGCGAACGAACGTGCAAGGACAAGCTCGACGGTTATCCAGTTCAGCAGTACCAGAAGAAACTGGGGCCGAATATCGTCCCGCATCAGGTTGTTTTCGCTGATAAGCGAGATGGTAAAGAACAGGATGAACAACGCGGCCAGTCGAACCCGTCGTGGATCGCCATCTACGTAGGCGTTGTAGGCAATCAGCAGCCCGATCAGGCAGGCGACGAGCGATACGACTTCGGTAAGCATGAATTCGCCTCGAGCGTCTATAAACGGCGCGATCGTGGCACGCTCGCTGGCGCAAAAGCCGGCTTCCCAGCCGATACGGCAGCCACCGGCAAGGATAAAGGTCACGGCCGCGACAGCCGCGATTGCTATAATCCATCCTGTCTTAGTCATTGATTGGTTTGCGTTGGTTCTCGAGGGGCTAATTCGGGTGCATTGCATCGATGCATGCCGTGGGACCGAGCGCAAATGGCAAATCACTTGGGCGATCTGCGTGCGCGGTCGGCCCGAGAGAATCTATCAGAGATCAGTTTATGGGGCGCGATAAGGGCCGTCAGGGGCTGCGCTTGACGCATTATGTGAGTTTGAGCGGCTTCGGTGGGGTGGAGCAGCAGTTCGTGACTTTTGCCGCGCGTGCAGCGCGCCGGCATGGGGTCGAACAGTCCGTGGTGGTCTGCAGTACCAAGATCCATGCCCACCATCGCGCACTGCTGCCCAATTTCGAGGACTGGCGCTACGAAAAGAAGCTGTTCGGCTTTAAGCTCGGTCAGCATCCAGCCGCGCTGCGGCGTACGCGTTACCGCTGGCTCGGGCGTCGTTTCAAGCCGGATGTCGCCTTGCTCTGGAATCGACTGGATCAGCACACACGGGTGATCGACGCGCTGGGTGTGCGCCGTTGTCTGTACTGGGAGCACGGCTCGGCCTGGCTTGCTGGCGACGATCGTGCCCGTGCCGATGTACTCGCGCGCCTGCCTGCGGTTCTATGCAATTCCCAGGCGGCCAAACGCATGCTCGAATTGCGGTGGGGGTATGAAGGTGTGGTGCGCGTTTGCCCCAATGGCATGCGTAACCGGCATACGGTGAAAGAGTTCAAACAGCTGCCGCGGGATCAAAGCCTGCATATCGGCGTGGCCAGTCGCCTGGTGCCGGTCAAGGCCACGTGTCTGGCCTTGCATGCATTGGCGGCACTGCGAGCCCGCGGCATCAATGCCCACATGTCGATTGCCGGTGATGGGCCGCTACGCGCCGAACTCGAACAATTGGCACAATCCCTGAATATCGCTGCTCATGTGCGTTTTCTCGGCGTGGTCAAGGACATGGCGTTGTTCTTTTCGCAGATTGATGTGTTGCTGCATCCAGCGCTGCGCGAACCGTTTGGTGTGGTCGCGGCCGAGGCCGGGGCGATGGGCTGCCCGGTGGTCTGTACCGCCGTCGACGGATTGCCGGAAGTCGTGGCCCACGAACAGACCGGCCTATGTGTTGCGCCCACCGCCGATCTGGTGCGGTATCGCGAACTCGGCGGCGTGATCGATGATCTGCCGCCCGCTGTTTATATACCGGGCCGGGATTCGATCGAGGCGCCGACGATCTGCGAACCGGCGGCGCTTGCCGATGCGGTGATCGAGATCACCCGCGATGCAGAGCGGTTCGCGGCGATGAGCGATGCCGCCATGCGGCGTATCGCCGAGCGCTTCGATTTCGATCGCCATGTTGATGACGTGATGGCCGCTGTGAACGAATACCATGCCACCGGAACGCTCGAGCCGCGCGCATGAGTCTTGAGCGTGTTTTGCACTATGTCAGCCTCGACGGCGCGGGCGGCGTCGAACAGCAGTTCGTGGAATTCGTACAGACTGCTCGCCGGCTGCAAGACGTTGAACATGCCGTGGTCGCGTGTGGGCGTCGTATTCACCCGCTGATCGAAAAACGGCTCGACCAACGCACACCCGTGTTGTTCGAAAAATATACAAAGGGTTTGAAGCTGCCGAAATGGCCGCAGGTCATTCGCCGCCAGCGCCAACGTCATATCATGACGGCGACTCGTCCGGACGCGGTGGTGATCTGGAATCGCCTGCGCGATAGTCTGGATACGCTGGCTGCCGCGGGTGCGAAACGATGTATCTACTGGGAGCGTGGCGCGAGCTGGTTCGCGGGCGATACCGTGGCCAAGCGGGATTTTCTTGCGGCCGTTCCGGCGGTTATCTGTAATTCCTATGCCGCCCAACGCATGCTCGAGCTGCGTTGGAACTATAGCGGGGAAATCCGCGTCATCCGCAACGCGTTACGGCCATCGTTGTTGCCGGCGATCGCCCCCGAGCCGCGGACATGTCCAGACAAGGACAGACTCACCCTGGGCGTGGTCGCACGTCTGGAATCGATCAAGGGTGTGGCGGTTGCACTGCACGCGCTCGCGCATTTGCGCAAGCATGGCTACCGCGCAACGCTGCGTATTGCCGGCGATGGGCCAGAGCGCGCGCGTTTGCAGCAGCTGGCCAATACGCTGGATATCGCCGATTACGTGGTATTTGAAGGGTTGGTGGCCGATATGGCCGCGTTCTATGCGGATATTGATCTGCTCGTGCACCCCGCGCTGCGTGAACCGTTCGGTCAGATCGCGGTCGAAGCGGGCGCGTATGGTGTGCCGGCCGTGGTTAGCGCAGTGGATGGGTTGGTTGAGGTCATCGAGCACGAACGTACGGGTCTGTGCATTGAGCCGACACTGAGCGTGGCCGATTATCACGCGCTCGGCGCTGGCGACGACGATTTGCCGCCGCAGGTCTACGATCCGGCGCAGGATGCGATCGTCGCCCCGCGCGCACTCGATCCGCAGACGCTATGCCGGGCTATTATGGATATCTGTAGCGATGGCGCGCGCTATGCGCGCATGAGCGAAGCGGGTGTGGACGCGGCGCGGCAGCGCTTTGTATTCGACGATCACGTGCGTGCTGCGCTGGGCGCAATCGCGTCGTTCGTGAACACTGGGCGGCTAGCCCCGGCGGCGCGTTCATGAGCACGACCAGCAAGCGCATTGCCATCGCCTTTCGCGGAATCGGCGATATCGGCGGCACGAACAACACCATCACCGATCATGCCCGCTATTTTTGCAAGCTCGGTCACCAGGTCGATCTGATCGGCGGCAAAGTGCACAAGGGCGGGGTCACACCGGATATGGGGCGCGCCGTACGCATTCAGCGCCTGCCGGTGCTCAGCCGCTACAAGTGGCGCTGGTTTGCCGCGCGCGCCCAGCAGTATATCGATCAGCAGAACTACGATTTCGTGGCCGGGCACGGGCATCATTATCGGCAGGATGTGTTGTCGATGCACAATTGTCTGCATCTGGCGCATGAGCTGTTGCACGGCGACGCCCTCGACGCCCGCGGTACGCTGGCCGAAATCCACGACCGGATTTTCGCGGAGGACGGTTTTAAGCTGTGTATCTGCAATTCCAGGCTCATGCGAGACGACCTGTCGCAACGCTACGGTGTGGACCCTGAGCGACTGCCAGTTATCTATCCCGGTTATCGCCCGGCCCAATTCAACCGCGGCGACCGGCAGCGCTACCGCGACGCGGTGCGCGAAGAGTTGGGCTGCGACGAACACACCACACTGATCGGCCTGATCACATCGGGCGATTACCAGAAGCGCGGTCTGGATATTCTGTTGCATGCCTATGCGGCGCTGGAGGACGGCCTTAGGCAATCGAGTATGCTGCTGGTGTTGGGCAAGCAGGCGAGTTCTTCGTTTTTCATGGCCGAAGCACGCGCGCTCGGCATCGCCGATCGCATGCGCTTCGTGCCGCACACGCTCAGCCCGCAGCGTTACTTCCATGCCCTGGACATCTGTGCGCACCCGGCCCGTATCGAAGAGTTCGGTCAGGTCGTGCAGGAAGCCTTTGCCTGTGGCGTGCCCGTGGTGACCAGCAAGCGCGTGGGTGCGACAGAACTGCTGCCGAAGAATCTGTACGACGCGCTACCCGAGGCCCCCACGGCCGCCAACATCAGTGCCCAGCTCGAGCGACTCATTCGCGACGAGCGCGAACGCCGGGCGATCGCCGAGCAGATGATCGAGCAGGTGCGGTGCAATACGGCCGAGACCAACTTCCGAGCGACGCTGGATGTCTATCGCCAGGCCGGTCTGGATATTCCCGATGATGTTGATGGGCCCGGCACGAAAACCGAGAATTTGCCGCGCTGAAAAGCGAACCCAAGGATTCACGCTCGCCACCGCATGGGTTGCGGCGAACACAGCTCACCCGTCGCTTTTCACGCCGGTCCAATAGAAGCGCCGCCGGCGCCTTCACGTCATTTCGCGCGCCAGCGTTGTATGCGGCTGCGCAACAACGATTTGCGTTCGTAGCGAACGGTCTTGGCACCCGCCTGCGCAGGCGTCTCAGCGAGCTTGCGTGCCCAGGCCCAGGATTGGTCCTGGACCTTGAGATCCGTATAGCACGGATGCTGGGCGACCAGCAGATTGAATATGGCCGCGATATTGGGCTCGGCGATCTGGTCTTCGGAAAGGTCGCGGTTGGTGACGCCGTCACTACGCGTTTTGCCGCGTTCGATCGCGTCGGCATAACGCCAGCCATAATCGTCTAACAGAATCCAGCCGCCGGGGCGTAGCAGCTTGTCGGCGAGAAAGAAGGCGAGCCCGTCGATGGTCCAGTTCTTGGCGCCATCGATGAAGATGAAGTCGTAACAGGGCACACAGACCCCGTTCTGAGTCTGTGCCTCGATCTGTTTTTTCAGAAACCAGTTGTAGGAGTTCACCTCGCGCACGATCCGTACGTACGAGGTCAGATTGAGCCGATCCAGCGTTTTTTCGATGGTGGTTTCGAACTCGGCACTGCTTTCGAGATCCACGCTGGTGAGCGCGCCGGTGCCCAATTCATCCAGGGCGGCGGCGATGTAGCCGCTGCTCGCACCGTGCGCAAAGCCCAGTTCCAGACAGTCGGTCGGTTTTTCGCTGAGCAGGAAGTCGTAGAGAATGCGTGCCGAATGACGCGAAATATGCGGAACATTGTCGAGCAGGGCAGCCGCCTGTTTAAACTTCATCAATCAGTGTCCGGGCGTTGGGCCAGCGCGCGAGTTCGCCGCGCAGGCAGTCGTTGAAATAGCGCCATTCGCGCGCGTCTACGGCATTGCGGGCCGTGCGCTGCAACATTCGCTGCATATGCCGAAACCCTGCACGCAATCTCGACCTACGCGGTGCATGGCGTATGTCGTTGTCGATCCAGATCAGCGATTGTTGCCCAACCCAGCCGATGTTGTCGAAATGACCGTCCTTGTGGATCAGGCCGTGGCCGTGAAGACGCGCGATATCGACGGCCAAGCGCTGGAAAAACAGCGCGCGCAGGGCATCATCGGTGCATTCGCGCACGAAAGCGAGCGAAGAACGATAGTCGGCTATCTCGGCCATGAAAAGCACCGATTCATAGCTGGCCAACGGCGATAGTGACACACCCCAGCCATGAACGGCCGGTGTATTCAGCCCGGCCGCCTGGAGTTTATAGGCGCTGTAGTACTCGCGTCGCGCCTGCGCTGTGACGTATTTGCGCAGGCTGTCCCTCGGCTGGCTGCGTGGACGCACCAGCTTGGCGAGAAGCGGTGGCGGTGCGTCGATACGATACAGCGCCGAGTGCGGGCCCTGCTTGAATGGCCGCCAACCGGCGGCCGACGGTAGCTGCATGGTTTCGCCGACTCTTATACGCCAGGGACCCGGCGCAGGGCCGAGTTCACCGACGATCGCGGTTTTGAGTGTTTGCGCAGACTGCACGGCCCGCGCCGCTTATTCGGCCAGCCAGCGCGCCGCGTCCTTGGCGAAATAGGTCAGAATGCCGTCGCAACCGGCCCGTTTGAAGCTGCCCAGACACTCGAGCACAGCCGCGCGTTCGTCCAGCCAGCCGTTGTCGATCGCGGCTTTGAGCATGGCGTATTCACCGGACACCTGATAGGCAAAGGTCGGCACGCCGAAGGTCTGTTTCACCCGGTGAATGATATCGAGATAGGGCAGGCCGGGCTTGACCATGACCATGTCCGCGCCTTCCTTGAGATCGAGCGCGACCTCGCGCAGGGCTTCGTCGGTATTGGCCGGGTCGACCTGATAGGTACGCTTGTCGGCCTTGCCGAGATTGGCCGCCGAGCCAACCGCTTCGCGAAACGGGTTGTACAGGCTGGAGGCGAACTTGGCCGCATAAGACATCACCAGCGTATTCACATGGCCCTTGTCTTCGAGGGCGTTGCGCATGGCCTGGATACGCCCGTCCATCATATCGGAGGGCGACACGATATCCGCGCCGGCATCGGCATGGGCCAGGGTCTGGCGCACGAGAATATCGATGGTCGGATCGTTGAGCACATAGCCGTTGTCGTCGATCACGCCGTCCTGGCCATGGCTGGTATACGGGTCGAGCGCGACATCGGTCATGACACCGAGCTGCGGGAATTCGCGTTTGATCGCGCGAATCGCCTGCGGCACCAGCCCATCCGGGTTGGCGGCTTCTTCTGCGTCCGGCGTCTTCTTGTCGGCATCGATCACGGGGAACAGCACGACCGCCGGAATGCCAAGCGCGACCACGTCGGTCATCTCTCGCAGCAACCCGTCCAGGGTATGTCGCTGTACGCCGGGCATGGCGGTGACATCGACCGGCTCGCCTTCGGTGACGAACACCGGGTAGATCAGGTCGTCGACCGACAGTCGGGTTTCGCGCGCCAGGCGCCGGGCGAAGTCGCTTGCGCGACCACGGCGCATGCGGGTAGCAGGATAGTGACCGGGGAACGTGTGGGGCATGATAAACCTGCGCTCAATCAATCGTGTGCTCCACGATATGTGTATGCCTTATGCAGCTTTCAACTCCTGCTAACATTGTGCACAACCTAATCAAGCGCGAGGCGACGCCATGCGCCCGATGACAACGAACGCTGCCAAGACCGATTTTCCGTCGATCCGGCGTGATCGACTGCACACGTTGCAGATGAATCTCGGCTATCTGTGCAATCTGGCCTGCACCCATTGCCATGTCGAGGCCGGGCCCAAGCGAACCGAACTCATGGACACGGCGACCATGGATACGGCTCTCGAATTCATCGCGGCTCAGAATATTCAGACCCTAGATGTCACCGGTGGCTCGCCAGAAATGCATCCGCGTTTTCGTGAGTTCATGCGTGACGCCAAGACGCTCGGTGTGCATCTGATGGATCGCTGCAATCCCACGATCATCGAAGAGCCCGGTTATGAATGGGTGCCGGCGTTTCTTGCCGAGCACGAAGTCGAAGTGATCGCCTCGCTGCCGTGCTATACCGCCGACAATGTCGATGCCCAGCGGGGCAAGGGTGTATTCGACGACAGTATCGCCGCGCTGCAAAAGCTTAATGCGCTGGGCTACGGCCAGCCCGATAGCGGGCAGACGCTCAACCTTGTCTACAACCCGGGTTCACCGTCGCTGCCGCCGCCGCAGGATACGCTCGAGCAGGATTACAAGCGGTTTCTGGCCGATCGTTTTGGCATTGTGTTCGATCACCTGTTCACGCTCGCCAACATGCCGATCAAGCGCTATGCGCATATGTTGCTGCGCGAACAGCGCATGGGCGAATACATGCAGCTGCTGCGCAGCGCGCATCGCCCGGATAACCTCGCCAGCGTCATGTGTCGCGGGCTGATCAGTGTGGACTGGCAGGGCTATGTCTACGACTGCGATTTCAACCAGATGCTGAGCATGCCCCTGGCCGGCGGCGGTGCGACCCATCTGCGTGAACTGGTCGATTACGACTTCGCGGGTCGGACCATCGCCGTGGGCGATCACTGCTACGGCTGTACCGCCGGCCAGGGCAGTAGCTGTGGCGGCGCACTCAACTAAGCGCATGCCGTCGTCCGGATTGTGCGGTAATTGAGCTGCGCCCATTTTCCCGCCAGACTAGGCGGATCGACTAAAAGTGAGTCCATGCATGACTAGCGCAAGCGTTTTTGCGTGTCGTTTCGACGTACCGTCTGTCGTCGTTCAGGCGCGCGTCGACGCATTGGCGCCGGCGGTCGAAGATGGGTGCGCCCATGGCTGAACGCGACCAGCTTACCGAATGGCTCGCCGCCACCGCCCGCGGCGACGAACAGGCCTTTCAGCGTCTCTATGCGGCCACTTCGTCGCAACTCTATGCGTTACTGTTACGTATTCTGCGTAACCCCGAACGCGCGCAGGATGCGCTCCAGGATGCCTATGTGCGCGTTTGGCAAAAAGCCGATACCTATGCGCCCGAACGCGGCGCGCCGTTGACCTGGTTGTTGTCGATCGCGCGGTATCGTGCCCTAGACGTACTCCGGCGCAAACGCCCGGAAGTGGCCATGCCCGAAGAGCCCGACATGGTGGCGACGCTGCTCGAAGACGAACAGTCGCTCTCGCCGCTCGAGGAAAACGAAAACCAGCAATCGCTGGATGCGATCAGCGTCTGTTTGAAAACCCTGCAACCCCAGCAACGCGATAGCGTACTGCTGGCCTACTATGAAGGCCTGACGCACCAGGAGCTTTCCGAGCGCCTCGATGCGCCGCTGGGCACGGTCAAGAGCTGGATTCGTCGCGGCCTGTTGCGGCTGCGCGAATGTCTCGCGGAGCGCGCGTAATGGCCGGATCCGAACACGAGCAACGTATGCTGGAGGCGGCGCAGTACGTGCTCGGCACGCTCGATGCACGCGAGCGCAGCCGTTTCGAAACACGGCTCATGCACGATGCCGACGCGCGCCGCGAGCTGGCTTACTGGGAGACACGTCTGGGCGCGCTGGCACTTGCCTTACGCCCAGCCGAGCCACCGGCGGCGGTCTGGGATCGGGTGACGCAGGAACTCGGCCTGAAAACCGCAACGCCCGCGGCGACACCTTCGACGGTGCCCGCCGTCGAGCGACAGTCCGCGGCAAACGACCGCAGCGTGGGCCTGTGGCGGGGTCTTGCCCTGGTGGCATCGACCGCGGCGCTGGTGATGGCCGGGTTGCTGTTTACCGGTTCCACCGAACGTGGCGGCGAACCCGGTGCCGCCGCGGCGCCCGCATATGCCAGCATGGTCTACGACGAGTCGACCGGTATGAGCTGGGTTGTCACCGTGCATGCCAACAGTCACAAGATGAGCGTGCTTGCCATGGGCGATTACGAAGTCCCCGAAGGCAAGGTGCTGCGCGCCTGGCTCAAGCCGAAAAACGGCGAGCCGATGCTGCTCGGCAAGTGGCCGAATACGCACGGCGACCATGAAATGGTGGTTTCGGATGACGCGGCCAAGCACATGGACGAGCCCGCCCAGCTCATGGTGTCGATGGAAGATGCCGCACCAACCGCGCAGGCTGCCACGCCCAGCGGCAAACTCATGTGGACCTCGCCGATTGCCCGGCGTACCGGGTAATAAGTCGATTCCGCGGCGGCGCGCTTGCGTTGGTCCGGCGGCGGGGGCGTAGGGGTTTATTCGTCGGCTTCGATCACGGCTTCGTCGTTAAGCGCCCAGTCGTAGGCATAGCCGTCGATCGTGTGGCGCATATCCAGGCGTAGCGAGCGCTGCGGGCCGGCAAAGCGGCGCAGATAGCTGATGATCGCCCGGTCGCTGTCGCCGAAATCCGACCCGTACCAGTCGTAGATTTTCGACACGATCAGCTCGTCGTCGTCCGTAAAGTGCACGCCCGCGGGGCTGTTGACATAGTCGCGTGCGTTCTCGTTCAGCTGCGCATAGACGTTGTCGCCGGTATAGGCGCGCGTAGCCAGGTCCGGACAGCTCAAGGAGGCACAGTTGACGCCGTAGTGGGTCAGACCGTCGTGCCAGATCGGGCGCAGGATACGGTGTTCGATATCGTTCAGGCTGACTTTTTCGCCGTCGATACGTAGCCGTTTTTTCTTCCAGGGCCCGGAGGACAACACGCTGCCGCCGATATCGCGGATGGAGTCGACCGGATAGGCATCGAGCACCAGATCCAGCGTGAGCGCGTTGTAGAGGTTGATCCAGTAGGCGCGCTGAACATTGCGGTTGTAGCCATCGATATCGATTTGCTGCATGGCCTGGAGGTAGCGTTCGAGCCGTTGATGGTCGGCATCGCTGACCTGGCCATAGCGCACGCCATTGGGCGCGTGTTCGTGCGCGACGACGTAAGTACGCAGGAAATCGTCGAACGCACTGTGGTCGATCGTCTCGGTCGAATTTTCGTCGTGTGCCTGCCAGCGCGGCCACAGTTTCGCTGCCGGCGCGGCCAGCACAGCGGTACTCCACAGAGATAGCACGATCAGTGCCACGACACTACGACGCATCGACGGACTCCTCGAATGGGGTGCGGGTATGCGCTGGGGCATGCGGTATACGCGCATCGAGCCAGCGGCGAATATCGGCGATTACGGTATCGGCGTGGTGGTCGTGGAGCAACTCGTGGCGGCGCGAATCGTAGAGCCGCAGTTCGAGATCGCGTTGGCCGTCGGCCGCCCAGTCCCGTGCCATGCGCTGCGGGCCCCGCCCGAAATTGCCCATCGGATCGTCGCGCCCGGCGATGACCAGCAACCCCAATGCCAAGGGCACACGCCGCAGGCTGAAGGCACTGGCACTGCGCGCGATGCCGCCCAGGACCGTATGCCAGGCGCCAGCACACAGCGCAAACCCGCAGTCCGGGTCGGCCTCGTAGGCATCGATCGCCGAATTGTCGGTGGATAGCCAGGCATTGCTGCGTAGCGCGCCGTAATAGCGTGCCAGACGGCGATCGTAGGCGCCGATGATCAGACGCTGTAGCGCCTCGCTTTGCGCATGGGCGCCGATGCGCGCGCACTCGATGCGTGCCAGCACAGCCGCTGCGCGACAAGCCAGCGGGCTGGGTCGGTCGCTGCCGCTGAGAATCGCGCCGGCATAGGCCTCGCCATATTGGGCAAGTACGGCCAGCGCGATGAACGAACCCAGGCTATGGCCGAATAGAAAGATCGGTACGCGCGGTGCCCGCGCCGCGGCGCGCTGGCGAATACGCTCGACATCCTCGATCAGCGTTTGCCAGTCGCAACGTTCGCCCAGATCGCCGTGATCCACGGCGGCGGTGGTCGCCCCGTGGCCACGCAGATCGAACGCATGGACTTCGATGCCGGCGGCAGCCAGGTCTTCCGCCAGGCGCGCATAGCGGCGGGCATGTTCGGCCATGCCATGCACGATGACCAGACAGGCTCGTGTAGGTTGCTGTGCAGGCCAACGATAGGCCACCAGCCGGGTGGGGCTATCGGTGCTGACCTGCTCGGATTCGTACGTCAACGGTTGACCTGTATGGCATGCAGCGCGTAAAGCTGCATCCTTCCATAGAAACAAGTCCGCGATCCAGTGATGTGTTAGCACCGGCGTTTGCCGGCATGGGCGAATTTCGTGCGCTGCTGTCAGCACCATGTGGATACGATGTATTGCCTATGCCGTTAGAGGAGATTCGCCCATGAATGATGTTGTCCGGGGCCTTTGCCCATGAGTCGCGCCTGTCATCTGCTGGCTATCGATCAGGGCACAACCAGTAGCCGTGCCATCATTTTTGACAAAGACGGGCATATCCGCGGACGCGCCCAGCGCGAGTTCCAGCAGTATTTTCCACAGGAAGCCTGGGTCGAGCACGATGCGAATACGATTCGCGCCGACGTGATCGCCGTATGCCGCGAGGCCATCGACGATGCCGGGCTTGAAGCCGGCGATATCGCTGCCTGCGGTATTACCAATCAGCGCGAAACCACGGTCATCTGGGATCGCGCCACCGGCGAGCCGATTGCCCGCGCGATCGTCTGGCAGGACCGGCGTACGGCAGAGCGCTGTCGCGAGCTGGCCGACGCCAAGACCGAACAGTGGCTGCAGGACAAGACCGGCCTGTTGTTCGACCCGTATTTCTCGGCCACCAAGATTGCCTGGCTACTCGATAACGTCGAGGGCGCACGCGAGCGCGCCGAGGCCGGCGAGCTGGCCTTCGGCACCATCGACAGTTGGCTGCTATGGCACCTGACCGGCGGCGCGGTCCATGCGACCGATGCGACCAACGCCTCGCGCACCTTGTTGTTCAATATCCGCGAGCAGAGCTGGGACGACGAACTGCTGACGTTTTTTGATATCCCGCGTGCGTTATTGCCCGAGGTGCGCGATACCGCCGCCGATTTCGGTACCATCGACCCGGATCTGCTCGGCGCACCCATCCCCATCGCGGCCATGGTCGGCGACCAGCAGGCCGCGCTCGTGGGCCAGGCCTGTTTCAAGCCGGGCATGGCGAAATCGACTTATGGCACCGGCTGCTTTCTCATGCTCAATGTCGGCGAACAGGCCGTCGCCTCGCGCCATCGGCTGTTGACGACCGTCGCCTATCGCCTCGACGGGCGCACTACCTATGCCCTGGAAGGCTCGATCTTCGTCGCTGGTGCCGCCATCCAATGGTTGCGCGATGCGCTGCACATGTTCGAAGAGGCCGAGCAAACCCAGGCGCTGGCGTCCTCGGTCGATCATACCGGCGGTGTCTATCTGGTGCCGGCCTTCACCGGTCTGGGCGCGCCCTATTGGGACCCGGAAGCGCGCGGCGCGATTCTCGGCCTGACGCGCGATACCGGCATCGAGCAGATCGTACGCGCAGCACTTGAATCCACCTGTTATCAGACCCGCGATCTTGTTCATGCGATCGGTGACGATGCCGAGCCGCCACGCGAGCTTCGCGTGGACGGCGGCATGGTCGCCAACGATCTGGTCTGCAGCTGTCTGGCCGATATCCTGCAAACGCCGGTCGAACGCCCCGACGTGATCGAAACCACCGCACTGGGCGCGGCCTATATGGCGGGCTTGCAGGTCGGCCTGTACGATTCGCTCGACGCGATCGCGCGCCTGTGGCGCGCCGAACGGCGTTTCGATGTCGACAAGAGCGCAGACGAAGTCGATGCACTCTACGACGGCTGGTGTGAGGCCGTAGCCCGGGTGCGTGGATAATTGCCTGATCGCCGGTGGCCGCGCCCCATGAGCGCGCGGCCTGGCAGCGCGGCCCTTACGCGCCGATAATGGGCGCATCCGATACGCTGCCCGCCATCACGTGCGCACGCTGGAACCCGGCTGATCGAATGGTCGGTTGGATGCCTTGCTGACGATAGAACGAGCCCGAAAGCTAGCCATGGATGTATCCATTTTGTTCGCAACGCGTAATCGCGCCGCCCAGCTCGAGCGTACGCTCGACTGCTACCGAGCGCTTGATACGCAAGGACTGGACTGGGAACTGCTGATCGTGGACAACGGCAGTACCGATGCGACCGCCGAGGTCATCGAACGGGCGCGTCAGGATTTGCCGATCACTTATCTGCATGCCGACGGTGTCGGCCAGAATCGGGCACGCAACGTGGCCATGGATCGACTCTCGGGCGATCTGGTGATCTTTACCGACGACGATGTATTGCCTGAGCCCGACTGCGTGCGCGCGTATATCGAGGCGGCACGGCGCTGGCCGGACGATGTCATCTTCGGTGCGCGTATCGAGCCCAGCTTCCCCGCCGATACGCCGGTCTGGATGACCACGCCCGATTTCGAATTTGCCACCACCGCCTTTGCACGCTATCAACCGGCCGACCGGGAAGGGCCCGTAGGTCGACATCCCTATGGCCCGAGCTTCGCGGTGCGCCGCGCGGCGTTTGAGGGCATGCGTTTCAATGAACAGCTCGGCCCGCAAACCGGTAGCTATGCCATGGGCGGCGAGGGCGACTTTCTGCGTCGGTTGGCGGCGCGTGGTTATCGCTACATCTACGTGCCCCAGGCGCGGGTGGCCCATGTGGTGCGCGCCGAGCAAACGAATATCGACTGGTTACTTTCGCGGGCCTACAAGAAAGGCCGTGGCCAGGTTTATCTGCCCAGTTCCAAGAAAGCGCCCAAGCTGTACTGGGGCGGTGTGCCGCTCAAACTGTGGTTGGGCACACTCCGTTCCTGGCTATTTTTTCAGCTATATCGGTGTTTGCCGTACGCACCAGAGCGAGCGTGCGTCGAGCGGGGCATTATCTACCAATTCCGGTTGGGCCAGGTTCATGAACTGCGTGCCCGCCAGGCCGGTGTTACTCACAACGATCAGGATTGAGATACCGATTCCATGCCATCCGAAGCAGTCTATTCCGATACCTTCTATCAGGACCGCCACGCGCGTACCGTGACCGCGGCCAGTCGCATTCTCGAGCTGGCGCTCGGGGTGCTGCCGCCCGTGAAGTCCGCCGTCGACGTGGGCTGCGGCGTGGGCACCTGGCTGTCTGAAATCAAGCGGCGCGGCATTTCGGATATCCATGGCTTCGAAGGCGAATGGGTCGATACCCAGCATCTGGAGATCCCGACAGACTGTTTTTCGCATCACGACCTGACCAAGCCGATCACGCCGCCGGCGAAACGATATGACCTCGCGCTATCGCTGGAGGTCGCCGAACACCTGCCGGATTCCGCCGCGAATACGTTTGTCGAATCGCTCACCGGGCTATCCGATTGCATTCTTTTCTCGGCTGCCATCCCGGGCCAGGGCGGGCGCCACCATATCAACGAGCAATGGATCGAGTACTGGCTGGAGCTTTTCGCAGCGCACGATTATGTGGGGCTGGACGTGATACGGCCCCATATATGGCATGACGAGGAGATCGCGGAATGGTATCGCCAGAACGCGATACTTTTGGTCGCAAGATCACGCCTGGACGAACTGAGTCTGGAAGCACCGCCGCACGTATTGAAACCGTTCTCGATCGTGCACCCGATCGCGTTTTCGTCCATCACCCAGCGCCTTAGGGCCCAGATCCAGATGGATCAGACCCTGGGCGGTTCGTGGAAGCTGTTTCGGCGTGCGATCAGGTCGCGTATTCGCGGCTACTGAGGCGACGAGGGTTCGAACAGGTCGGGCCGAGCCTCGAGCAGTAGTTCGAGGTTGAACAGCACGTTCAGTGCCTTGAAATGGTCGGTCTTTTCCTCACGATGCCGACGTAATATTCCCTGCGCGTCGATCCAGGGTATGGCCCCGCTATCGTCGAGCCGAGCCATGCTTTCATCGAATAAAGCGGCCACAGTACTGTCTCGGCGAAGTTCGTTTCGGAAATCTAGATATTGCCAGCGGCGATCCGCTGGCGGCACATGAATGTTCGGAAGGATATGACTCAGGCGTGACCGGAGTCGACGTTGCCGCCGCAGCTTCTTTCGATAGCGACGGATTTCAGCGTCGCTCGCGCCCAACGGCAGACCGCCGCTTGCGGTGGTCGGTAGTGCGAAAAGCTCGGGATAGCTGTACTGGAACAGGGCGATGAAAAAACGCTGATCGCGGCGTAGGGCGTCCGGTAGGCCGAGTATGAAGGCACACCATTCGGGGTCCAGAAAGGGGCTGAGCACTTCGTAGCCGGCGGGGCAGACGACCGGGCGAACCAGGCGTTGTTGGCGAATCGCGTGATCCAGCTGCTCGAGCGGGCCCATCAGGTCCATATCGACGAATGGCGCGCTCGGCAGCGCATCGATCGGCACCATATCTTCATCGGTGAGCTTGATGGTACGGCTTGCCTGATGCCACGCCACGAACGATTCCCGGGCTTGCTGCCAGTTGCTGCTGGCACCCTTGTCGAGGTGCTTGCCCGATAAGGCGTCGCCACAGAAGCCGTTGATGTAGGTGAACTCCTGTCCGTAACGCCATGCGATCTGCGCATTGAAAAACATGTCGATAACCAACGATGGCGATGGCTCACCCTTGGCAACATCAAGCAGTGCGGCTCGCGAGATCTGTGTTTGTGTCAGGTCGATTCGGTCGTTGGCAACACCTGCATGAGCTGCGATACGGGGTGCAATTTCGTAATCGAAGGCGCCCGGCACACCGTAGGTGACGGTCTTGACAGGCGCGCCGCAGGCACGCAAACCGCCGAGCACGGCGCGCGAGTCCAGACCGGCGCTCAGGGGTAGTAACAACGGGCGTGTGGCGTGATTCGCGACTTTTCGGCAGATATGGTTCCAGAGGTCGGCGCCCTGTGCGAGCAGCTTGTCCTGGGAGGGTTCGGGCTGACGCCGGCGCTGTCTGGCCGCCTTCAGGGTATCGACCTCGAAGGGCAGGCCCTGGATCGGCACGGGTCGATTGATGGGTACCCCGTAGTGCAGTGTTTCAGCCAGGGCTTGTCGGTCGATCGGTGTATCGCGGTTCATGCTGGAACAGGCAAGGAGTTTTCTGTGATTATACGCAGGCCGTATAAGGCCCAGAGTGTATGGCAGGTATGTCCGGGCTTACGTCCAGCCCTGTGCTGCCACGAATGACATTCGAGAACGAATCTATGACCTTGACCCGAGACGGCATTACATTTGTCATCACCAGCTGCGGCCGGCCCGAGTTGTTGGCGCGAACGATCGACAGTTTCGTGGCACACAACACGTATCCCATCGCCCGCTATATCCTGATCGAGGACTCCGGTGATCGCGACATGCTCGATTTCATCGAGCGCCGCTTCGGCGATCTGTTCGATACGGTGTTGTTCAACGAGCCGCGGCTGGGCCAGATACGCAGCGTGGACCGCGCTTATGCCCAGGTCGACACGCCTTATATCTTTCACTGTGAAGACGATTACGAATTCTTCCGGTCCGGTTTCATGGAGGATTCGTTATCGGTACTCAAACACGATCCAGGTGCGATCACCGTCTGGCTACGCAACCTCTGGGAAGGTAACCGGCATAAGTTCGAAGAGCGGATACGTTATACCGACGATAACGTGATGTATCGGCGCGTATTGCCCAAGACTTCGCGCAACCACACATGGTACGGCTTCACGTTTAACCCAAGCTTGCGCCGTCTGGCCGATTACGAGCGGATCAAACCATTCAACGATGTCGGACACGAGCTCGAAATCAATTATGCGTATCATGAACTGGGTTTTTATGGTGTGACCCTGGAAGAGGGGGCGGCACGAGACGTAGGCCGTGGCCACCACGTCCCCGACGTGGGGGAATCTTTCATCCAGCGGATCAGAGCCGAGTTGCGCCGCCGGCGTCGTGCCCGGCGCGAACGTCGCGCGCATCGTTGAGGGCCACGACATGGCCGTGAAAGATGTCGCCATCAGTGTTGTAATCACCACGCGTAACCGGGCCGATAAACTCGCCGTAACCCTGTCGGCGCTCGCCGATCAGCGCGATATCGCGTTCGACTGGGAATTGATCGTGGTCGACAATGCCAGTACCGACGCAACTGCGCAGGTGCTGGAAGATGCCGCCGCCGAGTTGCCACTCGTGGTGTTGCGCTACGACAAACCGGGCAAGTGTCGGGCACAGAATCATGCACTCGATCACGTTCGCGGGGCCTTGCTGACATTTACCGACGACGATGTGGGCATCGATGCGCGCTGGCTAGCCAGCTTGTGGCGTGCTGCTCGGGAGTGGTCCGATGCGGAGCTGTTTTGCGGTCCGGTGGTGGCGCGTCTTATAGGCGATGTGCCGGCTTGGCTGGAAGGCAAGGGCGGGCAGGCGATTATCGAACGTCACTGTGGTCATTATCGACCGCGCGAGCAGGAGGGTCCGACCGACGTACCTGCGCTCGGCGCGAACATGACGATACGCCGCAGCGCGCTAGGGGGGCGGCGTTTCGACGAAAACGTCGGGCCCGATGGCACGCCTGACTACATCAAGGGCGGGGATACCGATCTGAACAAGGCGCTGATGGCCCAGGGCCACCGTTGTGTCTATGTCCCTGACGCCGTGATTACCCACTATGTGCATACCGATCAACTGACTCTGCCGGTGCTCTTCCAAGGGGCCTACCGGCGTGGCCGCAAGAATGCGTATCTGTACCCGCGGACCGGCGGAGTACAGCTGGCCGGCGCGTCGCTCGCGCTGTGGACACGGCTGGCCAAGCAATGGCTACGCTATCGGCTGAGTGCGAATGCGGCGCCGCTCAAGCGCTACGAGATCGGTATGAAGTATCACTACCGGCGCGGCTATCTCGACCAGATGCGGCGCCAGGCCCAGGCATGAAAAAAGCCGCGTCCGTGCTGGACGCGGCTTTTCAGATCGCGTGGCGCGTATTCACACGCCAGCCATGGTTGCGACTTACAGCAGCTCGGAAACCGCTTCGCGCTCGCTGCGCAGTTCGTCTTCGGTCTGCTTCATGCGCTCGCGGCTGAATTCGTCGATCTCGAGATCCTGAACGATTTCGTACTGGCCGTTTTTGCAGGTCACGGGATAGGAATACATGATGCCTTCTTCCACGCCGTAGCTGCCGTCGGCGGGGATACCCATCGACACGATGCCTTTCGAGCCATTCACCCAGTCGTGGATATGGTCGATAGCCGCCGAGGCGGCCGAGGCCGCGCTGGAGGCGCCACGGGCTTCGATGATCGCCGCGCCGCGCTTCTGTACGGTGGGGATGAAGTCGTTTTCGTACCAGTCGCGATCGACCAGATCGAGCGCGGCCTTGCCGTTGACGGTGGCATGGCTGATATCCGGGTACTGGGTCGCGCTGTGGTTGCCCCACACGATCATCTTGTCGATATCGGTGACCTGGGTGCCGGTCTTCTGGGCCAGCTGCGACAGGGCGCGGTTGTGGTCCAGACGCATCATGGCCGTGAACTGGCCCTTGTCGAGATCCGGCGCATTGCTGGCCGCGATCAGCGCGTTGGTATTGGCCGGGTTGCCGACCACCAGCACCTTGACGTCACGCGAGGCGTGATCGTTGATGGCCTTGCCCTGCACCGAGAAGATATCGGCGTTGGCCTTGAGCAGGTCGGAGCGCTCCATGCCCTTGCCGCGTGGCTTGGCGCCGACCAGCAGGCAGATATCGGCATCCTTGAAAGCTTCTTCGGGCTTGTCGGTGCCGATGATGTCCTTGACCAGCGGGAAGGCACAGTCGTTGACTTCCATCATCACGCCGTTGAGCGCATCCATGGCCGGGGGGATTTCGAGCAACTGCAGAATCACGGGCTGATCCGGGCCGAGCATGTCGCCGGCGGCGATACGAAAGATCAGCGAATAGCTGATCTGGCCGGCGCCGCCGGTAATGGCTACGCGTACGGGTTCTTTCATGGTGCGCTCCTTGTAAATGAAGGGTTGAAGACAAACGTGGACATTCGTGCGAATCGCACCGCGGCCTGACTGGCTGCGGCCCCGGTGCCCGATTTCGATACACTATCGGGCGATCGTGCGAGAGTGAGCGTATTTGTATCCACGCCGTTTCCAAAGTCGGTCGCAAAGCATAGCCGAAACACCAAAACGGGTAAAAACCGATCGCATCCGTAGCCGATCGTGGGCCGTATCAAAGGGTTCGACTTGCCCCAGTGCTTGATAAAAAGGACGACATGCAGCGAATCGCGATCGTGGGCAGCGGGATTGCCGGGCTGGGTACCGCCTGGTTGCTCGATGGCAGCGCGGAACTCACCGTATTCGAAGCCGCGAACCGGGCCGGTGGGCATGCCAATACGGTCATGGCGGGCGAGCAGCCGGTGGATACCGGCTTTATCGTACTCAACGATCGTAACTACCCGTTTTTCGAGTCGTTATTGGACGAGCTGGCGGTCGAGACGCGGCCCAGCGATATGTCGTTCGCGGTTTCTATTGCCGATGGCGCGATCGAATGGGCGGGGGATAACTGGCGCACCCTGTTCGCGCAGAAAAGCCGGCTGTTCGATGCCCGCCACTGGCGCATGATCGCCGATATTCTGCGCTTCAACCGACAGGCCCGACAGCTGATCGAAACCGATGCCTTGCCGGCCGTATCGCTGGGCGAATTTCTCGACCGTCATGGCTATAGCGATGCGTTTGCCGCGCGCTATCTGTTGCCCATGGCGGCGGCGATCTGGTCCACGCCGACGGCGGATATGCGTGCGTTTCCGGTCGGCGCGTTCCTGCGCTTTTTCGACAACCATGGCCTGCTGGAGCTGTCGAACCGACCCCAATGGAAGACGATCGTTGGCGGCAGTCAGCGCTATGTACAGGCGATTGCCCAACGTCTGGGCGCAAAGCTGCGTCTGGCCACGCCGGTCGAGCGGGTACGCCGCGACGAAAACGGTGCCCATGTGACGCTGGCCAGCGGCAAAACCGAAACCTTCGACCAGGTGGTCTTTGCCTGCCATGCCGATCAGACCCGCGCGATGCTCGCCGATGCCAGCGCGCGCGAAGCGTCGCTGCTGTCGGCGTTTCGCTTTCAGCCCAACCGTGCGGTTCTGCACAGCGATACCGCGCTGTTGCCGCGTCGACGCCGCGTGTGGGCGGCCTGGAACTATCTCGCCGATCGCGACGGCGTCGAAAATCAGCGTGTGACAGTGAGTTACTGGATGAACCGGCTGCAGTCGATTGCCGGCGAGCGCGAGTACGTGGTCAGCCTGAATCCGCGCATCGAACCCGAACCGCGCCATGTCATTCGCGAGATCGAATACACGCATCCGGTTTTCGATGGCGAAGCCATCGCCGCGCAGGCCCGTCTCGACGAGATTCAGGGCGACAACCGGGCCTGGTTCTGTGGCGCGTGGTGTGGCTACGGCTTTCATGAGGACGGGCTGGCCTCGGCGGTACGTGTGGCGCGAGGTTTGGGTGTCGATGTGCCCTGGAGCGGGCGCGATGGCTAGCGCGGGCGTTCTGTATCGCTGCCGTGTGATGCACCGGCGCCCGGGCCCGCCGCGCTATCGCTTTGGCTATCGCAGTTTCTATCTGCTGCTGGATATCGATGCCATCGATCAGGCCTGTGCCGCGTCGCCGCTGATTTCGCGCAATCGTTTCAACGTATTGTCGTTTAACGATGCCGACCACGGCCCGCACGAGGCGGGCGCGAACCTACGCCTCTGGCTCGATACATTGCTCGGCGATCAGGGTATCGACCTGGCTGGCGGGCGTGTGCAATTGCTGACCATGCCGCGCGTGTTCGGCTACGGTTTTAATCCCATCAGCGTGTTCTATTGCGAACATGCCGACGACTCGCTGCGCGCCATCGTGGTCGAGGTCCACAACACCTTTGGCGAGCATCATTTCTATGTGCTGCACGAGCAGGGCGCGCCCATGAGCTGGCGCGCGGCCCTGCACAAGGCCAAAGCCTTTCATGTATCGCCGTTTTTCGATCGCAGTGGGGGTTATCGGTTTCATTTCGCCGAGCCCGGCGAGCAGCTGGGCATGGGTATTCGCCTGTTCGAAGCCGACGGCGAGCACATGCGCATCGCCACCACCCTCACCGGCGAACGCCGGGCGTTGACCACGGCCAACATCCTCAAAGCGGTTTGCCGCGTACCGTTGATGACGATCAAGGTCGTCGCGGCGATCCACTGGCAGGCGTTCAAGCTCTGGCTGCGTGGTGCCGTGTTTCACCGAAAACCCGAGCAGAACCACGAGAATGTCTCCTGACACGATGACCATGCGACACCAGGGCGCGACCATTCAAAGCGGCGACCCGAGCAACTGGCGCGAGCGCCAGGTCGTCAAGCGCCTGGACCGGCTGCATACCGGGCGGCTGGAAGTACGTCTGCCCAATGGATCCACCGCGATTTTCGCCGGCGAGCGCGAGGGCCCGTCGGCCCGGCTGATCATGCATTCGCCAGCGATGGTCACGCGCCTGTTCAAGGCCGGTTCCATTGGCTTTGCCGAAGGCTATATGGCCGGCGAGTGGGACGCCGACGATCTGGCCAAGCTCATCTATCTGCTGCATCTCAACGAAGACGCCCTCGAGCCCGATTTTTCCCGGCTGCAGCATATCTACACCCTGATGAGCGCCATCCGGCATCGTCTGCGGCGCAATTCCCGTCGTGGCTCGCGCCGTAACATTGCCTACCATTACGATTTGGGCAACGACTTCTATGCCCAGTGGCTGGACGAGACCTGGACCTACTCGAGCGCGATTTTTGCCGACGCAAACGAGCCGCTGGCCGATGCCCAGCAACGCAAGTACGCGCGCCTGCTCGAGCGCCTGAATGTGAAGCCCGGCGATCATATTCTGGAGATCGGCTGTGGCTGGGGCGGCTTTGCCCGCTATGCGGCCGCCCATGCCGATTGCCATGTGACCGGCCTGACGTTGTCCAACGAACAGCTGCGTTTCGCCCGCGAGCGCGCCCAGGCCGCCGGTCTGTCCGAACGCCTGCACTTCGAGCTGCGCGACTATCGCGACGTGAACACGCGTTACGATCACGTGGTTTCTATCGAAATGTACGAAGCCGTGGGCGAGGCCTACTGGCCGACCTATTTCGCCGCCATCCAGGCCGCGCTCAAGCCGGGCGGGAAGGCCGCGATTCAGGCGATTACCATCGACGACACGCGTTTCGATTATTACCGCGCCAACGTAGATTTCATCCAGGAGTACGTGTTTCCAGGCGGCATGCTGGCCTCGCCCAGCGTTTTCTGCGACCAGGCCGAGCGCCAGGGTCTGCGCGTACGCGAAACCGATTTCTACGGCGGCGACTATGCGCGCACGCTCATGCGCTGGGACGCCTCGGTGCGTACCGCCGCGGATACCATCATCACCGAACGCGGCAGCGCCTTCTACCGCATGTGGCGCTATTATCTGGCCTACTGCGCGGCCGGTTTCACCTCCGGCAATATCGATCTGATGCAGATCGCCTTGCAACGCGATTGAGGCAGGCATGAATGCCCGTACCGCAATGGATCGTCTGGCGGCCTATGGCCTGCTCGGGCTGCCGCTGGCAGCGCTCGGGTTGCCGCTGACGGTCTATCTGCCGCCGTTCTATGCGCAGATGCCGGGTTTGAATACCGGCCTGGTCGGCGTGCTCATCTTTGCCGCGCGTCTGTTCGATGTGGTCACCGATCCGGTGATCGGCAGCGCCTCGGACCGACTGCAGACCCGTTTCGGCCGCCGCCGACCCTGGATCGCGGCCGGTACGCCGCTACTCATGCTCGCGGCCTGGTTTCTGTTCGTGCCGCCGGATAATGCCGGCGCGGCCTATCTGTTGATCTGGAGCATGCTGGCCTATCTGGGCTGGACGCTGATCTATCTGCCGTATACGACGCTCGGCGCGGAAATGTCGGCCGACTACGACGAGCGTTCGCGTATCACCGCCTGGCGCGAGGGCTTTTTCGTGCTCGGCACCCTGGTCGCCATCATGCTGCCGGCCCTTGCGCAGCGCTTTGTGGGCGGTGCGGCGGCGGGTCTGGCCGCGATTGCGATGTTCTTGCTCGTCGCGCTACCGATCGCCACCGGTTTGTTTCTCTGGCGCGTGCGCGAACCGGATGGCGTCAATGCCTCGAAAATCCGCTGGCGCGAAAGTCTGGATCTGCTCAAATCCAATCGCCCGTTTACGCGGCTGTTGATCGCCTATTTGCTCAATGGCGCAGCTAATGGCCTGCCCGCGGCGCTGTTTCTGTTCTTCGTGACCGCGATTCTGGGCGGCAGCGAAATCACCGGCGGCATTTTCCTGGCGATCTATTTTCTGTCGGCCGTGCTCGGCCTGCCGCTGTGGCTGAAAATCGGGCGCAACTGGAGCAAGCATCGCCTGTGGTGTGCCTCCATGCTGTGGGTGAGCTTCGTGTTCATCTTCACGCTCACCCTCGGCGAAGGCGACTATATCGGCTACGGCCTCATCTGCGTGCTTGGCGGCACCTGTCTGGGGGTGGATCAGGCGATTGCGGCCTCGATTCAGGCCGATGTGATCGACGAAGACACGGCCGCCGGCGGTGATGGACGCGCCGGGTTGTATTTCGGCCTCTGGGGCATGGCCACCAAGCTGGCCTTTGCGATCGCGCTCGGGATTGCCTATCCGGTGCTCTGGCTGGCCGGTTTCGATGCCGGCCAGGACAACGACGCCGTCGCGCTATGGACGCTGGCCGTGTTGTACGGGCTGCTGCCGGTGGCGATCAAGCTCGGCGTGGTCGCCATGATGTGGGACTTTCCGCTGGACCGGCGTCGTCATGCCGAATTGCAGGAGCGTATCGGGCGTAGCGAACGGGCCGCACGCTAACAACCTGATCGGACTTCTACCAAACGCCTGCGGGTGCGTTCTAGAAAGGATATTGTCCGCAAATGAACGCGAATATGCGCAAATAAGACAGGTGGTTTGGGGTAACCTCGGCCCGCGGTGCCTCCTCTTTGCCAAGCGCTTCGTTTCTAGAAGAGGTATCCGCAGATCGACGCAGATTCACGCAGATGTGAAAGGCGACTACGCTGCGCAAATGAGCGCGAAGATACGCGAATAAAGCGCAAGTCAGTCAGGTCGAACAGCGGATGCTGAGCGCTTGTGTTCGATTCTCAACTTTGCTCGTAATCGGAATCGGCGAACGGCCAAGATCAAACACCCGGTCTTGATCTGCGTTGATCTGTGTCGATCTGCGGACGAATAATCGGACAATGCCTTCGCGCAGAGGCGCTAACCGCCATCAAGCGCTGCGTTTCTCATAAAGAAGCACCCGCTGGCCGACGCAGAGCCGCGCAGATCAGCCGGGTGCGTTCTAGAAAGGATATTGTCCGCAAATAAACGCGAATATACGCAAATAAGGCGTAAAACAGGTAGTTTGGGGTAACCTCGACCCGCGGTGCCTCCCCTTTGCCAAGCGCTTCGTTTCTGGAAGACGTATCCGCAGATCGACGCAGATTCACGCAGATGTGAAAGGCGAATACTCCGCAAATTAACGCGAAGAGACGCAATAAAGCGCAAGTCAGTTAGGTTGAACAGCGGATGCTGAGCGCTTGTGCTCGATTCTCAACTTTGTTCGTAATCGGAACCGGCGAACGGCCAAGATCAAACACACGGTCTTGATCTGCGTTGATCTGTGTCGATCTGCGGACGAATGACCGAAGAACGCCTTCGTGCAGAGAGGGTAAAGACCCTCAAGGGCCGGGTTTGTCAAAAAATGAATCCGCGGACTTAAGCCGATTCTTGCAGCTCAGCGCGCGCTCGACTATTTGCGCAGATCCGTTCAGTCGAGCTGCCCGAGCAGGGTTTTCAGGTCTGCGGTGATTTCATCCACGCTTTCCTGCTGGTTGATCAGCAAGCGGGAACGATCGTCAGGGCCGAACACGAAGATCGCACTGCTGTGGGATACCAGATAGAAGCCGTTGTCGTTGGGCTCGCCGTAGCCGTAGGTGACCCGGTAACGCTTGGTGAGTGCCTTGAGCTGTTCCTGGGTGCCGGTCAGGCCCACCATATTGGGGCCAAAGCTGGAGGTGAAACGTTGCAGGCGCTCGGGTGTGTCGCGCTTGGGATCGACGCTCAAAAACAGTACGTCGATATCGTCGCGGTCCTGTTCGTCCAGGCCGCCCAGCGCGGCACGAATACGCGCCATCGTGGCCGGGCAGATATCCGGACAGTTGGTGTAGCCGAAGAACAGCAGCTTCAGCCTTCCGTCGTAATCGTCGGCCGTAACGGCCTCGCCCTGTTCGTTGGACAGATTGAACGCGAGATCGGGCATCACGCCGGTGATGTCATGCGCGGTGTAGTCGGCGCCGCCCGAGCAGGCTGTTACAACGATGCCCAGCAGGGTGCTCAGCAAGACACGGGAAAACAACTTGTACACAGTCATGTCACGGGTTCCTTGACCGGCGCGCCGCTGCCTTGCGCGGTTGTCGCACGCCGTTCGTGAATGAAGCCGAAGCGCAACAGGATGAGCGTTGCCACAACACTCATCATGGCTGCCGGTATCCAGGTGATCAGCCCGCCCAGCTGCTGGTCGACGATCGGCGAGATCGGAAACGCGCGCCCGCAGACCGCATACACGTCATAAACGGTATCCGGCGCGAGCGCGATATAGGCGCCGAGCGCAATCTGCGGCGGCATGACCGCCCACAGCACGATGATGCGCAGGCCGGTGGAATAGGTGGTACGCGTGGTTCCCGGCGCGCGCGGGTCGAGCATGAACCACCAGAACAGCAGGCCATCGACCGCCATGGACAGATTCATCAGCCAGTAGTCGCGTGCCGAGAGCATGGCGGTGAAATGAATCGAAGGCGTAAGCCAGAAATAGATCAGGCCCACGAACAGCAACGCGCTGATGAACGGGTGCTGCACGAACCGGTAGCAGGCCATCACGGGCGGTAGTTCGCCCATCCCGCGCACGCCGCGATTAAGCCAGGCGGGCGCGCCAGCGGCGAGCACGGCCGTAGGCATGGACAGCGCGATCAGAAACGGGCCGAGATGGTGCAGGATCAGATGCTGGGCGCGGTGGATGAAGAACATGTACTGCGCGTAGTAGTCGACATGCGTTTGCATGACGACATACATGCTGATCAGGCCGATACCGAAAGCGATCGCGGGCGCGATATCGCGTATGCGTCGCCGCCGGGCAAGCCCGCGCACATAACACGCCGCGGCGAGGGCAAAGACCGCGATCAAGACCGGCTGAGGCTCCCAGGGTGTGAGCCAGCGAATGATCTCGTCGGTCATACGATCGCCTGGGTTGAAACTAAAGCACACAGGCGCCCGTCGCGGGCGCACGCCAGCCGCTATTCTACGCCGGTGGGCGCGGCGGCGGACGAACGCGGGGGTTAGCTTTTCCAGTCGTCCTTTTCGCGTTCCTCTTCGGCCCAGGCGTCGTCGTCGAGATTACGCAGCTTGCTGCGATCGACATGCTTGAGATCTTCTCGACTCGCCGCGATCTGGGCGCGAACCCAATTGACGATGCCCAAGGCGGCAACCAGCAGCGCGATGACGATGACAACCCAGATGACGGTATTCATTAGAGCCTCGCGACACGACGAATGATGGGAAAATACAGCGCATACGGCAGGCGCTGCATAAGCTTGAGTATGTAGGACAAACGGCGTGGAAACGTGATCTCGAAGCGTTTCGCGGCCAGGCCGCGACGGATACGCCGGGCTGCGTCGTCGGCGTCGACCATGAACGGCATGGGAAACCGGTTCTTCTCGGTCATCGGCGTGCGCACGAAACCGGGTGTAATCACGCTCACGGCGATACCGTGACTATCCAGATCGAGCTTGAGCCCCTCGGCCAGCGCGATCATCGCTGCTTTTGAGGCCGAGTAGGGTGCGCCCCCGGGCAAACCACGAAAACCCGCTACGCTGGCGGTCAGCGCGATCTGGCCGGCGCCGCGCGCGAGCATCCCAGGCAACACCGCGCCGATGCCGTTGACCGCGCCGCCGTAGTTCACGGCCATGCGATTCTGGACGTCGGCCGCATCGAAGCGAGTCACCGAAAACTGGCTACCGATGCCGGCATTGAACACGGCAAGGTCGATCGGGCCCAGCTGTCGTTCGATCGCGGCGACCGTTTCGTTATTCGCCGCGCCGTCGGTGACATCGAGCACGAAAGCATGGATTGCGTCGGGTGCATCAGCACAAAGTGCATCGAGGCGTTCGCGGTTACGCCCGCTGGCGGCGACCTGCCAGCCGTTGGCGGCCATCTCGCGGGCCAGGGCCGCGCCGATGCCTGAACTCGCGCCGGTAATCCAGACTACATGCGGGCCGCTCACGAGGCTTTGTCCACCTGTGAGAAACGCGTCGCGGATCGGCGCGGGTCCTGTAGCGCTGCGACCTCGATATCCTTTTCGGCCCAGAGTTGTTCGAGCCAGCGCTTGAAGCGATTGCGGTAATCGGCATCGCCCATGTAGTCGCCTTCGAGCAGATCGCTGGGAACATCCAGCCGGCGTACGCGGATCACGACTTCGTCGATACGCCCGCAGAGCATGTCCCAGAACTTCGGCTCGGGCGTGTTCACATAGGCCACGGTCATGTCGAGCACGCCATCGAGCACGTCGTGCATGGCGTTCAGGGTAAAGGCGGTACCGCCGGCCTTGGGCGGCATCAGTGCTTCGTAGGGCGAATTGACCGCCCGGCGCTTGGCGGCGTTCGAGCGCGTGCCCTCGGCATAATTGACGATGGTGACCGGCCAGTCGCGAAAGGTTTCACAGGAGCGGCGCACGGTTTCCATGTCCCGAGTGCGCAGGGCCGGGTTCTTTTCGATTTCGGCGCGGCTGTGGCGTTTCATGAACGGGAAATCCAGCGCCCAGCAAGCCATGCCGACGACCGGCAGCCAGCGCAGCTGTTCCTTGATGAAGTAGCGCGGGAAGGGCAGCTGCGGTTCGATGACGTGACATAGCAGCATCACATCGGCCCAGCACTGGTGGTTGGAGATCACCACATAGCGGCCATGCGGATCGTCGGGCACCTGCTGATCGTAGCTCACGCGGGTGCGACCCATGCCCAGAATGCAGGCATTGATGCCACGCGCCCACCAGCGTGCCACCCAGAGCACGGCGTGGGTGGCCGGTTTTTTCACGGCCGGCCACGGCGCGAGCAGTTTGACCAGACTGGTGGGCAATAGCGGAATAAAGCCGATCAGTGTGACCAGCACCATGCCCGCGATGGCGATCGCCCCGCGAATGTTTTGTAGCGCGCGCTTCATACAGGCGTCGTACACAGCTTTGAAGAAACGATGTCGGCAATGTAACGGTTGCCGATGACAAGGCCAAGCCGGCCCGCGTGGGACTGGCCCGATTTATCGCTCAGCGCGCGGAAAACTCGTGTACGGCGTCCACCAGGGCTGCGACATGGTCGGGGTCGACCTGCGGCGTGACCCCGTGGCCAAGGTTGAACACATGGCCCGGATGATCGCCGAAGCGGTTGAGCACGTCGGCGACGTTTTCACGAATGACCTCGGGCTTGGCATAGAGCATGGCCGGGTCGAGATTGCCCTGTAGGGCGACCTTGTCGCCCACGCGCGCCCGCGCTTCGTCGATATCGATGGTCCAGTCCAGGCCCAGCGCATCGCAGCCGGTGGCGGCCATGGCTTCGAGCCAGGGGCCGCCGCCCTTGGTGAACAGGATCACCGGCACCTTGCTGCCATCCGGCGCGTCGTCGAGTTGTTCGACGATGCGCTGCATGTAGGCCAGCGAAAATTCGCGATAGGCTGCCGGGGTGAGCACGCCGCCCCAGGTATCGAATATCTGCACGGCCTGGGCGCCCGCTGCGATCTGGGCATTGAGATAGGCCGCGACCGAGCGCGCGAGGATATCCATGAGCTGATGCAGCGACTCGGGCGCGTTGTACATCAACGCCTTGATGTGCTGATAGTTTTTCGACGGCCCGCCTTCAACCATATAGGTGGCCAGCGTCCACGGGCTGCCGGCAAAGCCGATCAGCGGTGTCTTGCCGTCGAGTTCGCGGCGGATCAGGCGCACGGCGGCCGGGACATAGCCGAGGCTTTCCTCGATATCCGGTACGCGCAATTTCGCGATCTCATCGGGCGTGCGCACCGGATGATGGAAATGCGGGCCTTCGCCGGCCACGAAATGCAGGCCCAGACCCATGGCTTCCGGAATCGTGAGGATGTCGGAAAACAGGATCGCGCCGTCGAGGGGAAAGCGTCGCAACGGTTGCAGCGTGACTTCGCAGGCCAGCTCCGGGTTCTGGCACAGGTCGAGAAAGCTGCCGGCCTGTTCGCGCAGCTTGCGGTATTCGGGCAGGTAACGACCGGCCTGGCGCATGAGCCAGACAGGGGTGACATCGACAGGTTCGCGCTTGAGCGCACGCAGCAGACGATCGTGGGACATAAGGCACTCGCAACGCACGCGACGCTCGGCCGCGCGAAGAATGGGACGGCGCGCAGTTTAACGGCTTGGCCGGGCGGGGCATACCGCCGGCCTGTTCAGGCGTTGGCGAGCGGCTAGCGGGCTGCGATCGCCTGGCTGATTTCGCGCTGAATTGCGACTGCGGCCGCGCGCGGATCGTCGGCGTTGCGGATCGGCCGGCCGACCACCAGATAGTCCGCGCCGGCGGCAATCGCTGCCGTGGGCGTCATGACCCGTTTCTGATCGTCGCCCGCGCCTTCATCGTTGGCGACCGGGCGAATGCCGGGGGTAACCGCAATCAGCTTCTCGGGCGCGTGAGCGCGCAGGTTGGCGACTTCCATGCCCGACGAAATCACGCCGTCGCAGCCGGCCTCCAGAGCCCGCTTGGCGCGCGACAGCACCAGCGATTCGATATCGCAGGCAAAGCCCATGTCGTCCAGGTCGCCCTGGTCGAGGCTGGTGAGGGCGGTGACCGCAAGAATACTCGAGCTGCCGCTGCGCGCCTCGGCGGCGGCTTCCATGACCTGCTGGTTGCCGTGCACGGTGATGAAGTCGATATCGCGCGCGCATAGCCGGCGTACGGCCGCGGCCACGGTAGCCGGCACGTCGAACAGCTTCACGTCGACGAAAACCTTCTTGCCGCGTGCCTTGAGCCAGTCGACCAGCTCGAAATAGCCGGGCGCCATGGCCAGTTCGAGGCCGACCTTGTAGAAATTCACTGCATCGCCCAGCTGGTCGACCAGTGCACGCGCGGCCTCGGCGTCGGGTACGTCGAGCGCGAAGATGAGGCGGTCGATATCGGCAATGGGGCGCAAGGCGTGCTCCAGTCAGCGGTCTAGTTCGCGGCGCGTGGCAGAGCCGACGCGCCGCGTGAAAAGGCGATCGATCAGGCCGCGTTGCCGGATTCGCCGACGCCGACCTGCAGATAGTCGAGAATGCCCTTGGCGGCTTCCCGGCCTTCGAACACCGCGGTGACCACCAGGTCGGAGCCGCGCACCATATCGCCGCCGGCAAAGATCTTGGGATTGGTGGTCTGGTGCTTGAAGCGACCCTTGCCGGGGGCAATCACGCGGCCGCCGTCGTCGATATCCACGCTGTGCGTGTCGAACCATTCCTGCGGGTTGGGGCGGAAACCAAAAGCGATAATCACGCGATCGGCTTCGATGACTTCCTCGGTGCCCGGGACCGGCTCGGGTCGGCGCCGCCCCCGTTCATCCGGCGCGCCCAGCTTGGTGGTGACGACCTTGATACCTTCGACTTTGGTGTCGCCAACGATCTCCACCGGCTGGCGGTTGAACATGAACTCCACGCCTTCCTCGCGCGCGTTCTGAAATTCGCGCGCCGAGCCGGGCATGTTCTCTTCGTCGCGACGATAGGCGCAGATGACCTTCTTGGCGCCCTGGCGGATCGAGGTACGGTTGCAGTCCATGGCGGTATCGCCGCCACCGAGCACCACCACGCGCTCACCGCGCATGTCGATGAAGTCGCGCGGATTCTTTTCCAGGCCCAGTTCGCGGTTGATGTTGGCCACCAGGAAAGGCAGCGCTTCGTGCACGCCGTCGAGATCCTCGCCGGGGAAGCCGCCTTTCATATAGGTATAGGTGCCCATGCCCATGAATACGGCATCGTATTCTTCCATGAGGTCTTCGATCTGGACGTCCTTGCCCACTTCGCAGCCCAGGCGGAATTCCACGCCCATGCCTTCCATGACCTCGCGGCGGGTTTCGACCACGCTCTTTTCGAGCTTGAACGGGGGAATGCCGAAGGTGAGCAGGCCGCCGATACGCGGGTACTTGTCGAACACCACGGCCTTGACGCCGCTGCGCACGAGGATATCCGCCGCGCCCAAGCCCGCCGGGCCGGCGCCGATTACGGCGACCTTCTTGTCCGTCCACACCACGTTCGAGACATCCGGACGCCAGCCCTGCTTGAAGGCCTCGTCGGTGATGTATTTCTCGACCGAGCCGATGGTGATGGCGCCGAAGCCGTCGTTCATCGTGCAAGCGCCTTCACACAGGCGATCCTGCGGACAGATACGGCCACAGATCTCGGGCAGGGTGTTGGTGGCGTGCGACAGTTCGGCCGCCTCGAACAGATTGCCCTCGTTGACGAGCTTCAACCAGTTCGGGATGTAGTTGTGGACCGGGCATTTCCATTCGCAGTAGGGATTGCCACAGGAAATACAGCGCCCGGCCTGCTGGGAGGCGGTTTCCTTGTCGAACTGGCCGTAGATTTCGGCGAATTCGTGGATGCGTACCGGCACCTCGACCTTTTTCGGGTCCTGGCGCGGTATGTCGAGAAACTGCAAATGATTCTTTGCCATTGCTAACCTTTAGTCGTTACGCAGCCCGCGCCGCGCCTGTTGATGAGCAGGCGCGGCGCGGCCCCTTTCTGCGGCGTGATCAGGCCGCGCGATTGAGCGTATCCAGGATCGTTTCCACGCTCTCGGCCTTGGGCTTGACCAGCCAGAACTGGCCGATGTAGTCGCGGAAATCTTCCAGGATTTCGGCGCCCCAGGCGCTGCCGGTTTCGGCCACGTGGGCTTCGATCATCTCGCGCAGATAGTGGCGGTGGGCTTCCATGTTCTCGGAAACCAGCCGATGGATGTCGATCAGCTCGTGATTGTAGCGGTCGACGAACTCGCGTTTTTCATCCAGCACATAGGCCAGACCGCCGGTCATGCCGGCGCCGAAGTTCACGCCGGTATGGCCGAGCACGACCACGCAGCCGCCGGTCATGTATTCACAGCCGTGATCGCCAATGCCTTCCACGACCGCGGTCGCCCCCGAGTTACGCACGCCAAAGCGTTCGCCGCCCATGCCGGCGGCATACAGCGCGCCGCCGGTGGCGCCGTACAGACAGGTGTTGCCGATAATGGCTGCATCGCGGGCGACGAAGCCGGCATCCCGCGAGGGCCGGATCACCAGCCGACCGCCGGCCATGCCCTTGCCCACATAGTCGTTGGCATCGCCTTCGAGATACATATGCAGGCCGCCGGCGTTGAACACGCCGAAGCTCTGGCCGGCGGTGCCGGTGAGCTTGAGCGTGATCGGCGCGTCTTCCATGTCCAGGTTGCCGTGACGACGGGCGATCTCACCCGATAGCCGCGCGCCGAGTGAGCGGTTGTTGTTGTGCACTTCGTATTCGAAGGTGCCGCCGGTCTTGTTTTCGATCGCATCCAGCGCGTCGGCCACCATCTGTTCGGCCAGCTCGCCCTTGTCGAAGGGCTCGTTGTGCGGATCCAGACACTGGGTCGGGATATCGTCGGCCAGTCCGCCCTTGGACAGGATCGGTTCCAGATCGAGACCCTGCTGCTTCGGCGTTTCGCCCGGCAGAATTTCAAGCAGATCGGTGCGCCCGATCAGCTCGCCGAGCGAGCGCACGCCGATCTTGGCCATGAGTTCGCGCGTGTCCTGCGCGATGAAGCCAAAGAAGTTCTGCACCATCTCGGGAATGCCGATGAAGTGGCGTTCGCGCAGCACCTCGTTCTGGGTGGCGACACCCGTCGCACAGTTGTTGAGATGGCATACGCGCAGGTACTTGCAGCCGAGTGCGACCATCGGGCCGGTACCAAAGCCGAAGGATTCGGCGCCCAGAATCGCGGCCTTGATGACGTCGAGGCCGGTCTTGAGGCCGCCATCGGTCTGTACGCGCACCTTTTCACGCAGGTCGTTGGCGCGCAGCGTCTGCTGGGTCTCGGACAGGCCGAGTTCCCAGGGCGTGCCGGCATAGCGTACCGAGGTGAGCGGGGAGGCGCCCGTGCCGCCGTCGTAGCCGGAAATGGTGATCAGATCGGCGTAGGCCTTGGCCACGCCGGCCGCGATCGTGCCTACGCCGGGGCCAGAGACGAGCTTGACCGACACCAGCGCCTGCGGATTGACCTGCTTGAGGTCGAAGATCAGCTGGGCCAGATCCTCGATCGAGTAGATGTCGTGATGCGGCGGCGGCGAAATCAGCGCCACGCCCGGCTTGGAATAGCGCAGGCGGGCGATCATTTCGTTGACCTTGTGGCCGGGCAGCTGACCGCCTTCGCCGGGTTTCGCACCCTGGGCGATCTTGATCTGCAGCACTTCGGCGTTGACCAGATAGTGCGGGGTCACGCCAAAGCGGCCCGATGCCACCTGCTTGATCTTCGACATCTTGTCGGTGCCGTAGCGGGCTGCGTCTTCCCCGCCTTCGCCCGAGTTCGAGCGCCCGCCCATGCGGTTCATGCCCTGGGCCAGCGACTCGTGGGCCTCGGGCGAGAGCGCGCCCAGCGACATGCCGGCCGAGTCGAAACGCGGCGTGATGTCTTCGATGGGTTCGACATCGTCGATCGAGATCGGCTCGATATCGTCGCGCAGCTTGAACAGGTCGCGCAGCACCGACACGGGCCGGCCCTGCACGATATCGGCGTACTCGCGGTACTTGGCGTAGTCGCCGGTCGACACGGCGTCGTGCAGCGTGGCGATCACGTCCGGGTTGTAGCAGTGATATTCCTGGCCATGCACGAACTTGAGCAGCCCGCCCTGGTTGATGGCCACGCGCGGGTTCCAGGCGTTCTGGGCCAAACGGGCGATATCGGCCTGCAGATGGGCAAAGCCAGCACCGGCGACACGGCTGACCGTACCCTTGAAGCAGGTGTCGGTCACCTCGTGGTCCAGGCCCACGATCTCGAACAGCTGCGCGCCGCGGTAGCTTGTGACCGTGGAAATGCCCATCTTGGACATGATCTTGTACAGACCCTTGTTAATGCCCTTGCGATAGGTCGCACAGAGCTCATCCGGGTCGCGGCTGTCGATCTGGCCGCAGCGCACCAGATCGTTGAGGCTTTCATAGGCCAGATACGGATGGATCGCGCTCGCCCCGTAGCCGATCAGGCAGGCGAAGTGGTGCGCATCGCGTGCGCTGGCGGTATCCACCACCAGATTGGCGTCGCAGCGCAGATTCTCGCGGGTCAGGCGATGATGAATCGCGCCGGTGGCCAGCAGGGCCTGGATCGGCAGCTTGCCCTGTTTGATCTCGCGATCGGAGAGCACGATGACGGTCTTGCCGGCGTTGACCGCATCCACCGCCTGATCGCAGATTGTGGCGATCGCATCGGACAGCGCGGTGTTCGCGTCGTAGTTCAGGTCGATGATCGTATGCGCGTAGTCGTCATCGTCGATCGACAGCAGGCGCCGGAATTTGCCGGTCGAGAGCACCGGCGAATCCACGACCAGACGCTTGGCGCGTGCTTCGTTTTCCTCGAAGACATTGCGTTCGCGCCCGAAGCAGGTCTCGAGTGACATGACGATACGCTCGCGCAGCGAGTCGATCGGCGGGTTGGTGACCTGGGCGAACTTCTGGCGGAAATAGTCGTAGATCACCCGATCCACGCGCGACAGCACCGGAAACGGCGTGTCATCGCCCATGGAGCCGGTGGCTTCCTGACCGGCTTCGGCCAGCGGACGCAGCACCTGGTCGCGCTCTTCGAACGACACATGGAAGAGCTTTTCGTAGACCTTGACCTGCTCGCGCTCCATCCAGGCTTCGTCGCGGGTGTCGGCCAGCCGCGATTCCAGCATGCGCGCGTTCTTTTTCAGCCACTGCTTGTAGGGGGCACGGCTGGCCAGACGCTTGTCGATTTCCTGCGGCTTGATCAGTTCACCGTTTTCGGTATCCACGGCGATCATGTCGCCGGGCTTCAGGCGGCCCTTGGCGACGACATCGGCCGGGTTGTAGTCCCAGACCCCGATTTCGGAGGCCAGGGTGATATGGCGATCCTTGGTGATCACATAGCGCGCCGGGCGCAGGCCGTTGCGATCCAGGCAGCAGGCCGCATAGCGCCCGTCGGTGAGCACGATGCCCGCCGGGCCGTCCCAAGGCTCCATATGCATGGAGTTGTACTCGTAAAACGCACGCAGATCGGCCGACATGTAGTCGACGTTCTGCCAGGCCGGCGGCATCAGCAGGCGCATGGCATAGAAGATGTCCATGCCGCCCGCGAGCAGCACTTCGAGCATGTTGTCGAGGCTTTGCGAGTCCGAGCCGGTGGTGGAGACCAGCGGCAGGATCGATTCCAGGTCGGGCAGCTTGTCGGAGGCGAATTTGTTCGCCCGCGCGGTCGACCAGTTGCGGTTACCCGTGACCGTGTTGATCTCGCCGTTGTGCGCCAGATAACGAAACGGTTGGGCCAGGCGCCACTGCGGCAGCGTGTTGGTGGAAAAGCGCTGATGGAATACACACAGCGAGGTTTCCAGGCGCTCGTCGGCCAGGTCCTTGTAGAACACCGGCAGATAGCTGGGCATGACCATGCCCTTGTACGACAGCACATGCGCCGACAGCGACGGCACATAGAAGACATCGTCGTCGGGCAGCGCGTTTTCCGTGCGTCGGCGCGCGAACACCAGCTTGGATTCGAACAGCGCGTGGTCCATCTCCGCCGGGGCGTTCACGAACAACTGTTCGAGATGGGGCAGGGTTTCCAGCGCCTGATTGCCACAGGCGGACTGTGCATCGATGGGCACTTCGCGCCAGCCGGCGACGCTCAGCCCTTCGTCCTCGAGCTGGCGGTCCAGCTCGGACTTGGCTGCGTCGCGCTGGTTGGCGTCGAGATTCAAGAAGACGATGCCGCTGGCGTAATGATCGGCCAGTTCGATGCCGGCTTCCTGGGCGATCGTGCGCAGGAAGGCATCCGGCTTTTTCATCAGAATGCCGCAGCCGTCGCCGGTCTTGCCGTCGGCTGCCACCGCGCCGCGGTGGGTCAGGCGTTCGAGCGCGCCGATCGTCGTCTTGACCAGCCAATGGCTCGGCTGGTTGTCCATATTGGCGATCAGGCCGAAGCCGCAGGCATCTCGCTCGAACTCTGGCGAATAGAGTCCGCCTTTCAACTGGTGCATTTTTAGTCCTCGGGTCAGATTCGGCTCGCTCGCGGAGCAATTCCGGATGCCGAATGCCGTATCGGAAAAATCGTGTGTCGCGGTCAGGCCGCCTGGATGATCACACTATACGGCGCAACGGGCCGTCATGATGCCGCGGCCTCATGCAAGGCGCCGACAACAAGCCCACGTTGGACAAAAGTATAAAAGGCGGTCGGGAAGCAATCAATCGGCGCGGGGCCGATTGGCGCGCGATCGCCCGGCGCTGCGTTATTTTGCGAAATAGCGTTTCAGCGTCGCATCGAGTGCATCGCCATAGTCGCGCGTGACCACCGCATCGCCGATATCGCGCATCAGCACAAGCCGAAGCGTGCCGGCCGCGACTTTCTTGTCGCGGGCCATGAGCGAGCGGATACGCGCGCTATCCAGTTCGCGCGGCGGGGCGATCGGCAGCTTGGCCGCCGCGATAATACGTTCGATATCTGCGCACTGATCGGCGTCGAGCCAGCCCAAGCGCTGGGCGGTATCGGCGGCCATGCACATGCCTGCGGCCACGGCTTCGCCGTGTAGCCACTGGCCGTAGCCGAGCTCCGCCTCGAGCGCGTGGCCATAGGTGTGGCCCAGGTTGAGCAGGGCGCGCTGGCCGGCTTCGCGCTCGTCGGCGGCCACCACCTCGGCCTTGTTCGCACAGGATCGACGGATGACTTCGATCAGCGCATCGGCATCGCGCGCGTTGATCGCGGCCATGTTCGTATCCAGCCAGTCCAGAAACGGTCGGTCGCGAATCAAGCCGTACTTGATCACTTCGGCCATGCCCGCGGCAAATTCGCGTGCCGGCAGGCTATCGAGCACCACCACATCGGCCAGAACCCGGGTCGGCTGATGAAAGGCGCCGATCATGTTCTTGCCGAGCCGATGATTGACACCGGTCTTGCCGCCCACCGACGAGTCCACCTGGGCGAGCAGGGTAGTGGGCAGTTGCACGAAGTCGATCCCACGCTGGTAGCTCGCCGCAGCGAAGCCGGCGATATCCCCGACCACGCCGCCACCGAGGGCGACAATGGTCGCGTCGCGGCCATAGCCGTTCTCTAGCAGTCGGTCGTAGATCGTATCCAGGGTGGCCAGCGTCTTGTACTGCTCGCCGTCGGGCAGTACGAGCGTATCGACTTCGTGCTCGGCCGACAGCGCGTGTTCGACAGCGCGGGCATAGAGCGGGGCGACCGTGTCGTTGCTCACGATGAGCACGCGTTGACCGCGAATCGCGCCTGCATAGGCGCTCGGGTCTTCGATAAGGCCGCGCGCGATCACGATATCGTAGCCACGCTCACCGAGTTCGACGCGCAGGTCAGCGCGCGCGGTGTGGGTGTCCGCCTTGCTCATGCCTGCCACCGCTCAGGCTGCTTTGCCTGCGTGTCCATCGTGTCATGATCGAAGCGAGCGGCGCCGTCCGGGCGTGGGCGCACCACAACGGTATGCGCCAGCTTGTCGTGCCAGCCCTGCTTGCGCGAATCGAAAGCGACCCAGAGCAGGCCAAGGCCCAGCGGGAAAGACGACAGGAAATACCCCAGATACCGAATGACGAACTGGCCGGTCGTCGGGTGGCCGCCGGTACGTGCATCCACTACCCGCGCACCCACCATCATCTTGCCGGGGGTGGCCTCGCGATATATCCAGAACGCGATAATGGCGACGGCGGGCAGCACATAGCCCAGCAATACATGCGCCGGGCCCATGATCAACGGAGCATCCACGGCAAAGAAAGCCGGGCCGTAGATGAGCCGCATCAAGGGCAGCAGAATAATCGCGGTCAGGATGGTGTCGACCAGTGAGGCGAGCACTCGAATCCAGAAGCCCGCATACACCAGCCCGTGATCGGCCGCGGCGCTCACGCCGTGCCGATCGCCTCGAGCTGCTCAACGATCTCGCGAGCGAGCCGGCGTGCCTGTTGATCTCCGGTGGCCACCACGACATCGGCAATCGAGCGATAGAGCGGGTCGCGCTCTTCCATAAGACGGGCGAGCGTGGCTTCCACGTCGTCACTGCCTTCCAGGATTGGGCGGTTATTCGCCTTGCGCGTACGCGCGAGCTGTTGCTCCAGCGATGTCTCGAGATAGACCACAACGCCGCGGGCCGACAGCAGGTCGCGGGTCGATTCGTCCAGCACGGCACCGCCACCGGTTGCCATCACGGTATTGGGTTGCTCCGAGAGCTCCGCAATCATATCGCGTTCACGCTTTCGGAAACCCTCTTCGCCTTCCATATCGAAGATGAAGGAAATATCGACGCCGGTGCGCTTTTCGACCTCGTGGTCCGAATCCACGAAGGTCATGCCCTTGATCTCGGCAATGCGTCGACCGATCGTCGTTTTGCCGGCGCCCATCGGGCCGACGAGATAGATGTTTGGGTTAGCTGCCATTTACTCTCAATTCGCTCTCGGATAACGAAGGTCGGTTAGCGCGCTCGCTTTGCTGGCGCAGGACTCGACCGGGATCATCTCACTAGCAGTTTAACGCAGTTAGCCCGCCATGCGGCGGGCTAACCTGGAGTTGTCGACACAACGGCTGTACGAATGCACTTCCGAACAACTTACGGGTTTTGCGATACCGGTGCGGAATCGCGACTGATAATGTTGCGCGGCGTCGTAACCGTAATATTTAGGCGGCCCGTTTGCGGCTCGGTCGGATTATCCTCCGGTTCGAGCTCGAAGGTCACGACGTACGGTCCTCGCGCCGAGGTGCTGCGTACAGTATAACTCGATGGGCCGACGATTGAGCCGAGGGTTGTCGATGCAGTGATTGTGGTATCGGCGGGCGGCACCTGGCCGTTTCGGCCGCCAACGGCGACGTTCACGATGACGTTGCCGTTATCGAGATTGATCGTGGACGGGCTGAAATCAATGATTTGGGTGCTGTCGCTGAAGACGATAACCACCTGATCCCGAACGTTAATCGACTGCGTGTCGCAATCGAGCTCGTCCGACTGGTTGGCGCTCGGCTCGCATCGAATGCCGGTGAACTGACCGTCACCCAGATCATAATTCTTGTTGTTATTGAAATCGATATAGCGCTCGTCGCTGTCGCGGACGCCGTTTTCATTGGAGTCAACGAACGCTTCTGGGAGATCGTCGTCGATATCGAACTCGCCTTCGTCGAAGCGGCCGTTCGACGGCGACGTGTCTGCAAACGACTCTTCGCCGATCGCGGTTGCGAGAACCGTGGCGCGACCGTCTTCGGGACGTTCTTTTTGCGAGGTGAAGGTCACGCTGCAGGCCCCGCCCTGGGTCGTGCAACTGGCGCCCACAGCGCCTCCTTCGGTTGTAAACGTCACCGTCGTGTTGTCTGGCACTGGATTGTTAAAGCGGTCGGCCGCCCGAATGGTGATCTGGCTGGTTATACCGTCGAACTCTTGGCCCTCGATATTTAGCGTAGTCGCGCTCAGCGAGAAGCTGTTGTTGTCGGGCAGGCCGGTCGTGACCGCGAGGTCGCTCGATTGAGCGCTCTGCCGCTGGCCGGACGAGCCGACCGTCGTTGCTGTGACGCGCACCGAGGTAGCGACCGTGCCCGATGTGACCGTTGTGGTGGCAATGCCTTCATTGTTAGTTGTCGTGGACTCGTTGCTCAGGCTAAGACCGCCGACCTGTGTATTGAGCGAGAAATTCACGGTCTGGTTCGGCAGCGGAGAGCCGGTGCTGTTGGTGACCTTGAAGGTAACAGTGGCCTGCTCGGGGAGCGCGCCCGTGCCGCGAAGACCGATCAGCGACTGACTTACCGAATCGAATTCGATCGCGCCAAATTCGGCGGCCTCGGTTTGGATATCACCGGTCGCGGTAAGGGTTGTGTCATCGATACTGGTACGGGCAGTCACTGTATCGGTGCCCGAACAGCCCAGTGCCGTGTAGGTCGTGCTGGCGATACCGCCCTGGCTAGTCGCCACGGCCGGCGAGATACCGGCCTGTCCGGTTGACGAACAGGACGATGTGAAGAAGACCTCCACACTTTCCGTCAGGCTGTTACCGTCGCCGTCGCGAAGTCGCACGGAAAGGCTGGAGCTTTGTCCGGCCTGAAGCGTGTTATCGGCTATTTCGATTCGGCCGTTCTGAAATTCGCCGTTGTTATCCAAGGAGCCAATCTGGGGGTTAGAGTCGGCCGGGTCGGGGTTGGTCGTGCCACCGCCGCTGCCGCCGCCAGAGGAGCCGCCGCCGTTGTCGTCATCGCCGCCGGAGGTGGAGCCGCCGCAGGCGCTCAGCGCCGCGGCGAGGGCCGCGATGGTCAGCAGTTGAGAGATTGATTTGCCCGACATGTCTTGTCTTCCCCTGAAAATTCTCAAAAACGCGGTCGCGTTTGTCGCGGCTTTGGCCAAGCCCGTTAGTTATCGAGTGTGAGCTGATCCCGGAGGATCTTGGGTGTGACGAACAGCAGCAGTTCGCGCTTGTCACGCTGACGTTGGGTGCCTCGGAAAAGGCCCCCGACCAGTGGTATTTCGCTCAGGATCGGAATGCGATCCGTTTCATCCCGGTTTTCTTGTTCGTAGATGCCCCCGAGTACGACCGTTTCGCCGTCGTCAACCAGCACCTGGGTGCTCAGGCTGCGGGTATTGATCGACGGTACGCTGCCACCACCCTGTACAGCGATCGTATCACCCTGGGTGTCCTGGGTGACGTAGAGATCCATGATCACGTGTTCGTCGGGGGTGATCTGCGGCGTGACGGTCAGCCCCAGCACCGCTTCCTTGAACTCCACCGTGGCGGCACCGCTGGAAGCGGCTTCCAGATAGGGGATTTCGACACCCTGTTCGATCTTGGCTTCCTTGGCGTTGGCGGTAATCACGCGCGGCGCGGAAATGATTTCGCCACGATTTTCCGATTCCAGCGCCGACAGGGTGAGGTCGAGGTTGAATGTATCGCCGACGATACTGGTGCTAATGGTGCCCGCCGGATTGGTGACCGGTAGGTTGATGGTATAGCCGTTGTCGACCAGATAGTTACCGTCGGTGGGCGATTCGAAGGCGGCATTATCGGTCGCCGACGAGGATACGCCCAGATTGCGCGAGAACTCGCGGTTGGCGACAACGATACGCGACTCGATCAGCACCTGGCGCACCGGGATATCGAGCCGGTTGATGACATTGCGGATCTCGTCGAGCTTGTCGCGGGTTTCGTTGATCAGCAGGCTGTTGGTGCGTTCGTCGACGGTCACCTGGCCGCGCTCGGACAGCAGTGATAGTTCGCCGGTGGTGCTGCGTAGCAGCGCGGCGAGTTCGTCGGCACGGGCATAGTTGATCTGAATGATTTCCGAGCGCAGCGGCGCAAGATTCGTGGTGGCCTGCTGGGCGGCGAGTTCGGCCTGTTCGCGCGCGGCGATCTCGGCCAGCGGGGCGACGGTAATCACGTTGTTTTCGCGCCGCATGCCAAGGCCCTTGGCCTGCAGAATGATATCCAGCGCCTGATCCCACGGCACGTCTTCCAGGCGCAGGGCGATATTGCCGCTCACGCTGTCGGAGACGACCATGTTGACGTCGGCCACATCAGCGACGATCTGAAGGACCGCGCGCACGTCGATGTTCTGGAACGACAGGGAAATACGCTGGCCAGTGTACTGCGGTTCCTGGGCTTCACGCTTTTCCTGCTCGCTGGCAGTCAATGGCTGTAGTTCGATATAGAAGCGATCGCCGGTCTGGTAGGCGATCTGTTCGAAATCGGCCCCGGAAACCGGGGTAATCACGATACGGGTGCCGCCATCGCGCGACATGGCATCGATGGTTTTTACCGGTGTGGCGAAGTCGAGTACGTCCAGGCGCCGTTCGAGCGCCGTGGGAAGGGTGACCCCCGGCATATTGGCGATCACCTTGCCGCCGCGTTCGCTCACATCGACCGCGCCGTTGACGCCGTCGAGGGCAATTTCGATGCGTCCGGCCCCATCTTCGCCGCGACGAAAATCGATATCGCGAACCTGCGGGCCGCGAATCGAGGCAGCCTGGGTCTGGTAATCGCGCTCGGTGACCGGTTGCAGCGGCGTCTGCGGACGCACCGACGCACGCGTGACCTGCGGCGCGGCGTCGCCACCGATACCGATGCGAATGGTATTGCCGTTGCGGTTGACCGTGTATTCGGTCATACGGCTGAGTTCGACGACCACGCGTGTACGGTTTTCGCCGGCCGCCAACGCAATCGCCTGGACCGGGCCTTGTTCGATGCGCTGATAGCGCTCGGCGACGTCGAGTTCGGTATCCGGCAGATCAATGGACAGCCGCGCTGGCTCGTTGACCGTGAATACCGAGGGAATCGGCGCACTTTTGGCCATGGTCAGCTGGATCGTAACCTGGCTGCTGCTGCTCTGCGTCGCATCGACCGCGGTCAGCGTATTGGCGGCGGCCTGGACTGGCGCGGTGCCGGCCAGAAGCAGGGTGAGGACCAGCCACGGCCGGCCGAGCCGGCGCGTGAGCGAGGAAATACGTGCAATCGGTCTGCTCATAGTCTGCTTCTCTTTCACCGCGAGGGGGCGATCGTGGCCGGGCGTTGGATATAGCCGCCGAGGCCGTCCGGTACGATTTCGGTCAGAAGAATGCCGTTTTCGGAAATGCCGTCGATCTCGCCGTAGTTCTGGCCCAGATGCGCGCCGGTGGTCACGCGATGGACGACGCCATCGGGAGCCTGAATGAGCGCGTAGGTGACGCCGCGGCTGGTGATCGTGCCGACCATGCGCAATGCATCGAGCGGGAAGGCCTCCAGCGCCTCGCGCGGGCGGTCCGTGTCGGGGGCCAGATCGTTGTTGCGATTGACCTCGCGCGGTCGTTCGGTGGGCGTGAACGGCGTACGGCGGCCGTCCGGCTCGTAGGTATAAGGTGTATACGGCGCGATTTCGGGGATTGGCTCGATCGGTGCGGCGGGGCGTTGCTTGACCTCCGCGACGAAGGCCTTGAGATCGCGGTCATCACCGCCGCAGCCGGCCAACGCCAGGCACAGCCCGGCGATCACGCTCGCTTGCTTGTACCCCCTCATTTGGCCTGACTCCCGGCGGGCTGGGTGGTGTCGCCGGCATCTTCGAGATAGCGATACGTATTCACGGTCATGCTCATACGCAGCTCGCCGCTGTCATCACCTTCTTCGACCGGCTCGATATTGATGTTTTCGATGGTCACGATGCGCGACAGTGCAGCGACCCCCGACACGAAGCGTCCGAGCTCGTGATAGGTGCCCGTCACGATCAGGTCGTTCGGCAGAATGGCGTAGAAATCCTGCGGATTTTCCGGACGCGGCTTGAACAGTTCCTCTTCCAGACCGCTGGCGATACGCGTTTGCGAGATGTCGTTGAGCAGGCTGGGCACTTCGGTCTTGCTCGGCAGCTGCTGGAGCAGGGCACCGAACTGCAGTTGCATCGCTTCCAGCTGGGTGCGATAGGCATCGAGATTGGCCACAAGCCGCTGCTTAGATTCGAAGGTCTGCTTCAGCTCGGGCTCGCGCGCCGATACGCGTTCCAGGGTTTCCTGCTTGGGTAGCACGAAGTACCAGGTGCCAATGGCGATAATCACCGCGCACACCAGCACGATCGCAAAGCCGTAGGCCCAGGTTGGCCAGCTGCCGATATTGTTCTGATCGAGGCTACGCAGTTCCTCGACGTATTCTCCTAGACTCTTCATGAGCGCGGCGCCACTGAGGTGTTTGTCTCGGCCGCGTCGTCGTCAGCCGCCTTCTTCTGCGGGCTGTCGCCGCGCACGGTCAGGGTGAAGTCGGCGTAGCGCTGCGGACCGTTCTCGCTGGACTTGATCACGATCAGTCGTGGATCGGCGAACCAGGCGGAGTCGTCGAGGTTGACCATGTAATCGGATACGCGCGCATTCGATTCGGCCACGCCGTCGAGATTGGTGTTGTTGCCTTTCTGGCTGAGCGAGGTCAGATAAACGCCATTGGGGATGGTGTCGACCAACTGATCGAAGTAGTGGACGATGCCCGAACGCGATTGCTGTAGCTGTTCGATGATGCGCATGCGCGTAATCAGGCTTTCGCGTGTCTTTTGAAGCGCGCGGATCTCCACGAGTTGGCGGTCGGCGATCGCGATCTGGCTTTCCAGGTAGCGATTGCGTGCCTCCTGGATCTCGGTGAGATGGTTGTAGTAGAGCATCGGTACAACGATCACCAGCACCAGACTCGCCAGTGCGGCAAACACCAGCGCGCCAAGGAACTGCTTGCGGCGGCGTTCGCGTGCGGCGGCACGCCAGTCCAGCAGGTTGATTCGAATCAGGTTGCTCATCGGATCGACCTCAACGCCAGGCCGGTGGCCACCATCAACGCGGCCGCTTCGTGATCGACGTGATTGCGCCGGGCACGACTGCTGGCGAGCATCCCCGCCAGCGGATTGCCGAGCGTGACCGGGCGTGACAGATGCTGTGCGATCGCGCTTTCCAGCCCCGGATAGAGTGTTGCGCCGCCGACAAGCACGACATGTTCGACCGCTTCGTCATGAGAGCTGGCCGACAGATAAAACTGCAGTGCGCGCTCGATCTGGCCGGCCAGGCGCTCGGCGAAATCCGCGACATCGCTGGCGATCGCCGCGCCGTCGAGTTCGCCGGTGCGCAGGCGGGCGCGCAACTGATCGGTGTCTTTGAGATCGTGGCGGTCGATCAGCCGGGTGGCCAGGCTATGACCGCCGAAGGACAGCTCGCGCGAATAGACGTGGCGTCCGTTGGCTTGAACGCTCAAGCGCGTCTGATGGGCGCCGACATCGAACACCCCCACGCTGGCGTTGCCCGCCAGCGCCGGGGTTTGTTCGATAAGCAGGGTCGAGGCGTTCTGTAACGCATATTCCTCGACATCCACGATCTTGACCTTGACCCCGGCCATATCGAGCGCGCCGATGCGCGCTTCGATGTTCTCGCGTCGACAGGCCACCAGCAGCACCCGGTTGACCTCCGGGTTGGTCGGGTCGCGTTCGAGGACCTGGAAGTCCAGGTTGACCTCGTCGATGGCATGCGGGATGTATTGCTCGGCATCGAAACCGATCTGCTGTTCCATGTCCTCGTCGGACAGGTCGGCCGGCATGTCGATGACCTTGCTGATCACGGTGGGCCCGGATACGGCGATGGCGGCATCGCGGGTTCGCGTGCCGGCGCGCTCGAGGGCACGCGTCATGGTCGCGGCCAGCGCTTCGGGATTGACCACCTGGTCGTCGGCCACCGCATCCGATGGCAGGGCTTCGCTGGCATAGCTAAGCACGCGATACGCGCCCGGCTTGCCATCGAGTTCGAGCACCTTGACGCGCGTGGAGCTGATGTCCACACCCAGAAAAGGCCGTGTCCTCGGCTTGAAGATTTGCTCGAATCGCCCCATCCGATCCCCCTGATTGGCCTCGCGTTGCAGCTAAGGCCCGCGGAACACCCCCGTGTCCGCTACCCCTGACCCTTCTATATGGGCCGCGGCGCGAAATGCCGGGTATAACTATACTCGTAGCGCGCCGCTTGGCAATCCATGCCCTGCTTTTAAGCGTTTGAATCCGCGCGTCTAATGTTTATCGGCAGCGCGGGGCGATTTTGCAACGTCGTCGGCAAAAAAAAATCGGCCCCGGTATCATGGCCGCAGTTTTTTACGATCTGCGGCCCGCGAGCCGTACCTGCCCGATGAAAGCGATGCCGCGTGCCGCCCGTATTCTCGTATTCCTGCTTGCCGGTCTGTTATCGGCCGCGACCCTCGCGGTGCTGGTAGTTGCCGGCGTCTATCTGTACTTCGGGCCGCAGTTGCCAAGCGCTGGCGATATCGGCGATCCGGAACTCAACGAGCCGTTGCGGGTATATACCGCCGACCAAAAGCTCATTGGTGAATTCGGTCTTGAGCGCCGCTTGCCGCGTACCTACGACGAAATTCCGCCGAAGCTGGTCCAGGCGTTTGTTGCCGCCGAAGACGATCGCTTCTTCGAGCATCCGGGCGTCGATTATCAGGGCATTGCGCGTGCGGCCTATGTGTTGGCGACCACCGGTCGCAAGACCCAGGGCGGCAGTACGATCACCATGCAGCTCGCGCGTAACCTGTATTTGACCAACGACCGCACCTATGTGCGCAAGATCAAGGAAATCATCCTGGCGCTGCGGCTGGAGTCGAAGCTGACCAAGGAGCAGATCCTCGAGATCTATCTCAACAAGATCTATCTGGGCAATCGTGCCTATGGCGTGGGCGCGGCTTCCGAGGTCTATTATCACAAGCCGCTCAACGAACTCACCATTGCGCAGATGGCCATGATCGCGGGCCTGCCGAAGGCGCCGTCGCGCTACAACCCGATGGCCAACCCGGAGCGTGCGGTCGAACGCCGCAACTATGTGCTCTCGCGTATGCATGCGCTGGGCGATATCGACGACCAGACCTATGAAAGCGCGCGCGAGGCGCCGGTAACCGCGACCGCACGCGTGGCCGACGATCGTTACGAGGCCGACTATGTCGCCGAGATGGTGCGTCAGGACATGGTCGCGCGCTACGGCGACGACGCCTATACATCCGGTTTCGAAGTCACGACCACGATCGATGCCGAGCGCCAGCGCGCCGCCAACCAGGCGTTGCGCAAGGCCTTGCTCGCTTACGACAGTCGTCATGAATGGCACGGCCCGGAAGACACGCTCGATAGCGCCACGCTCGACGACGCCAAGGCGTTGAAGAGCGCGCTTGAGGAGCGGCGCGTGGCCGGCGGTCTGGTGCCGGCAGTGGTGACCGATGTGGCACGGCGTAGCGCCACGCTGATGACCGAGCGCTACGGCGAGGTCACGCTTGATGCCAAACAAATGCCCTGGCTGAGCGGCAACGATCCGGCCAGCAAACTGGTTTCGCGCGGTGACGTCGTACGGCTGGCCTATACCGGCAGCAAGGACGAAACCAAGGCCTGGACGCTGGCCGAAATCCCCAAGGTCCAAGGGGCGATGGTCGCGCTCGATCCGCATACCGGCGGTATCGAGGCGTTGGCCGGTGGGTTCGATTTTTCGTTGTCGAAATACAACCGTGCGGTCCAGGCGCAGCGCCAGCCGGGCTCGTCGTTCAAGCCGTTTCTGTATTCGGCCGCGCTTGCCCACGGGTTTACCACGGCCTCGTTGATCAACGATGCGCCGGTGGTCTACGACAGCCCGGATCTGAGCGACGCCTGGCGGCCGCAGAACTACAGCGGCCGTATCTATGGCCCCACGCGCATGCGCGAAGGCCTGGTGCATTCGCGCAACCTGGTATCGATTCGTCTGCTGCGCAGTATCGGTATCGATGCGGCAGTCGAACATATCGCCAAATTCGGTCTGCCCAAGGACCAGATTCCGCGCAATCTGTCGATGGCGCTGGGTAGCGTGTCGTTTTCGCCCTTGCAGATGGCCCAGGCCTATGCGGTATTCGCCAACGACGGCTTTGCCGTCAAACCGTATTACATCGCCCGTATCGAAGACGGGCGGGGCAAGGTGGAATTCGAGGCCGAGCCCAAGGTGGCTTGCGCGAGTACCAGCAATTGCCCAGCTTTGCAGAACACCGGCAGTACCCACGATGCATCACGGCTGGCCGAGCGCGTGGTCGATGCCGATAACGCCTGGCTTGTCGGCGACATGATGCGCGACGTGGTCAAACGGGGCACCGGCCGGCGCGCGATGACGCTCGGGCGTAACGATCTGTCCGGCAAGACCGGCACCACCAACGACCAGATCGATGCCTGGTTCGTGGGTTTCAATGCCGATCTGGTGGGCATTAGCTGGGTCGGTTTCGACAAGCTCACGCCGATGGGGCATAGCGAAACCGGCGGCCATGCAGCATTGCCGATGTGGATCGATTTCATGCGGGTCGCCCTCGACGGCACGCCGGAAGCGATCCCGCCGCGACCGGGTAATCTGGTGGCTGTGAGTATCGACCCCGAGTCCGGCCAGCGTGCGCTCGATGGCGGCGGCATGACCGAGTATTTTCGGCCCGACAACGTACCGTCGGTCGAAGAGGCCCGCCGTTCGGGCAAGAATGCGCCCTCCAAGGAGGTGGAGCAGCTGTTCTAGGCATTCGTTCCAGGCATTTGAGCTGCCACCGCGTCTCATGCACGGTGGTGGCCAGTTGGCACGTGGATCGGGTCGGGGTTTCTCGAAACCGATACGCACTCGGCGCGGCATATTCAGGAGACGATTCGAGTCATGGCAAGCGCGCGCAAACAGGCAGCCCAGCGCCAGCATATGGCGCAGCTGGCCGCCCGTCTCATGGCCGAGCAGGGCATCCGCGATTTTCGTATCGCAAAGCAGAAAGCCGCTCAGCATCTGGGTATCGATGTGCGCAACAGCATCCTGCCCAAGAACAGCGAGATCGAAACGGCACTGGCCGAACATCAACGCCTGTTCGCCGGCGCCGAACAGCCAGCCCAGCTGCAGGCCATGCGCGAAGCCGCGCTCGAGGCGATGACGCTGTTCGCCGACTTCAAGCCGCGTCTGGTCGGCGATGTGCTGTCCGGTCTTGCCGATTCGCATTCCGATATTCAGCTGCACGTATTTGCCGAGCATTCGGAAAGCTTCGATTTCTTCCTGCAGAGCCAGGGCATTCCGTTCGAAATCGTAGAGCGGCGTTACAAGCTCGCCCGCGATCGCTATCGCTTCTATCCGGCGTTTCGGTTCGTGGCCGGAGAGCACCGTTTCGAGGCCACGCTGTTCGCCGCAACCGAGATCCGTGAGGCACCGCGCAGTCTTGTCGATGGCCAGCCCATGGCGCGTGCGAGTGCGAGCCAGCTCGAGCGCCTGCTTGCGGATGAATCGTTGCGCGCCCGACTGGCCGGGCTGTAGTCGAATGGCCGCGCCGCCGACGAGCGTGCAGCCTTGACATCAGCTTTCGTGGGGACCTTTATTGTAGTCGGCGCGATAGAGATCGCGGCCACCGAATTTGCTGCCTGGATGAGGGGATCGTATGGAAAACTTCGAGAAGATTCTGCTGGCCTACGACGGTAGCGAGCACGGCCGTACCGCGTTGCGGCGCACCTTGCCGTTGCTCGGCGCTGGCGAGGTGGAGGTGCATCTGCTGGCGGTTGTGCCGTTGACCGGGGCGGTGGCCGCCGCGGAAGGCTTTTATACCGAGAGCATGTACGAGGCCGAACGCGAGCGTATCGAGAATATCCTCGAAGAGGGGGTGACGCTGCTCAAGAATCGCGGCGTGGATGCCGAGGGCCATCTACGCGCGGGCGAGCCGGCCCACCAGATCGCCAAACTCGCCGAGGATCTGGCGGTGAATCTGGTGGTGGTCGGCCACCAGCGCCGCGGGGTGCTGGCGCGTTGGTGGCAGGGCTCGGTCGGCGCCTCCTTGCTCGACCGGCTCAATTGCAGTTTGCTCGTGGTCCAGGCCCCCGGCGAGGAAGAAGACGTCGCCGGGCCTTGATAGCCCGAGCGCCGGGCTACGAGCGGGCGCGCGGCAGATAGCTGCGCCAGTCGTGCTCGCTGTCGCCGAATGCCAGAAAATGCGGGTTCAATATGCTTTCGGTGGCGTTATAGCGTAGCGGCTGGCCGTCGAGATCGGTGACCTGGCCCCCCGCGACGGCGAGCACGGCATGACCGGCGGCCGTATCCCATTCGCTGGTGGGCCCCAGGCGCGGATAGAAGTCCGCGCTGCCGTCGGCAATTACACAGAATTTCAGCGATGAGCCCATTGTGACCGGTTCGTAATCCGGCAGATTGGCCAGTACGGCATCGATGTCCGCCGAGCGATGCGAGCGCGATACCAGCACGCGCGGCTTGTTCGTGTTCACTGTGCTGGTGGCAATCGCCTCCGGCGCGCTTTGTCCCTGCTTTCGAAATACGCCGATGTCACGCGCGGCGAACCACAGGGTCCCCAGTACCGGCGCATAGACCACACCCAGCACGGGCTCATGGTCGACGATGAGCGCGATATTGATCGTGAACTGGTCGTTCTTGTTCACGAATTCCTTGGTGCCGTCGAGCGGATCGATCAGCCAGTAGGTCGACCAGGCACGCCGGGTTTCGAAGTCGATATCCGCACCTTCCTCGGACAGCTGCGGCGTATCCGGTGTCAGTGTTTCCAGACCTTGCTTGATGCTGCGATGCGCGGCCAGGTCGGCCTGGGTCAGCGGGCTGTCATCGTCCTTGGTTTCGACTTCGAAGTTGCTGTTGTAGATCGGCAGCGTTTTCTGCCCGGCGGCGACGGCAATGTCGCAGACCGAATCCAGCAGCTCTCGCGTGATGTGCATGTTGGTTTTCCCACGGGGCGGACAAGCGCGCATCATAACTGCTGCGGGCCAGCCACCCAATGACGGCACCGCCGGCCGCGCTATGCCCGTTCGCCGGCTGTGTAGAGAGGGTGCACGCCCATGGCGAGCCCGCGAGTCACCGTGTTTTCGCAAGCCACGTGGGCCCGGATGCCGGCGAGCGCGAACACGTCGGGCAGGGCTTTGCAGGCGCAGTCGTGTCTCGCGCTCACGAGGCGCGGTCGTGCTTAGCGGCGGCGCGGACCACCGCGCCCGCGCGAGCCGCCCTTGCCCGGCCCGCCGCGCCGCTTGCGCGGCCGGCGCGCGGGGATCACTACATCGTCGGCAAAGTCGTCGCCGTGCGGCATTTCGGCATCGATCTTGTGCTCGATATAGGCTTCGATATCGGGCAGGGAATAGACGTATTCCTCGCAGGCGAAGGAAATCGCATCGCCGGTGTTGCCGGCACGCGCGGTGCGCCCGATACGATGTACGTAATCCTGGGCGTCCTGGGGCAGATCGTAGTTGATCACGTGGGTGACATCGGGAATATGCAGCCCGCGCGCGGCCACGTCGGTCGCGACCATGATCGGCAGCTTGCCGGTCTTGAAGTCCTCGAGCAGGCGCAGGCGCTTGTTCTGGGCGACGTCGCCCGAGAGCGTGGCGGCAGTGAAGCCGTTGGCATTGAGCCCGTCTTCGATGAATTCGGCGGTGCGCTTGGTGTTGATGAAGATCAGCGTGCGCCCGTTGTCGATCCGCCGCAGGGTGCCCACGAGCAGGGCGAGCTTGTCGTCCTTGGACACGTGATAGAGCTTTTGTGTGATCGCGCCGATATTCACCGTTTCGGTATCGGTGCGTATCAGCGTCGGGCTGTTCATGTGCTCGTAAGCCAGTTCCAGCACGCGATGGCTCAGCGTGGCCGAAAACAGCAGATTCTGGCGGTTCTCTGCCGGTGGCATCTTGCGGAACATGTAGCGAATATCGTCGATGAAGCCCAGATCGAACATGCGATCGGCCTCGTCGAGTACGGCCACCTCGATCGCCTTGAGCGTGTAGACCTTCTGCTTGTAGTAGTCGATCAACCGACCCGGCGTGCCGATGAGGATATCCACGCCATCGGTAATCGCCTGGCGTTGTTCCTCGTAGCCGGTGCCGCCGTAGCAGACCACGCATTTCAGGCCCGTGCCCGAGGCCAGGGGCAGGGCATCCTTGTAAATCTGGTCGGCGAGTTCGCGCGTGGGGGCGAGAATCAGCGCGCGCGGCTGACTGGCGCCAACCGGTGCGTGATCGCTGGGCTCGGGATTGTCCTTGAGCAGCCGGTGCATCGTGGCCAGCAAAAAGGCCGCGGTCTTGCCCGTGCCGGTATGTGCCTGACCGGCGATATCCGCGCCCTTGAGCGCGAGCGGCAGGGTTTCGGCCTGAATGGGCGTGGCGTGGCTAAAGCCCCGCTTGATCAGCCCGGAGAGAATGGTTTCGTGCAGGCCCAGCGCATCGAGGCGGGTATCGGTGAGCAGTTTTTGCTGGGCGCCATCACTGGCGGATGCGGTTTCGGTCATATTGGCCCTTGGAATAGCTGAGCGGCACACCGACGGTGGCCGGTTCACGCAGGGGTTGAAAAACACGCCGAGATAGGCTCCAATAGCCCGAACGTTGCGAATACGGGTATTCGCTGCACTGCCCGAGTCGGGTCGACTCGCATTCCGGCACTGTTTTTTGCAGCCCGCACTATAACAGCTTGTGGTCTTCACGGTTGTCGGGCCGCGACCTTTTCGCGCAGCTTGCAAACATCTTTTCGCGCCCTTAACTACCGGCTCAGCGGCGCCGCGTCTTATGGCGACGCGCGCGAACCTTCATTTGTCCCGCTTGCATTCCTTCGAGGACGCCCATGAGTGAAAATATCGTCAAAGTCAGCGATGACAGTTTCGAACAGGACGTACTGTCCGCCTCCGGTCCCGTACTGGTGGATTACTGGGCCGAATGGTGTGGCCCCTGCAAAATGATCGCCCCGGTGCTCGACGAGATCGCCGACGAATACGATGGCCGTTTGACGGTCGCCAAACTCAATATCGACGACAACCCGAACACGCCGCCCAAGTACGGCATTCGCGGTATCCCGACGCTGATGCTGTTCAAGGACGGCGAAGTGGCGGCAACCAAGGTCGGTTCGGTCTCCAAGACCCAGCTGACCGAATTCGTCGATCAACACATTTGATCCGCTTTCGGCCGCCGACGGTCCTGTCGGCGGCCTTCGTTTGACTTGCAAGGAGTCGAACGCCTTCCCACCGCGAATAGGCGCGCACCGCGCACCGTTTTTCGCTGCAACTCATAGATAGCCGTGTCTGAAGAAACAGTCGACGAACGCCAGTCCAAGGATTCGAACAACAGCAATAATGGCAATGGCGGCAACAACAACCGCCGTGGCCGTCGTCGCAAGAATCCGAATGGGCCCAACAAGCCTCGCAACAACAACGGCAACAACCGCGGCAAGGGCGGTGGGCCGAACAAGGGCGGCAACAACCCGCCCAACGAGGATATCGACGAGGCCGAGTTCGAAGCCTATGCCGGGGTCGCCGGCGACGGGCCGATCCTGAACTTGTCCGAGCTCAAGCAGAAGACCGCCTCCGAGCTCATGGACATGGCGCAGGAGATGCAGCTCGAAAACATCTCGCGCATGCGCAAGCAGGATCTGATCTTCGCCATGCTCAAGGGGCATGCGAAATCCGGCGAGCGTATCTACGGCGACGGCGTGCTGGAGATTCTCTCCGACGGTTTCGGCTTTCTGCGCTCGAACGAGTCGTCCTACATGGCCGGGCCGGACGATATCTATGTCTCGCCCAGTCAGATCCGGCGTTTTTCGTTGCGCACGGGCGACAACATCTCTGGCCGCATCCGCCCGCCGAAAGAGTCCGAGCGCTATTTCGCCCTGCTCAAGGTCGACGAGATCAACGGCGATCCGCCGGAGAAGTCGAAGGGCAAGGTCCTGTTTGAAAACCTCACCCCGCTGTTTCCGACCGAACGGCTGGTGATGGAACTGGGCAATGGTTCCACCGAGGACATCACCGCCCGCACCATTGATCTGGTCGCCCCGTTCGGCAAGGGGCAGCGCGGGCTGATCGTTTCGCCGCCCAAGGCGGGCAAGACGATGATGATGCAGAACATCGCCCAGTCGATCGCGCATAACTATCCCGAGTGTCATCTGATCGTGCTGCTCATCGACGAGCGGCCCGAGGAAGTCACCGAGATGGAACGCAGCGTGCGCGGTGAAGTCGTCTCCTCGACGTTCGACGAACCCGCCTCGCGCCATGTGCAGGTCGCCGACATGGTGATCGAAAAGGCCAAGCGCCTGGTCGAGCACAAGAAAGACGTGGTGATCCTGCTCGATTCGCTCACCCGTCTGGCCCGTGCCTACAACACCACTGCGCCGTCGTCGGGCAAGGTGCTTACCGGTGGTGTGGATGCCAATGCGCTGCAAAAGCCCAAGCGCTTCTTCGGTGCCGCGCGTAACGTCGAAGAGGGCGGCAGCCTGACCATTCTGGCGACCGCGCTCATCGAGACCGGCTCCAAGATGGACGAGGTCATCTACGAAGAGTTCAAGGGCACCGGGAATATGGAAGTCCATATGGACCGCCGCATTGCCGAGAAGCGTATTTACCCGGCCATCCACGTCAATCGCTCCGGTACACGCCGCGAAGAGAAACTGGTACCGCAGGACGAGCTCCAGCGGATGTGGGTACTGCGTAAGCTTCTCCACGGTATGGACGATCTGGCAGCCATGGAGCTGCTCATCGATCGTATGAAGCAGACCAAGACCAACGCCCAGTTCTTCGAATCCATGAAGCGCTAGCCTTCAGATTCGACTCGCACGTTAAAAAGCGGGCTGCGGCCCGCTTTTTATTTGCCCCGGTTGGTTGACTACGGCATCGGCGCCGAAAGGCAACGAGCGCATCGGTCAGCAGGAATCAATCGTCCCGCCACCGTTTTGTTTTTTTGTTTTATGGGCCGTCTTCGCGTTCACCTGCACAAGCAAGATGGCTAGTTGGGCGCCGGTGCCTGAGTCGCATGTATAACCGGCCGCGTGACTGACAACAGACGAGATGTCAGCCCGTACGCGTTGCGCGACGGGTTGCTGTCGTTCAGGGCGATGGCCTCACGGTATGCGCGATATCGTCAGCCAGCGCCTCGGCGCTGTCCTGCCAACCCGCGGCCAGGCTGTCGACCAGCGCGTCGTAGCCGTCTTCTTCCAGCGCAACGTCCCGGGTGAAGCGCCGCTCGATAAGTGTTTCGTCGTTAGCGCCGGCCAATCGCCAGATACCGGCAATACGGGCCTGCCCGTCGTAATGGCCCATGAAGCGGTCCACGCGGGTATGCAAGGTCATCGTCGACGCCTGACCGGCCGGGGCGCGGCGCACAACCGTCACGCCCGGCAACGCCGCGCCGAGGTTGGCGATCAGCGCATCGCGCAGCTGGCTGTCGAGCGGCGCGGCCCAGCGATTGTGGTTGGCGATCACCACCCGATGCGGGGCGGTTTGATAGACGATGCCGCGCTCGTCGAGGATCGGCGCGATCTCGACCGGGGCGACCACCAGCTGCGCCTGCGAGGCTGCAGGCGATACCGGCAGTCGCGCTGCAGGCGCGCTGTCGAGCACGTACAGGGAGGGCGCCGAGGCGCTGCCGGCACAGCCGGCCAGCAGGGCAGTCGCGACAAGCCAGGTGAGATAGCGCATGGTCATCGGGCGGCCTTTGGCATGGGATCGCCGTCGTCGGGACGGCCGAAAATAAGGTTCATCGCAGATTAGCGGGACGCGGGTGTAAGAAGCGGCGACGCT
>NZ_APNG01000013.1:0-133776 GCF_040361255.1 Salinisphaera sp. T5B8 | reverse complement strand
GTCACCTTTCCGGCTCAGGCCAATTTACAGAAGGAATGGTGCACTCCCTCTTTCTTCTTCCACAGGGGCGCCACGGCGCTAATCCGCTTAAGCTAGCTGAAGCTGCTTATCGCAAGTGGCCACAATATCTTGCACCATGGCTTACCGAACTGCGCCAAATAGGTTGCGAAGATTTGCTATCGCCTCTTGATCGAGTTCCTGTACAGTGCATCGGCGCTAGTTGCCGAGACTTCGCTAAGCAGCTACTGCGTTACACCTACAATCGTCTGATTGAATTTAAATGACTGATTCATTGTTCGTTGCGTGGCAATACAAACGCTCAAATCCAGATGGCCGTTCTGGAACGCGTCGATGGTATCCAATCGGACGCTTGGATACAGATGGGCCAGAACGTCAGTATACTTTTTGTTATACGCAAGGCGCACTTAAAGCGAAACAGGAAGCAGGCTTCGAGCCCCTTGAAGCGTTTCCAGACTTGGAAAAAGTATATAGATCAAAGGAGCTATTTTCGGTATTTCGCAATAGGCTTCCTAATCCCTCGCGGAAAGACTATTCTGAAACCGTAAAACGCCTAGGTCTGACGGAAAAACGTAGCGAACCATTCGAGGTTCTCGCTCTAACCGGTGGGGCAAGGCAAACAGATAACTTAGAAGTTTTTCCTAAGATCAAAAAAGGCGCCCGCGGTGCCTTTCGTAGCCGGTTTTTCCTGCATGGATGGCGCCATGTTAATGACCATTCGCAAAGTCGGGTTGCAAAACTAATTCAAGGCGAGCCATTACAAGTTACACTTGAGTTTAATAACCCGGCGGCTCCGGCAGCGGTACAGCTTCAAACACCGTCTGAGTATTATGTTATCGGTTGGGCGCCGCGGTATCTTGTCAGCGATATGCTAAAGGCAATGTCGGAGGCTCCTAGTGATTTGAAAGCATGTGTAGTGCGGTTTAACCCACCTCCGGCGCCGTATAATCAAAGGGTTATGGTAGAGATTTCTGGGCGTTTCCCTGATTCTTTTGAACCAATGGCTACCGAAGATTATAGGTTGTTGGTGGAAAAAGTTAATTTTGAATGACTATAAATAACTTGATATCGGGAGACTGATATCGGGTAACAGTATGAGGCGTTCCGGCTGTAACGGATACCCAGATCAGGTGCCAATTCTGGATATCCGGCAGGATATCCGGGATATCCGGGGACAGTATACTGATCTCGCTTTCAGCTGAGAATGTTCAGCTTCAGACGGCGCGATACAGATGTTGATGCGGCGCAGTACGGCCCGAAGTAACGGCGCGTTTCCTCGCCCACGAACTGAGCCCGCAAGATGGCGATGCGGCAACCGTGCTTTCCACGAATGCGGGTCGATCGTCTCGTTCGACAGCTCGCACCACAGCTCGCAGCAATGGAAGACCTCGCCGCTCTATAGCGACGAACCCAAGTCTTCGAGCAACATGCTTTGATCGTAGTGTGCTGATGCTTTGTCGTGGTAGCGCCGGTCGGCCGTAATAAAAACGGCGCCCGGGGTGTTTAAAGCGAGGGCGTGATAGAGCGTGTCTGGCGCGTATCCGGGGACAGTATACTTATCTCACTCTTGGGCCTTAGGCTTCGGCCCCGGCAGTTGCCGATGAAGCGTTCGCCCAAGCCGCTTCTCGGCCCGGTCAATGAACACCTCATTGCCCAGCGGGCGGCCGGTGCGTAGATGTTGTTCGACCTGTTCGGCTTCGTCAGCGGGCACGCCGGCGGCGAGGTACTCGCGCCAGTCGTCGGCCAGATTCGGTCGGCTTGAGAGTTTGATCAGCGGGTCGGCTCGGTTCGACACATGGGCCTTGGCGCTCGACCACGGCCATTCGGTGGCGTCGCTGGCGATGTCGGCGGCTACGGGATTGCGTTCCACATAGCGTACGGCGGCCCAGAGGTGGGCATCGTCCATGGGGTAGGAATGAAACCGCTCCTGCCAGAGGTGGCCGCGCCAGTTTTCGCGGAAGTTGATATATCGCGTATAGCGGCGATGGGCTTCGCCGAGGGCTGCACGCAGGCCGTCCGAATGGCTGGGCGTGAGGATAAAGTGCACGTGGGTGGGCATGAGGCAGTAGGCGATCACGGCGGTATCCGCTTTCGCCGCGAACTCGTTGATCAGCGATAGGTAGTAGCGGTAGTCGTCGTCATGGAAGAAAACGGTCTGGCGACGGTTGCCGCGCTGGGTGACGTGGTGCGGTGTGCCGGGTAAAACGACACGGGCGAGACGGGCCATGCGGGTGCTCTAGCAGGATTGGGTATGTGAGTTAAGTATACTGTCCCCGAATAAATGCTGCGCGATTTGCTTTTGCGGATTTGTGATTGGCGCGGCGCTCACTTCGTTGCAGAGACTGGCGGCCTGCGGTGACGGCATGGGGCCGCGCCGATGCGTCTTTCGATGGAGAGCAGCGATGAGTGCAGTGTCTATCAAGCAGGAAGGGGTCGATGCGTTCGGTTGGCAACCGGATGCCTGGCCGGATACGCCGCAAGGCTGGATCGAGCGGGCCCGCAGCGTGGGCGATCTGCTGGCCGAGGATGCGGTCGTGCGTGATCGCGCCAATCGCAGCCCGCATGCCGAGGTGGAACTGCTCAAGAACGCCGGGCTGGTCACGTTGCTGGCGCCGAATGCCCTGGGTGGCGGTGGCCAGCGCTGGGCGACCGCCTATCGGGGGATTCGCGAGGTGGCCCGGGGGATGGTTCGATCGGGCAGCTGCTGGGGTATCACTATCTCTGGGCTTGGGCGGCGCGTCTGGTGGGCACGCCGGAGCAGATCGAGGCCATCGAACGCCGCTATGCCGCCGGGCAGCTGTTCTTCGGCGGCGCGGTGAACCCGCGTGATAACGATCTCAAAGTGACGGACACGGGCGACACGCTCGTGTTCAACGGCCGCAAGAGCTTTTCCACGGGCAGCCGGGTGGCGGATCTGACCGTCCTGGAAGGCGTGTTGGAAAACAGCGGCGAGCATGTGTTCGCGGTGGTGGATTCCCGCCAGGACGGGCTGGAATTTCTCGGCGATTGGGACAACCTCGGCCAGCGTCTGACCGAATCCGGCGGGGTGGTGATCCGCGATGTGGAAGTCCCCTGGCGCGACGCCCTCGGCTTCGTGAACAAACGCTATCAGCCCAGCGTGTATGCCACCCTCAACGTGCCGGCCATCCAGCTGGTGTTCACCAGCTTTTATCTGGGCATTGCCGAAGGCGCGCTGGCGGCCGCGCTCGAATACAACCGTCGCAACACGCGCCCATGGCCCTACGGCGGCGATAACAAGGCCCGCGCTGCCGACGAGTTTTATGTGCTCGACGGCTTTGGCGATCTGCAGTCGCGGCTTTGGGCCAGCCAGGCATTGGTGGAACAGACCGTGGCCGTGGTCGACGCGCTGTTGCACCGCCCGCGAGCGCGGTGAAGCGGCTGTGAAAGTGGCTGCGGCCAAACAGCGCATCGTGGAGACTGGGCTGGATATCGCCACCCGCCTGTACGAATTGACTGGCGCACGGGCCAGCGCCAACAAGTACGGCTTCGATATCTACTGGCGCAACCTACGAACCCACAGCCTGCACGACCCGATTGCCTACAAACGGGTTGAGGTCGGTCGCTTCGCCCTACTCGGCGAGATTCCTGAGCCGACTTGGTACACCTGAGCATGAGCCGCGCCCGGCTGCCGTTAGGTCGATCGAGCGCGCCGGCCGGTTCCTTGGAAAGCGCCCCGTTACGGCGGGCGATGGCATCCTGGCTGGGCAGCGTATCCACGCGTTGTTTCACCGCCTCGCGATCGGCGCGATTGACGGGGTAGCGGCCGTGTTCGACATGTGCCCCGGCTCGGGGTTGGTCCGCCCGAGACTGGGGTCGGGTGAGTTAAGTATACTGTCCCCGAATAACCGAGACTGGGGTCGGGTGAGTTAAGTATACTGTCCCCGAATAACCCCGAATAACCTAACCGAATAACCTCTGAATGCCGTGCACCGTTTCGGAAAGTCACTTAACCGCGCTACTGTGTGAGCAAAGGTATGAAGGGGGATGTATGCGCCAGTGGTTTTGGCTGTGCTTGAGCTGGGGTTGGGTCTTGGTCGTCGCGGGGTGTGCCACGGCGTACGGGCCGCGTGATGCTAACGCCCACGCGGATGCGTCCGGCTATGTAGATCGCGAGATTAAGCCGGGTGTCCACGAAATCTATTACAACGCGAACGCGTATACCTCGCCAAAACAAGCGAGAGCGCTTTGGCACCGGCGTGCTGCAGAACTGTGCCAAAGCGATGACTATGGCTACGATCTTCGCGAAGATGAAGCGTTTCACTCTGACATCGCTTATGCATCCGGCATGGTCTACGCCAGCAACAGTCATAGTCCGCGGTTTTACGGTGTTGCAGACTGCAACCGTTCGGGCGCGTTGACACTATTTCGGGCGACGCGCGCGGAGCAACAGGCAGCATCGGATCCGAATGCAGAGATCCATGTCCCGCCGGACAGCCAGTCTGTATCGCAAATTAAGCTGACTTGTAATACTCACTACTCGCTAACAAGGCACTGTTCCACGCTTTTTGGTGCGCAGCTGAATTTGTCGTTAGATGGCGTGAAATTCCGGATTTCCTCAAGTCAAGCGGGCGATCAGCTCTACATCGCGCTTCCGCAAAAGGCGCCCGCGTATAAAGGCAAGTACGATGCCAATGAGTACATCAACACGGCGTATTACTTAGTCAAAGGGATCGCAAACGACGCCGGTTTGAAGGCGCAGGCTGTCCAACCGGTTAAATCGTTTTTGTTGGGTGTACGAGGCTATCTCGTCGCCTTCGACGGTAACGTCTATTCACTCCTTCTACGTGAGTCCGACTCCGGTACGCCCACGCCAGCATCGGGGCTCGATGTTCGTCTTTGACTTTACTTAGGGTCGAATGACGCCGGTTGCGAATAGGCCGCAAATCTTTGGAGATGCCAGGCGTCGATACTGGGAACGGTGTATTAATCAAGTTTATCGCGATTTGATTTAAGAGCTGGTGTCGGTAGACATCCGTGAAGCGTTTAGGTGTGACCACGGTTATCACTGGTGTGATCGTCCTTGACCCGCCGCGATTGGCTGAGCGGAAGAGCTCAATCGGGCCCGTTTTTTGCACTGGCTTTGCTAACGCTTTTTGATCAGCAACGCCTATGCGGCGTAATAATGGCGGCATGACGCAATCCGACCCTCGCAATCGTGCGTTGCCCAACGGGATTACCCGCGAGGTGCTTGAACGCGACGAATTACGTCGGGCGCTGGCGGCGGCGCATCCGGGGGTGGCGATGCTGAGCGATGCGCAGATGCAAAGCTCGATCGGCGCGATGCTGGAACAGCGCCCACCCACGGTCGATCTCGATACGGGGGTGTGGGTTTTCGGCTATGGATCGCTGCTTTGGAACCCGTGCGTGCCGGTGGCCGAGTGGCGAGACGTGCTGCTATATGGCTTTCATCGTGATTTTCGTATCCGGCTGACGCATGGTCGTGGTTCGGCCGACGCGCCGGGGTTGATGCTCGGGCTGGTGGCCGGCGGTTCCTGCCGGGGGATGGGGCTGCGGTTGCCGCCCGACGATCTGTCTCACGAGTTGTTGATGATCTGGCGGCGCGAAATGCTTACCGGCGTCTATACGCCGCGTTGGGTCACGCTGTACGACCGCGACGGCGCGTCGCTGCCGGCGATGACCTTTGTCGCCAACGCGGCGCACCCGAGTTTTTGCGCACGCCTGGACGATTCGGCGGTCATCGACATGCTGGCCACCGGCCACGGCATGATCGGTTCGGCTGCGGAATATCTGAACAGTACCGTGGCCCATCTCGACGACCAGGGCATCCATGATCGTCGGCTGCGCACGCTGCGTGCACGGGTGAACGCGGCGGTCGCCGCGCGCAATGCCGAGGCGTGATCGCGACCCGAGGTGCGATTAAGCATTGCGATCGTCGGATGCACTCTGCGGCATGCTCGCTATAACGGCGGCCGGCTAACACGGACGACTTACCCGGCCGCGATGCGCACCTGTCGGAGCAGACGCGCAGCGTAGCGCTTTATTTCATCGACGATTTGATCGATCACCTTGGATTGGCAGGGCATCTGGGTGCGTGTGTGCTCGGCTTTGTCTGGGAGCTGTTCGGCCATGTCACGCAGCCAGGCCAGAACCTGTGCCGATGTTAGACCCAGCGCTTCGCCTTCGACCACGAAATGTTCCGGGCGGATGTCGTGCTGAATCCGGTGACCGCGAACGGCCATGGCCATCTTGCGCTCATTACGGCGCAGGGCATACGGATATAGGCTGTTGATATCGTAAAGCGGTGCAAGCGCGAGCTCGGGTCCGGCCACATGCCAGATCGAGTAGTTCTTGGCATGGGCGTCGGTGCCGCACACAAGCACGTTGAACATCACTGCCCGCATGAACTGTTCGAGTTCGGCGGCGGGATGGGTGGCGTTGTCGCGCAGCAGTTGGCCGATCGCACGAATCCCGGGCCCGCCGTCCTGCTCGTATTTCTGGCTCGGCGCATAGCCCAGGGCCTGACACATGTCCTCGGTATGTATCCGCAGGGTGGAGAATCCATTATCGGCCAACCGGTCGAATCGTTCGACCACCACGGCCTGGTCGGCGCCGAAGCGCTCGACCCATGAGTTCGGGGCGCTAAGTCCTGCCTCGCGCGCAAGTTGCAGGCAGAAATGCTCATTGAGGGGCTGGTCTTCGAGGTCACGCATCGCGGGCTTGACGATATGTGTGCTCGGTTCGTCGCCAAGCGGCATGTACCACTGGCGATCGCGATAAACCAGTGCGGTTTTTGGCTGGGCACCGGCCAAAGAGAAATAGCCGGGATTGCGACCGAAAATGGCGGATGTGCGACCCCGTTGCAGCCCCTCGATGACGTCGGCCATGTGTGTTTCATCGAGCAGTGCCAGCCCCTGGCCCCGGTCGGGGCTGGCGAAACTCAGCGCCCCCGGACAATCCGCCCCAATGGCCTCGAGTAAAGCCAGTGGGTCCGTCTCGGGTACCGAAAAGTGCGCTGCGTAACGCTGCAGAACATTGCGGTCATCGGGCAGCAGGCCCCACAGGAAGTGGGTGACGATCGCCTCGCCACGCGAATCGCGGTGTACGGCTGCGGTCATCGGCATGGACAACGACAACGGATGGTTGGCTTCGTCTGCACGATAGGTTGCGTCGTAGGCGAATTCGAACCGGCCGCCGGTCAGCCGCGTAATCGAACCGATCCGGATGTCATTCACGAAAAGCGCGGCCCGGTGCTCCATGCCGGCTAAGTCTCGTCTTTCTTCCGGAAGCGATTACGTAGCGACTGAACCGTCGGTGCGATTGCAGGCGCACGCGCGCTCGTACGGGATGTCCCCACGGCGCGATCACCTTGAGGTGTGGCAAGTTCGCCAGAAGACATACGACGCTGCGTGCGGGGGCGAGCCGGTTGCGTCGTCCCGGTTTTCGCGGGCGGTGCGTGCGCCGGCGCGGGCCGTGGTCGTTGCAGATCCAGCGTGACGTCCAATGCGCGCAGCACTGCCATGATCTTGCCGAATTCCGGGTTGCCCTTGCCCTTCTCCACGCCGGACAACCACGACTGCAAGGTGCCCGAGGCCTGTGCGAGCTGCATCTGCGTCCAGTTGCGCTGGCGTCGCTGATCGCGAATGAAGGCGCCAAGCTGTTTGAGTGTCGTAACTTGCATGGCGAGAGGCAGCTGCATCGGTATGCGTTTTACTGATAACTAAATAATATCACTCAAATGATAAACGTGTTTTATTCGATTTAGCGATATTTGGTTTTTATCATCCAGTTGATATGCCGATTCCTGGCATGCCACGGAGCAGGGGTGGTTTCAGGTTGAAATCCCGACAGGCGGTTGGCGCCAGGCCTTTTCAGGAAAGACTCTGTGACGATGGGGCTTTGGCGCGGCAGGCGCGGCGAAACTCGGCGGCACTGATATCGCCGCGCATATACGACATGAGCAGCACATCGTCGTTGGCGTGGCGGCTTTCACCATCGCGATGCCGGCACATGAGCACATAGGCGCGGTAGTAGTTGAAGACACCGCCGAGAAAGAAAAGCAGACTGCCGATCAGGTACTGCCAGGCCAGAAAGCTGAACAACCGCTGCTTGCTCGCCAGATTGTCGAAGGTCCACAGGTAGGGAACCGAGGCGACCGCGAACAGCACCGAGCCCACCACAAAAGTGACCGCCGTCAGATTGGTCATTTGCATGGACAGCAGCGAGGGGGCCTGGACAATCTGCAGCACATTCACGCCCGCCCCGAGCACGAAAAGCAGCGAACCGATAATGAAGCACCAGGCGCCGGCGATGAACCAGCCCCACCAACTCAGAAAGAACAGGCTGCCTACCGTAAACAGCAACGTGCCCGCCAGGTAGCTGGCCGCAGCAATCAGTTCGAGACGCCGGTCGGGGGCGTGACGGTTGTGCTGGTGCCAGAACTTGCGCACTTCCAACATGTCGTGCCCGGTCACCACCAGGTAGAGAATCGAGCCGACGAAGAAGACCCAGGCACCGATATTCTGATACGCCTCGAGTCGCGGAAAGAAAAACACGCTGCCGACGATGAACAGAAAACCGCCGACCTTGTAGAGGATCGCGTTGGCCGTTTCCCAGCGGAAATCGTCACGCAGGTTCGGCGTGTCGCGGGTCAGATCGGACAGTTTATGGCGATTGGTAAACAGGTGGGGCACGGGGCGATCCCTTCGCTGTGCCGGCGATCGGCATGTTCGCTATGGTAGCAACGCTTTTGATGCAAGATGCAGCCACCGCGCCACCCGCGTGGCGGATAAACGTGCCCAATAAACCTCGTGCCCAATCAGGCGGCGCGCAATGTTTTATCGGCGCCGCGCGGGTTTTGCTTTATTCTTCCGCCACCTACGGGTTCGGGCCAGGTATGCGGATACGCGGCACGTGGCTCAGCGGCGTTTTTGATGTTGTATGAAACGTGGGCCGCACTCAGGCAAGCAGGTGGTCCGCCAATGAATGCGACGACACGCAAATAAGGCGAAAGATCGATCGCTCGCAGCCCGGAGAGTCTGATGTGCATGCGCATGCACAGCTGTGTACCCGATCAGGAAGGCGGTTATGTCGACAGGCGTGCAACGCGAGCACGCCTGGGCTGATGGAATGCGTAATTTTAGGCGGCGATCGATCGGGCGTTCTCGATCGCCGACTGGCACGTAGCAGACATTGATAAGCGAGTTGCGATGAGTTCGCCGGATCTTTTGCATTACCACCACGATCGGGCCGACCTGCGCGGTGTGGCGTGGCTGCTGGGTCTGGGCGGGGCCGTGGTTCTGGCGATCGGTCTGGCGTTGGTCGGCCAGCGTGTGGTCGCGCCCTACGATCAGTTGATTGCGGCGATTGCGATCGTTATCTGGCTGGCTGCGCTGGGCTTGGCGATCTGGCGGGTGCGTGCCGCCAGCGGGCGCGCGGATACGTTGGCCCTGGACGCCAGCGGGTTTAGTTCGCAGCTGTTCGGCCGGGTGGATTATGCTCGGATCACGCGCTGCAAGATCGCCCACGATACCAAGCTCTGGCGCTGGGAATACGGCGCGCCGGCGCTGATCCTGAAGCTTACCGACAAGCGGCGCCTGCGTTTTCACCTGGACGCGCGCCACTACGAATCGGATCTGCTGGATTACGTGGCGTTCGTGGATACGGTATCCGCCGCCGCTGGCAGCCACGAGCCAGCCCCTGCGGTATTCGGCAGCGCGCGGTGGTTTGGTGAGTCCGCGGCCGCGACGCCGGCGTCTCGACATCCCGGCGCCGCGCCGGCGCCGGCGCCGGCCGAGCAGCGCGAGCCATCCGCCGGGTCGAGCGCGGCACGCGAACGCACGCCACCCGATCGGGTCACGCGCCCGCGCCCGGCTACCGCCGCCCGTGCCGAGGCCAGCCCGAATGCCGACGAAGGCGATGGATCGGTGGCCAGCCGGCTTAGCCAAGCCAATCGGCAGGCCGGGCAGCGCTTTCGCGAGCAGATGAAACGCAACAGCAAATGGGCCGCGTTGGGCATGGTGCTGTTGTCGCTGAGTTATACCATCCGGGCCTGCGACATGGGCTGGGTGAAGTCGACATTCGCGCCGGGCCCGTTCGACAACATGGCCGAACGCGCGCCGGCCGCGCTGGACAAAAGCGCCAGCATGCTACAGCAGGCGATCGCCGGAAAAGGCCCGGTCTATCTGTGGAGCAACGTCGCCGCGGACGGCGCCAAGCCGGTGCTCGCGCCCAATGTCGATATGCAGAATGTGGGTATCGACACGCTCGACATGATGAATACCGCCGGGCGTATCTCGCGTTTCATCGTCGACGGTGAAGCCGAAGGCTATCGCATGGGTATTCAGCACGACGACACGCTGACCCTGTCGAACTATTCGAAGATCTCGCTGCGCCCGGTGGCCGGCGAACACCGGCTGTTCTTCTTCCTGCTGCCGCCAGAGGGCGTGGATGTGGAAAAACTCACCGGCCGCAAGATGCCGGATATCACCTGGCGGGTGCGCTATCGCGATGTCGCCGATATTCCCGAGCAGATGGAGCAGGCGAGCACGCGCCTGCCGATGTCTCTGGTGACGCGCTGGCTGCAGATGACACCGCCGCCGCGCCTGATGGTCGCCGGCGCGCACTACTACGGCATGACCGAGACGGACTTCGAGGCCGCTGTCGACGTGATCAAGCAGGATTTCAAGCGCCGCGACATCGACACCGCGGCATTCGGCATCCGGCGTTTCGACGACGGTACGATCCGCAAAACGCTGGCCAACGACGCATCGGCCGGGCAGTCCAGCGACGCGTCGTCTGCGAATGCATCATCTCGCGCGCAGGAGGCTCGCCATGACAGCCCGTGAACCCGTGGCCGACGTGTCGCAACGCACCGGCGCAGTATTTTTCGTACGCGTGACCTGTCGTGATCTTACGCAGCTGATCATCACCGACAGCACGACCCTCTATCGTCTGCGTACCGAAGGCGGCGTGTTCTTTTTCGATGCGAAGCAGTTCGATGTCGACACCCTGGCGCGCAAACTGCGCCGCGGCGAACAGGTGACCGTCGGTGCCCATCGGCTACGAGATGGCAACGCCTGGCTGCATTGGGTCAAGACCGCGGATGGTCAGGTATGGGCAGGCGAACCCACGCGCCGGCGCTGGCTGGCACCGCTGGTGCTGGCCTTGAGCTGGCTACCGATCGCCCTGGCGCTGGTATTGCCCGGCGCGGTCAATATCGGTTGGGTGCTGCTGCGCATCGCGCTGTTCTGTGTCGCAGCGGCCGCGTTCGGGTGGTCGCTCTACCGGGTGTTGATGACCCTGCACCCGGGCCGACGGCGTCTGCGCCGCGCGCTCGCGGCCATGAAGCGCGGCCAGCAGCCGACGCTGAGCGCGCCGCCGTCATATGAAGCGCCCCCAGAGCTGGCCCGCCCCGATGGTGTCTATGGCGATATCGGGGTGATACAGGATCGCTTGCGTAAAGTCCGGGTCGCGCTCAAAACGTATGGCAGTGGGCGCGCCCAATACAGCGTGCACGAATACCAGCTGGATTGTGGTGGCGCGACATTCGGCCTGCAGACACAGGCCGGCGACTGGCGCCGCGCGCTGGATCCGATTCTCGCGCGCCGCTCGCCGTTGTTTCTCGCCCAGGGCGATCGCGTGGCCCTGCTGACCTCCATGGCCGACGGCGAAATCCGCGGCGTGCTCAACCATAGCGACGGCAGCGCCCATGTGGCCTTCAAGGGTACGCCCTATACGTCCATGGCGCGGTGGCTCGTGTTGGTGCTCGTCGGGCTCATAAGCGCGTTCATGAGCGTCATCCTGCTCGGTATTTCGTTCTATGACTGGTACGAGCGCGGTGTCGGGCCCGATTACTGGGACTGGCTCGAGGTGGCGCGGATGCTCGGCGCGGTCGGACTGATGCTGCTGCTGTTTTTCAGCGCGATCGGCCTGATCGCCGAGCGTATCCATTATTTCTATTTTCGAGCACGAGCGCGCGTGCCGCTCGAAAAGATCCTGGGTCTCGCGTTTCAGTGGCGGCTACGCCAACAGCGAAGCGCCATCATCAATGAGCTTGCCTGAATGATTCCGGTCTGGTTACGGCCGTGGGTGCTCGCGGCGCTATTGGCATACGCGGTATTCGGCTTGTATTGGTATCTGTTCGTCGGTTATGCCGATAGCTGGCACGAGCAGCCGGAACAACGGCTCGCCACCCGGCTGGCCGAGCCGGTGGATGCAACCAAGCTCAAGCTGGCCGGCGCAGGCGGGCATATCCTGGCCAGCCTGGTTTCCAGCGGCCGCGACGGTGAGGTGGAAGCCTGTGCGCAGGATGGCGACTGCCCAACGCCCTGCCCGGCCGGCGGCGAGATCGCGGTGGGCGACAAGCAACCCGTGCTCAATTGCCTGGTGCCCGCCGACACGGTGGAAAAGGACGAAATCGCGCGTCGTGTCGACCAGCTCATGGGCGATACCGACACCCAGCAGATCAACTATCTGCTGCGCGGCGACGACCAGCGCCTGCAGGTCGCCGCCCGCCTGCAGGGGGAAGTAAAGACTTTGGACTGTGGCCCGGCCGGCCATTGTTATCTGATTGCCCAACTGCCCGATTACGAGAACAACACGGTCTTTGCGTCCCGGGATTTTGGCGAGCACTGGCACGTGGCCGCACACAACGTGCTGAACAAAGCCTATGTGCCGCATATCCTCGCCATCGATGGCGCTAATGTCTGGGTCGAGGGCTATCGCCGGGTGTATCGCTCCGAAGATGGCGGTGCGCACTGGCGTGTGCTCGCCGACGAAGCCCGGCTCATTGCCCACGACGACGTGCTGATCTCGAAGAAATTGCAAAGCGACACCAGCGAGTCATTTCGCTGGTGGCTGGACGACGCGGGCCAGCTGTATGCCATCACGGGCGACCGGTATAGCGACAACGAGAATATGACGATCGTGCGCATGGATGCGCATAGCGGCGAGATTCTGGCGGTCTCGCGCCACCGCGGCAGCTTTGCCATGCTCGCGAATGGTCCGGGCGGGCAGCTGTTCGGTATCTATGCCACACGCGAGCCCAAGCGTTATACGCTCTATCGCCTGCGGACGGGCGAGTGGACGCCTGTTCTGGCCAGCGGCGATGTTCGGCTGAACAATCTGCGTGCCAATGCCCACGCCCTGTTGGTCGAAAAAGGTATCGGCGACGGCGAACACCTATTGCTTAGCGAAGATGGCGGTGCGCACTGGCGGGCAATGGCCAGTCTGCGCTATGACGAACGCGCGCAATTCGCGCCGACGAAGCCGGGCTGGCTGCGTTTTGGCTATCGTAATCGCCAGGGTTACTACGGCTATCGCTGGATTCGGCCCTAGGGTTTATCGCGCTTTTGGCGTATCGGTCGGCCCTGGCCGCCGGGCGGCGCCGCGATGGGCACCGCCCCGACGAGGTTAGCCATAGGCTGGGGTGGACATGCCTAGCGCCCGGGGCGCGCCGGAAAGCGTCTTTTCATCGCGGCCGGTTGCGGTCGCGTTGACCGACGACCCGGCCAGGCGGAATTGTTGAACCAGCTTCACCAGGTCCATGGCCTGGCTGCGCAGGCTTTCGGCGGCGGCGGCCGACTGTTCGACCCGCGCTGTGTTGGGCCAGGGTGCGTGGACTTCGGATGCGGCCACGGCGAACCTGCGGCCCTGCTCGCCGGCGCGCATTCGCAGCGCGTGGAAAGGCATGCATGGCGTCAACCGTGTGTTTTCTTACCTGAGCGTTGCCGTTACGTTACCATTGGACAATGGCAAGTAATGCGACGACGGATCGAATGCCGATGCGTCGATCACCTCATCGCTCGCCGGCGCGGCGCGTTTGCGCGCGCCCGCCCATCTTATGACCTATAGGCAGGAGCAATCCGTATGTCCGACTACACCGATGGCCTGGTAAACGCGCGCCGCTTCGAGCGCGGTATCGTTACCGCTGGCCAGCCGACCGCCGCCCAGCTCAAAGCCGCACAGGCCCAGGGCGTGAAAACCGTCATCAACCTGCGGCCCGAGGGCGAACTGCAGGATTTCGATGAGGCTGCGGTCGTCAAAGAAACCGGTATGAACTATGTGCATATCCCGGTCGCCGGGCCGGACGATATCAACGACGCGAATGCACGGCTGCTCGATGAAGCCCTGGTGCCCGGTGCCCTGCCGGCGCTCGTGCATTGCGGCAGCGCCAACCGGGTGGGCGCGCTGATCGCCTATCGTGCGCGTTTCATCGAGCACAAGAGCGATCACGAATCCATGGGGCTGGGGATTACCGCCGGTCTCGACCCGGATTCGCCGTTGCTCGACGCGGTGGCCGCCAAGATCGGCTGACCTGGCGCGTGCGCAAGGCGCGCGTTTTGGCGCGCCCCTTCGACAGGCGGTTTTTCGCTTACGCGGTGTGACACAGACACCAGGGTAAGCCAACGCCCTGCCCGAACCTTGCGATCAGCGACCACGAGAGGCCGGGCCGGGCCCGGCCGGGTAGCCGGCGAACGAGCCGCCGCGACCGTGGCTTACTGCTGACCGGCCGGTCAGTCGGCGAGCAGGTTCTCCAGTTCGCCAGGCAAATCGAAGGCGGTGTTGTCTGCTTCGCCTTGGCTGAGCGCGTCGTTGAGCGTGCTGGCCACGGCACGTGCGAGCGCTTGCGCATCGGCCTGTTCCAGCTCGGCGCGAAACATCAGCTTGGAATAGAACGCCTCCAGACTGATGGGCACATCTGTCGTATCCGCCCGATTGCCACCGGCAATGACCGCATCGGCGATTTCGTCGGGCAACTGGGATGCCATTTCCTTGGCCTGGCCCTTGGGCAGGTGCTCGCAGAGGGTGTCCAGCGTAATCAGCGTGCCCTGATGGACGACGTCCGGATCGAGCTGCGGGCAGGCGTCGTAGACCTGGGCGATGAAACGGTCGGTTTGCATGATCAATACCCTGTTCGTGGCGCGGACGGGCGGCGCCGTTTGAATATGCCAGTCAGCTTGGACCGCCCCCGCCAGCGGCGATATACCGATTAACCCTGACGCCTGCTGCGCGCATTTCTACGGATAGGCGTATCCGCCCAGCGAAACGCAAGGTGTGCGCCTTACGCCACACCCGTGCGAACAAGGAGTGCGCCATGCCCTTCAATCCCCTTCACGACAAGACACTGCCGGTCAGCTCGCTGCGCAGCGGCGATGGGCACGAAGTGCTCCACGACGTCTATTGCCTGCCGGTTCAGATCGTCAACGTCTATTTCGTGGGCCATCCCGAGCGTGCGCAGGACTGGGTGCTGGTCGATGCCGGCATGCCCAAAAGCGAAGACACGATCCGAAAAGCCGCCGAGCAGCGTTTCGGCGTCGACGTACCGCCGCGTGCGATCGTGCTCACGCATGGGCATTTCGATCATGTGGGTGCCGTGGTCGAATTGGCCGAACACTGGGACGTGCCGGTGTATGTGCATGCCGACGAGCTGCCCTTTGTGACCGGCGAGAAGGCCTACCCCAAGCCGGATCCGAGCGTGGGCGGCGGCCTGGTCGCGCGGGTGTCGCCGTTCTTTCCCACCGAGCCGGTGGATCTCGGCGCCCATGTACGGGCGTTGCCCGAAGACGGCACCATCGCCGAGCTGCCGGACTGGCGCTGGGTAGCCACGCCGGGCCATACCCAGGGGCATGTATCGCTGTTTCGCCAGGCCGACCGCGCGCTGATCGCCGGCGATGCGTTCGTGACCGTACAGCAGGAGTCGCTGTACAAGGTCTTCACCCAGCAGAGCGAAATCAGCGGCCCGCCGCGCTATCTCACCGAAGACTGGGCCCAGGCCAAAGCCTCGGTCGCGCGCCTGGCCGCGCTCGAACCCTCGGTGGCGATGACCGGGCACGGCATGGCGATGGGCAGTGACGAACTGCGCATGAACCTCAAGGACCTCGCCGCGCGTTTCGATGAACTCGCGATGCCGGATTAGCGCCATGCCGGGTGCGATATGAACCTCGCGAGACGATGCGACCGCCAGGCGCTTCGACAGGGGCTGGCCGGCGGTGGTGCCGTGGACTGGGCCATGAGCGGGTTCCTGCGGCCGGGCAACAGCGTCGTCGTGACCGGCTTCTGGCGTAGCGGCACGACTTTTCTGCTCGAACAGCTCACGCAACTGTGGCGTGCCAAACCCGTGTTCGAACCGTTCCAGCCGGAATTGCCGGGCTATCGCGCGGTACTCGATACGCTCGTGCCGGCAACGATGGAACGCGGCCGCACCGATCATTACCTCATGCCCTACGCGCTGGACGACAGCCTGGTGCGGTATGTGAGCCGGGTGCTGCGCTATGGTCTGGTGGATGTGCGTATCCAGCGCTCGCGCTCCAATCTGAGCGCCCACGGTCGCGGCCCGCGGGGCGTGCCCGAGTCGATCATGCAGCATGGTCTGGCGATGCGCCCGCGCGTGGTGGCCAAGTTCGTGCGGGGCGCGCTGCTCGTGCCTGCCCTGCGCCAGCGCTTGGCCGTGCCCGTCTTTCATATCCGGCGTTGCCCGCACGGCGTGCTGGCCAGCTACAAAAGCGCCGGCTGGCAGGATTTTCAGGCCGATCGCATCGGCCTGCGCCGGCTGTTGCTCGAGATAGACGACGGGCGGGCGGCGTTCTTCGCGCCGATGGCGAAACTGATCGACGAGCTCGACCAAGGCAATGCCGACCAGCGATTGGTGGCCTACTGGGCGCTGACGGAAAAATTCGTGGATGCCCATGCCGAGCATTACATCAAGGTGCCCTACGAAGCGCTGGCCACCGGCGAGTTCGACCTAGCCGCGCGACTCGCCCAGGCGGGGTTCGACGTCAAACGCGCCCGCTCGGATGGCTTCAACAGCAGCACGACCTCGGCACATCGCGCGCATCTGAGTGCTCGCGAGCGGGTGGACAGCTGGCGCCACAAGCTCAGCGATGAGCAAATCCGTCAGGTCGACGACATCGTGGCCCGTGTCGGCGTGCGCGGGTGATCGCCGACATCGGCGCATCGGTTTAGCCGATGCTAGAACGGCCCAACCCGCGAATGGCCCGCTGCCGGTTCAGGTGCGCCGAACTAGGACGCCGACGCGTGCTCGGCTTCGATCAGGTCGATGGCCATACGAACATAGTCGATATGCGACACGATACCGACCAGTACGCCGTCATCGACCACCGGCAACGTGCCCTGGCGGCGGCTTAGCAGCAGCTTGCCGGCCTCGACCAGCGGCGTATCGCTGGTAACGGTCTTGAAGTCGTGCTGGAGCACATCGGCCAACGGTATCTGGCCCATGCGATGGCCCAGCTGATCGGAACCGTGGGTTTCGGCAATCTTGATCGCTTCACGCAGCACGATCTTCTGGGTCACCAGCCCGACCAGCTGATGGTCCTCGTCGAGTATCGGTATATGGCGAATCTGATGTACGCCCATCAGCTCGCGACTGTCGTAAAGCGTCTGGTTGTGGTTCAGCGTGATGACCTCGCGGGTCATGATGTCGGCAACGCGGGCACGGGTCGCAGTGCTCATGAATCCTTATTCTCCGATGGCGGCAGTGTGGGCACGATATCGCACGGCAGTGATTCAACCCGGGCGGGTTGCTGGGCCTCGGGCTGGACGATGTCTGCAAACGCTATGGCGATCAACAGCAGCGGCGGGCGTGCGCACGCGAGCCGTTATGCGTCTATCGGCCGCCAGGGCGCAAGCCTGAGCTGCGTGCGATGCGGGTATGACAGGCGCGTACCGGCTGGATTAGGTCTGTCCGGCCACCATGGCATGCATCGAGCCATCGCGTTCGGCGGCCACATGCCAGGCCAGTGCCTGTTCCAGGCAATGCGGCGTATGGCCACCGCGTGCGCAGGCGGTTTCGAAATAGTCAGCCAGTGCCGGGCGATAAAACGGATCGGCACAGCGATCGATGATCAGGCGGGCGCGTTCACGCGGCGCGAGCCCGCGCAGATCCGCAAGCCCGTGCTCGGTCACGAGAATGTCTACATCGTGTTCGACGTGATCCACATGGCTGACGAAGGGCACCACGCTCGACAGCGCGCCGGCCTTGGCGGTCGAGGTGGTCACGAAGATCGACAGATGACTGTTGCGGGCGAAATCGCCCGAGCCGCCGATGCCGTTCATCATGCGCGTGCCGTTGATATGAGTCGAATTCACGTTGCCGTAGATATCGAATTCAATCGCGGTGTTGATCGCGATCACCCCCAGGCGGCGCGACATGCCGGGGTGGTTGGATAGCTCCTGCGGGCGCAACACGATGCGCTCGCGATAGTGCGCCAGGTTGTTCCATACCCTGGCGCCGTAAGCATCGGATAACGTGATTGCGCTCGCCGAAGCAAAACGCAGCGTTCCGTGGTCGAGCAGCTCGAAGGTGCTGTCCTGCAGGACTTCCGAATACATGGTCAGATTTTCGAACGGCCCGGCCATCAACCCGTGCAACACGGCGTTGGCCACGCTGCCGATGCCGGCCTGAAGCGGCATGAGTGACAAGCTCATCCGGCCAGCGGCCACTTCGCTTTCGAAAAACTCGATCAGGTGCTCGGCAATACGTTCGGTGGTCGCGTTGGCGGGGGTGATCTCGGCCGGGCTGTCCTGTTCCGTGGTGAGCACGATGGCTGCGATCTTGTCCGGATCGACCGGAATATGCGGCGTGCCGATGCGTGTATCCGGCGCGCTGATGGGAATCGGGCGCCGCCCCGGGCGCTTTTCGGGCAGATAGATATCGTGTAGCCCGATCAGCGCTTCGGGCGCGGCGACATTGAGTTCGATGATGATCTGGTCGGCCTGGGCCACAAAGCTCGCCGAGTTGCCCACCGAAGTGGTGGGAATGATGCCGCCGTCGGCGGTAATCGCCACCGCTTCGATTACGGCGATATCCAGCGCGCCGAGCTGATCGTGGCGCAACTGTTCTGCCATTTCCGACAGATGCGTGTCGACGAACATGACCTCGCCGCGGTTGATCGCGCCGCGCAGGCGTTTATCGACCTGAAACGGCATGCGCCGGGCCAGCACGCCGGCATCGGCGAGAATGCCGTCGATATCGTGACCAAGCGACGCCCCGGTCATCAAGGTGATCTTGAGCGGATCGCGTTCGGCACGCCGGGCCAGCGCCAGCGGTACCGCCTTGGCTTCGCCGGCTCGGGTGAAGCCGCTCATGCCCACGGTCATGCCATCGTGGATGAGCGCCGCCGCCTCATCCGCGCTGTGCAGGCGGTCGCGCCAGCCCGGTAGTTGGCAGCGTTGGGCGGCGAGTTCGATCATGGGCGCGATTCGGCGGGCAAACAAACCGCCATTTTAGTCGATTGATCGGCCGGCCATGGGGACGATACCGCTTACGGATTGTCGATTTGGCTTATCCACCGACTATGGCTAGATTACGCGGTAACGCCGAACCCACGTCGACGAGCCGGGGGTGGCTCCAGGTGCGGCGGGTATATGCCTATTCATTGGGGGAAAAGATGTTCGTATCCGCTCGACGGCTAAGCCGTCATGTTCTGCTGTGCTGCTTCGTTGCGGTGACGGTGCTTTCGACCGGCTGTGCGACCCATGTCGCGAGCGACTATCCGCAGTATCTTGAGAAAAACGCTGGCGATTCGAACCTGCCGTCCACCGACCGGGCTTCGGCTTATTATCTGCCGCCCCGAACGGCAGCGTTGAGCTACGAATTCAGAGCGTTCAGCACCGGTGTGGCCAACAAGTGGGTCGTGGACATCGGCGAAATGCTCGACGACACGCTGCAGTCGCGTGATGTACAGACCGCCTTCAATGGGCTTCGCAAGGTAGCCGATGCCAACGCGGCAAGCGACGGCTTGCTGACATTCGCGTTGCAAACGTATTCGTTCAACGATTTTGCCGCCCAGATCTCCATGCATGTGACCTTGCAAGCGGGCGGGCGCGAACGGTTGTCGAAAGTGTACGAATCGAGCGGCAAATCGCAGATGGGCAAGATGATGCTCGCCGGCGCATTCGGCCAGAAAAATGCCGTTCAGCAATCCACCAAGGCCGCGCTCGATGACATTCTTCGACAGCTGATCAACGACATCAACGCCCTGTCCGATTAAGCGGACGCGTCGCGGTTTTGGGTCAGTTCCGGCCGGGCCCGGTTCGTGGGTCGGTATCGGCGGTCGTTTGGGCAGAAATTGCCGTAATATGGCGGGCCTATCTTTCAAAGCAGGAGTATCTGCCATGACCAAAGCCAGCGCCCGTCATATTCTCGTCGACAGCGAAGACAAGTGCCTCGAGCTCAAGAAAGACATCGAAAACGGTCGTGACTTCGCCGAGGTCGCGCGTGAGCATTCATCCTGCCCGTCTGGCCGCAAGGGTGGCGAGTTGGGCACCTTCGGTCGTGGCCAGATGGTGCCGGCGTTCGACGAAGTGGTCTTCAGCGCGCCGCTCAACGAAGTACAGGGCCCGGTGAAAACCCAGTTCGGCTATCACCTGCTAGAAGTCACCGAGCGCGGTTGAGCTACTCGCAACAGACCAGGCGCCCGCCCAGGCGGGCGTCGAGTTCGGCCAGTGTGACGCCTGCGTCTAACGGCCAGGCCACGGTCAGCCTAACGCCCGCCGCATGGTAGGCAGCATCGACGATATCGCCCTCGTGCTCGGCAAGCCAGGCACGGGCGGGCTGTTCGTCGGCAAAGCCGAGCTCGAGCACGAGCGGGCGGCGCGGTATGTATTCGCAGGTGGGCAGATCGGCCAGCAGCGCGCTCACGGTCTGTGCATAGGCCCGCGCCAGACCGCCGGTGCCCAGCTTGATGCCGCCGAAATAACGAATCACCACACAGGCGATCCGGCCCAGACCGCTACCCTCGAGCACCTGGTACATCGGCCGGCCCGCGGTGCCGCCGGGCTCGCCATCATCGGCAAAACCGATGGCCTGATACTCGCCCGGCGCGCCGGCGATAAACGCCGAACAATGATGCGTGGCATCGGGATAGCGCTCACGGGCAAGCGCGACCAGTCGCTGTGCCTCCTCGGCGCGATCGATGGCCGCGCACCAGCCGATGAACTGGCTCTTCTTGATCTCGAGACTGACGCTATAGGGGGCATCGAGCGACGCGCGCGGCATGCGAAAGCGCATGGAAACTCCTCACGGGCAAACCGTTGCCGCGGCCGCCGGCTGCGACGCCATTGAAAACCGCTGACCGGCCCGGCTGTTGGCTGCCGGCTTGATAACCGGTGTGGACCGAAGCCTGTATTGCAACACAAACCTGCGGCACGCGAATGCCGCGACAGACCCTAGAATAGGCCACCTCATGCATTCGCCCGTTATCTCGCCATGAACGATTCCGCCAGCCCGGCTCAGCTTGCCGATCATGCCGAACGCTTTGGCTTTAGCGTGGCCGCGGTGGCGCATCTGTGGTCTGCCGTGGTCCAAGGCGGCGGCGATATGGCGATGTTCGATCACCCGGAGTTCGCGGGCCCGGGCCAGTGGATGCGCGGCGGTTTGATCATGATCACCGAGCCGGCCAATCAGGTGCTCAAAAATCGTATCGATGCCTTGTGTAATGCCCTGTCGCGCCTGTTTCGCGAACAGGCCGCAGACCGGCGTCACGAACCCTGGCGAATCAATCCGAATGCGCGTGGCTGGGATACCGTGGTGCCCGCGCACGAGCGCTGGTGGCCGGCCGATTTGGGCGAGCCGGCCGCGCGTGGCGAAAATGCCAGCCTGGCCTATGCCTATTTCGACGGCCCGGCGCGGCTGGCGATTCGTCGCGCGGGGCGGGTCACGCTTTATGCCACGGGTGCGCATCATATTACCGGCGTGGCTCAGGCGCAGACCGCCGAGACAGGCGAGATCGTTTTCACCAGCCAGATCGGTGAAGTCGTGCTCGCCGATCTGGCATGTATCGCCGACCACGACGCGGGCGATTCGGCGCCCGCAGCGCGAGCGGGTGCGACTGGCTCGCCGCACGACGCCATTCTCGATGCACTGGAGCGCCTGGGCGAGCTCAAGCGACAGGGCGTGCTCAGCGAAGCCGAGTTCGCGGCCAAGAAACAGGAACTGCTGGCCAGACTCTAGACGCGCTGCAACCGGCCATGGCGTAGCATGCACAGGCGCGGCCATTCCTTTTTCGAGCAGCGAGCTGCCATGAACACAAGTGATAACCTACCGGCGGCCCTGGCGGGCGAACGGCGCACGTTCGAAACCGATGTCGGCACGATCAGCTATTATTTCGACAAGGGCGATGGCGCGGGCGGAGTGCCGCTGGTGCTGGTACACAGTATCAACGCGGCGGCGTCGGCCTACGAGGTCAAGCCGGTTTACGATCGCTATCGCGGCAGACGACCGGTCGCCGCGATCGATCTGCCCGGCTACGGTTTCAGCACGCGAGCGGCGATACGCTACACGCCAGGCGTGATGACCGATGCCATCCATGCCTGGATCGAGCAGATTGCGGCCGATACCGGGGCAGACCAGGTCGATGCGATGGCCTGTTCGGTCGCTTGCCAGTATCTGGCCCGCGCGGCCCAGCAGCGACCCGGGCGCTATCGCAGTATCGCGCTGGTCAGCCCGGCAGGTGTCGACACCCGGGCATCGGCGCGCCCGCATGGCGATGCAACGCGGGGCAAGCGCTGGCTGTACGGCGCGATCACGGCCTCGAACGCGCTGTCACGCGGGCTTTTCAGCGCGCTTTCGAGCCGGGCCAGTATTCGTTACTTTCTGGAAAAAACCTTTGGCGGCAAGGATGTAGACCCGGGCCTTATCGACTATGCCTATCGCAGCGCCCACCAGCCGGGCGCGCGCCATGCGCCATGGTCGTTTCTTTCCGGTTATCTGTTCAGTGCCGACGCGGCCGGACTGTACCGCGGCCTGAGCCAGCCGGTCTGGTTAGCCTACGGTAAACGCAGTGATTTCTCCGATGCCGCTGCCCGCGATATCGTCGAGGCGCATACCCAGTCGCGTGTGACATCCTTTGATGCGGGCGCCTTGCCCTATTTTCAGCAGCCGGACGCGTTCTTCGACGCTTATGATCGTTTTATCGCCGCGCTCGGCGCCCCGGCCTGAAAAGCCCAATGGATACGGCGGATCTGCAAAAACTGGTCACCCGCACCATGCCCTTCGGCAAGTACGAAGGCCGTGTGATCGCCGACCTGCCCGGCCATTATCTCAACTGGTTCGCCCGCAGCGGCTTTCCCCGGGGCGAGATTGGTCGGCTGCTCGCGCTCATGCACGAAATCGACCACAACGGCCTGAAACCGTTGCTGGCGCCGCTACGCCGCGCTAACGATAAAAACGCGCCTTGAGCAGACGGTCGATTTCGTCATAGAAACCGGCGAAGCGTTCGCCCGTCTCGGCCATGATTTTCGACAGCGCGGGGTTGGGTTCGCGTTCGGCCAGTGTCGCGGCCATATAGTGTTGCTGGTCGGCCGCGCCCAGCAGGCGGATGAGCAGGCCGCGCTCGAAGGCGGTGCCGGAATCGCCGACCACCGGTGCGAAGCGTTTGAGATTGGCTTTCTTCTGGGCGTCGCGTGCGGCCTTGATGATCGGCGGGTCAACCTGCTGGTGCAGATCGAGCGCGGGATAATCGGCCGCGAGCGCTTCCAGGCGTTGCGCGAGCGCGGCGCAGTAGTCGGTCATCTCGGTGACAACGCGCTCCACGTCGTCGGATTCGAATTTCACGTACAACAGGGTGTCGACCTTCGCCAGCCCGCTCGCGTTGGAATACAGATCGCTATAGCCGGCATTGAGCTGGGCGCGCGTGCTCTGGGTCTCGCCGTCGGCCGGCGAGGATTTATCGCCTTGCCGGTCGAGTACGGCACAGCCGCTGAGCAACAACAGCACGACCGCGGCGAGCAGCACCGGCGGTATGGTGGGTCGTGAGCGAACAAAGGCGGCGATCTGGGTCATGATAGGCGAGCTCAGGCGCGACAGCGTCGATGCATTCGCTTCATCCTAGCGCGTAAGCCGAGTGGATAATGAAATATCTGGCAATGCTCTTACTCTGCGTGGCCGCCAGCGCCGGCGCAATCACCAATCCGGATGCGCCGGCTTATGTCGACGACTTCCAGGCGCGCATGGCCGCCTATGACGCACGGCTTGCCAATGCGTCGACGACGCGGGCCATGAATCAGGCCAGCACCGACATGGCCCAGGCCTTGGACGACGAGCTCAATACTGCCTATAAGCAGCTGATGACCCGCCTGACCCCGGCCCAGCAAGCGGGCTTACGGGCCAGTCAGCGCCGCTGGTTGGCCTTCCTCGACGCCGAGTTCGAGTTCTTGAACCGGCTGTTCACGCGCGAAAGCCATGGCACCTCGGCCGCGCTGGATGTCGGCCAGGCCCGCAACGCGCTGGTGCGCGCCCGGGCCCGGACGCTGTGGTCGTATCTCGAACAGCGGTAAGGCCAGCTGGCGAGATGGCCGGCCTTACCGCGAGTTGGCCTACTGAAACAGGCTGTCGAACAGGGGCTTGAGCTGTTGCGCCGGGATGGTGCGCCCGTTGAGCACCACGGTGTTCACATCCGTATGCAGCTTCAAACCCACGGCGCCGTCTTCGCGCATGAGCAGCCCCTGTTGCACCAGGGCGTCGAGCTGCGTGCGCAGATCGCGTGCCATGGCCGGCTTTTCGCTGGCCAGCTTTGTCGCGGTCCAGTCGATAAGTTGCTGGTCGACGAATACATCCGCATCGAGCGTCAGCCGCTGGGCCAGCGCCATCAGGGGCATTTCGCGCGCCATTTCCTTGAGCTGCTGTGGTAACTCGTCGGGCGAAAACAGCCCCACACTGGCGAGCGCACGTGCCTGGCCGTGGCCGGTGTCGATGGCCGGGATCGCCACGCTGAGCTTGGGCGTGCCCGACAGGATCTCTGGCCCCAGCTCGATCAGCGCGCGACCGGTACGTGCCTGGATCTGTTCGGGCGACAGATTGGCCGGGTCGAGATCGCGCATTGCCACGATCAACTGCTCCAGCGGATCGGCCTGCAAGCCGGTCAGGTCGAGTTTGATGGCGGCGTTGTCGATGTCGATATCGACCGGTTCGCCGTCGCTCGGGGTGCCTTTAACGCGCAGATCGGTGATGTCGTAACCGGCATGCAGTTCGACCGTGTCGTCTTCGGCCTGCGTGCTGTTGGCCTTCAGGCGCATGCCGTAGCTGATATCGAATAGCCCGGGTTTCTCGTAGACACGGTAATTGCCCACGCTGGCTTCGAACTGGCTGCCCCAGTCCAGCGCGGCATCATCGTTGCCGAGGTTGGCCATGGCACTGCCCGAACCGCTCAGGGCGATATCCTCGACCAGAACATGGCGATCGCCAGCGTCGATTTGCAGACCGCCGCCGCCGAGCTGGAAATCCACTTGGTTGTCGTCGCGCGCGTAATGGCCTTCAAGGCCGTCCCAGCGGACATGCGCATCCGGATAGTCCGGCACATCCTTGTCGAACGCCGGCGAGTGGATATCGATACGGTAACCGCCGCCGAAGCCGAGTCGCGTGTCCGCCACCAGCGGCGGGCCGTCGAAAAAGTGGTCGAGCTTGGGGGCCACATCGAGCGGCAGCGTGCTGTGGATGCGAGCCCAGCCGAAAACGAGCAGCGGGCCGTGGGTGATGTCGTGCTCGATATCGAAGGTCTTGTCCTCGATACGTAGCTGTGTGACTGCATGCGAATGCAGCCAGCCGCGCTCATAACCGGTCACCTCGATGGGGTAGCCGAATTCGGTGCGTGCCTGGGCAATGCCGTCACGGAACTCGTTTTCCACCTTGGTACCGATCCAGTAGGGCGCAACGCCGGCAACCAACACCAATAGGATCGCTACGACGGCGATGCCGATCGTCTTTTTACTCATCGAGGCTTTCTTGTTCGCAAGGGTAACAAGGGCGCGAGTTTATGCATCGTAGCCGGCGTGCGCATCATTATCGTGCAGGCAATCATTTCAGCGGCCACCTTTTTGCGCCAATAACCTGTTTTTGGGGGGTAATTCGGATACTCTCGAAAACTGACCCAATCGGCTGATTGGAAAAGACATTTTGGCTGCGCGCATCTGCGGCCATACAGTAGCGGTCAGCGGCCGCCAGCTCGTCTCATTTTTGGCGCGCGGGTTTGCGTCGGTCGGGTGTTTATCCTTTGCGCCATATTTACAGAAACAGTACAGAACGGCCGATATCGACCGATATGATCCAAAATCACCGCTTGTGGCGGCAACGATGGCTGTAACCGAACACATGTATTCGAACGATATGGAACTCGAGCGCCTGCGCGTGCTCGACGACTATGCGTTGCTCGATACCGAGCCCGAAGCCGAGTTCGATGCCATCGCGCGCCTGGCGGCCCGGCTGTGCAACGTCCCACACGCGTTGATCACATTTATCGACGCCGACCGACAATGGTTCAAGAGCCGCTTCGGGGTCGAGGCCACCGAAGCGCCGCGCAATATTTCGATGTGTGCGGCCGTGCTTGGCGAAGACGGGCTGATCGAAGTGCCCGATGCACGCGACGATGCCCGCTTTGCCGACAACCCGATGGTGACCGGCGAACCGCATGTACGCTTTTATAGCAGCATCATTCTCAAGGTTGGCGCTGGTCACCGGCTGGGTTCGTTGTGTGTATTCGACTCTTTGCCCGGACCGCTCGACGAGCGCCAGCGCGAGGGGCTGCAAGATCTGGCCGACCTGGCCGTGGCCCTGATCGAACAACGCCTGGCCAAGCGGAATGCCGAAACCCGCGAAGCGATGCTTGGCAGCCTGCTGGAAGCGCTGCCGGGCGGTGTGGTGGCCTGCGACGCCCAGGGCGAACTCACGCTATTCAATTCCAGAGCGCGTACCTGGCACCAGAGCGACCCGATGCATATTCCGCAGGCGCAGTGGGCCGAATACTTCAATTTATACGAGGCCGATGGCGAAACCCTGCTCGTGCCCGAACGCGTGCCGTTGATTCGCGCGCTGGGGGGTGAATCGGTACGCGATGTCGAAATGTGTATCAAAACACATGACCTGGCGCCGCGATCGGTGGTGTGCAGTGGGCGGCCATTCTTCGACTCTCAGGGGCGCTTGATCGGTGCGGTCGCGGCGATGTTCGATATCACCGCGCGCAAGGCACATGCACGCGAAATTGCCCAGGTACGCCAGTATCTGCAGGCAGTGGTCGATGCCTCGACCGAAGTCGCCATCATGGCGACCGATAACGCGGGCACCATCACGCTGTTCAATCCCGGCGCGGAACGCCTGCTTGGCTATTCGTGGTCCGATGCGGTCGCCCGTATGAGTCTGCTCGACCTGTACGATCGCGACGAACTGGCGGCTTTCGTCGCCGAGGTGCAGGCTGAAGCGGGGCGTGAACTCACGCCTATCGAGGCTATTACCGCACGCCCGCTGCGTGGGCAGATCGAAAGTCGCGACTGGCATTTCGTGTGTGCCGATCACAGCCAGCGCATGCTCAGGCTGGTACTCAGCGCCATTCGCGATCATGCTGACGCGGTCATCGGTTTTCTGGGCATCGCGATCGACCGCACCCAGCTACTGGCTATGGAGCAGGCTTTGTATACCAGCCAAGCGCGGTTTCGCATCGCGTTCGACAGCGCGCCCCAGGGTATGGCGCTGGTCTCGCTCGAGGGGCGCTTTGTCGAAGTCAACCAGTCGCTTTGCGACATGCTTGATTATGCGCGCGAAGATCTGCTCAAGACCGATTTTCAGACGCTCACCCATCCTGACGATCTGCACAACGATCTGGGCCATCTAAGCAGGCTCGTCGAAGGGGAGATCGGCTCCTACCAGATCGCCAAACGCTATTTCTCGCGTTCCGGTGAATGCATATGGGCACAGCTGTCGGTCGGTGTGACCCGCGATAGCGATGGTGCGCCGCTCAATTATGTGGCCCAGATTCAGGATATTACCGCCGAGCGCGAGCTCGATCGCATGAAAAGCGAGTTCGTGGCCGTGGTCAGTCACGAGCTGCGTACGCCGATCACCTCCATCAAGGGCGCGCTGGGATTGCTCAAGTCGGGCGCGCTCGGCGCGGTGCCACCCGGGTTCGAGGAAATGCTGGCGGTGGCACAGAAGAATTCCGAGCGCCTGGGGCTGCTCGTCGACGATCTGCTGGATTGGGAGAAACTCGCCGCCGACCGGGTGGCCTTCGATTTCCATATCCACGATCTGCGCGGTCTGCTCGTCGAGGCGATGGATAGTAATAAAGGCTATGCCGATAGCTTCGATGTCGGGCTGCAGCTCGTCGGCGACGAATCGCTACAGGTTTCGGTCGATGCCCTGCGCTTTGCCCAGGTGTTGGCCAATCTTTTGTCCAACGCGATCAAATTTTCGCCCGCTGCCGGCCGGGTGACGTTGTCGTATGCGGCCCGCGATGGCCAGGCGGTCATTTCTATTGCCGATAACGGCCCGGGTATTCCGGTGTCGTTTCGCGACAAGGTTTTCCAGCTGTTCGCGCAGGCCGATGGCGGCAATACCCGCCGCCAGGGCGGCACCGGTCTGGGGCTTGCGATCACAAAACAACTGGTCGAACAGATGCACGGCACGATCGATTTCGAAAGCGTTGAAGGTGTAGGTACCACCTTTCAGGTGACCTTACCGCTTAAAACCCTGTAAAAGAATAACCCACGAGGATTAACGCAGTGACAGGTGAAGTAATAGTGGCTTTGCAACGGGTGCTGCATGTCGAGGACGATGAATCGATTATCGCGATCGCGCGTGTAGCGTTGGAAAACGTGGGCGGATTGACAGTGCTCAGTTGCTGCAGCGGTTTCGAAGCACTGGAAAAGGCGGTAGATTTCGATCCCGAGTTGGTATTGCTCGACGTCATGATGCCGGGCATGGACGGGCCGACCACGTTGGCGGCACTCGCCGATGTGCTCGATTTCGGGCGCGTGCCGGTGGTGTTCATGACCGCCAAGACCCAGCCGGCCGATCATGCGAACTACTATGCGCTGGGCGCGGCGGCGGTGATCGTCAAGCCGTTCGACCCGCTCACGCTCAGCGATCAAATTCGGCAGATATGGGAACAGTTCGATGCCGACCCCGACGATTGATGTTGCTCAAAAGCTCGCCCAGATGCGTCGGGACTACGGCGTGGGTCTGGCGCGCGAGCTGGCCGATCTCGCTGTCTGGGCCCAGCAGCAGGACAGCGCGAATGCCAGTGTCGACGACTGGCAGCAGATTCGCGATCGGCTGCACAAGCTCGCCGGTGGCGCGTCGACGTTCGGTTATCTCGAGATCGGCAACAGCTGTCGCGCCAGCGAGCGCGAACTGGATGCCATGCTGTGTGGCCGAGCACCAGTCGACTATGCCAGCGTAATCGCGCGCGTGGCCGCACTGCCGGACCTGCTCGGCGACGACGATCCAGCCGAAGCCGAGGCGGCTGCGGTCACCGAACCGCAGCCTGGAGTGGTCGAGGCCCATGAACCGCTCATCTATATCCTCGAGGACGAACCGGAAACCGGCGCCCAGCTGATACGGATTCTGGAAAGCTTCGATTATCGCGCCGAAATGTTCGACGATGGCCAGATGCTGCGCGCGGCCTGTCGTCGCCAGCGCCCCGATGCGCTGATTCTGGATCTGCATTTCGCCGACGCCAGCGAAATCGGCGGTCTGGCAGTCGGCGAGGCCATTCAGGCCGAGATGGACAAGCCGTTGCCGTTGTTCGCCACCGAGCAGTCCAGCGAATTCGCCATGCAACTGCGTGCCGTGCGTGCCGGCGTGGTCGGCTTCATGGCCCAGCCGCTGGAGCCGGTGCGCGTCGCCGGCCTGCTGGAAAGCCATATGCGTGCGCACCGCGCTACACCGCTGCGCGTGCTCATGGTCGACGACGACCAGGCCATGCTCGATTACCACCGGCTGGTGCTGGAAAGCGCCGGGTTTACGGTCAAGACCCTGAGCGCGCCGGAGCAAACGCTGGCCGTTATGGAGCACTTCAGCCCCGATGTGCTGGTGCTCGACGTGCGTATGCCGCGCTGCAGCGGCCCCGAGCTCGCCCAGATGGTGCGCTATCACGCGCGCTGGCTGCAGATGCCGATCATGTATCTGTCGGCCACCGAAGACGCCAACGCCCAGCTCGAGGCCATGACCAAGGCCGGCGACGATTTTCTGATTAAACCGATCACGCCCAACGCGTTCGTGGCCGCGGTTCAGGCGCGCGCGCGCCGTGCCCGTGAACTGTCGGCGGCCTTGTCGCGCGACAGTCTGACCGGTCTGCTCAAGCATGCCGATATCAAGGAACGCGTGGCGAGTGCCATGTCGCAGGCACGCCGACGGGGCGAGCCGATCGCGTTGGTCATGCTCGATATCGACTTTTTCAAACGCGTGAACGACACCTACGGCCATCTCGTGGGCGACGAAGTCATCCGCGCGCTGGCCAACCTGCTGCGGCGACGTCTGCGCACCTCGGATCTGCTCGGGCGCTATGGCGGCGAGGAGTTCGTGGTGGCCTTGCCTGGCTGTAGCGAAGCCAAGGCGGTGGAGATTATCGACGAACTACGCGAAAGCTTCGCCGAATTCACCTTCAACGCGGCGGGCGAGTCGTTTACGTCGAGCTTCAGTGCCGGGGTCAAGGTGCCCGGCGAAAACGACGATCTGCAAGCGTTGATCGCGGCCGCCGACGCCTGTCTGTATGCCGCCAAGAACGCCGGCCGCAACCGGGTCGTCGGTCATTCTGCCATCTCGGCCTAGCCGGATCGCGCACGCCGCTGGCCAAGCGCGGCCAGCGGCGCGTGTAGTCAATGCACGGTGGGCGGCTCGGCGTCGGGATTGTCGATCAGTGCTTCCACATCGGCCGGGGTAAATACATAGACCGCGTTGCAGAAGTGGCACTGGGTTTCCACCTGGCCCTGTTCTTCGAGCACGCTGCGTAGCTCGTCCGCGCCGAGCTGGTGCAGGGCCCGGCCGAAGCGCTCGCGGGTACAGGTACAGCTGAACTTGACCGGCGCCGGGTCGAACACCCGGGCCTGTTCCTCGTGGAACAATCGGTGCAATACCTGTTCCGCGCCCAGGCCGGTGAGTTCCTCGCCGGTGATGGTATCGGCCAGATGGTTGATGCGATCCCAGGCGTCGTCATCGCCGGCCTCGGCGTCGTGCACGACTTCTTCGGGCAGTTTCTGGATCAGCAGCCCGGCCGCATGCTCGGCGTCCGTGGCCAGCCATAGCCGGGTCGGCAACTGTTCCGACTGGGCGAAATACTCCTCCAGGCAGCCGGCGATATCGGGTTTGTCCAGCGCGACGATGCCCTGATAGCGCTGGCCTTCTTCCGGGTCGAGCGTGATGACCACATGGCCGCCTTCAGCCAGTGCCTGCAGGGTGGGTTCGGCGATGCGGGCCAGGGCATCGTCATCGAAACGTGCCACGCCGCGCAGGCGCTGGGCACGTTCGCCCACGCCGGGGTTGGATTCGGCCATCAGCAGTTTCAATGCGCCCTTGCCACGAAATTCGATACTCAACGTGCCGTCGAACTTGATCGTGGCGGTCAGCAGTGCACAGGCAGCCAGCAGCTCGCCCAGCAGGCGTTCGACGGCCAGTGGATAGCCGTGATTGGCGATGGCATCGCGGTACGTGCTGTGTAGCTGCGCGATCTCGCCGCGTACCTGGGTGTCGTCGAAGATAAAGCGCTGTAGTCGATCGGTGGGCATGGCAGACATGGGTATTCTCCTGGGTCCATCGACAAGGTGCGTGCCCGTGCCGGCGAATTCAATACGAACAGGGCTGGCGCGCTGGATACGAAATGATAAATTGCGCGATCCTTGCGATGCATGCCACCGCCTTTGGCATGCGTCGCGATCATGCTGACGGGCAGGCCGCGCGATGACAGACGACGATACCGCCACACCGGTCACCGCCCGGCGGATTCTGGGGCTGGCGGTACCGGCGCTGGGCGTGCTCGCGGCCGAGCCGCTCTATGTGCTGGTGGATACGGCCGTTGTCGGTCATCTGGGCGCCCGGCCGCTGGCGGGCCTGGCTCTCGGTGGCACCGTGTTATCGGTACTCACCAGTCAGCTGACCTTTCTGTCCTACGGCACCACGGCCCGTACTGCGCGTCTGTTCGGGGCCGGCCGGCGGGCGGATGCGGTCGCCGAGGGCGGCCAGGCGAGCTGGCTGGCAATATTCGTCGGCCTGACCGTACTGGTACTCGGCCATTTGTTCGCCGACCCGATACTCGCGGCGCTTGCCGGCAATCCGACGGTCGCCGAGGCGGCCGTCTCGTGGCTGCGTATCGCCTTGATCGGCGCGCCGGCCATTCTGATCACCCTCGCCGGCAATGGCTGGATGCGCGGCGTCCAGGATACGGTGCGCCCGCTGCGCTATATCCTCGCGGGCAATATCCTGTCGGCGATCGCCTGCCCGGTACTCGTCTACCCGCTGGGTTTTGGGCTGGAAGGCTCGGCGATGGCCAATGTGCTCGCCCAGTACACCGCAGCCATTCTGTTCGTGCGCGCGTTGCGCGGCGAGCGGGCGCTGGTGCGCCCACGTTGGGCGATCATGAAAGCGCAGATGGTGCTCGGCCGCGATCTGATCCTGCGCAGTGCCTCGTTTCAGATCTGTTTCCTGTCGGCGGCGGCGGTGGCGGCACGCGAGTCGGCCGCGGCCCTGGGCGCGCATCAGATCGTCTATCAGCTCTGGGTGTTTCTCTCGCTGGTGCTCGACTCGCTGGCGATCGCCGCCCAGGCGCTGATCGGCGCGGAGCTGGGCGCGGCCCGCGTCGAACGCGCCCGGGCCGTGGCCTGGCAGATCACGCGCTATTCGTTCGGTCTGGGCGTCTGCCTGGCTGGGGTCTTTGCTGCCCTGGCCGGGGTTATCCCGCGGCTGTTCACGGATGACGCGGACGTGCTTGCGCAGATTCCGTATGCCTGGTGGCTGTTCGTGGCCCAGCAGCCGGTCGCCGGTATCGTATTCGCGCTCGACGGCGTATTGCTCGGCGCGGCAGACACACGCTTTCTGCGTACCACGACGCTGGCCTGTGCCCTGGGCGCCTTTCTGCCGCTGATCTGGTTGTCCTGGGCGTTTGGCTGGGGGCTGACCGGGATCTGGGTGGGGCTGACGATGTTTCTGGTCACCCGCATGGTGGCGGTGGTCTGGCGTACACGTACCGAGCATTGGGCCATCGCGGGCGCCTGAACAGGCCGCCGGCCAATCTTCAGCGGCCGGCGAATCGCACGAGCGCGTCGCCGGCCAGCCGGTAGGTAGTCCATTCCGACTGCGGGCGCGCGCCGGCAGCTTCATAGAACTCGATCGCCGGTGTATTCCAGTCGAGCACGCTCCATTCGAAACGCCGGCAGCCTTCATCGACGGCCAGGCGAGCCAGATACTGCAATAGCGCCTTGCCAGCACCGCGCCCACGGGCGTCAGGGGTTACGTAGAGATCTTCCAGATACAGGCCATTGCGGGCCAGCCACGTCGAGTAGCTGTAGAAGCACACGGCAAAGCCGATCGGCTCGCCGGCATCTTCACAGATGAAGGCAAAGGCCCGCGCGCCCTCATCGAACAGGGATTGCTCGATCGTTTGCTCGCTGGCGACCACTTCGTCGGGGGCTTTTTCGTAAATCGCCAGCTCGCGCACGAAGCGCAGAATCAACGGCGTGTCGGCGCGTTCGGCGGCGCGAATATGCAGATCGGTCATGGGGTTCGGTATCGGTGGTTTACTTGGCGAACAACTGGCTGCGGTCGGCAAACGCCTTGAATTCCAGTGCGTTGCCACAGGGGTCGAGCAGAAACATGGTGGCCTGTTCGCCGGGCTGGCCCTGAAAACGGATATGCGGCTCGATCACGAAATCGGTGCCGCGTTCGCGCAGGCGATCGGCCAGCGCTTGCCATTCGTCCCATTCGAGCACGATGCCGAAATGCGGAATCGGCACGTCGTGGCCGTCGACCGGGTTGGTATGGGCGTTTTCCTGCGACGGGGTTTTGGGGTGTTCGTGAATGACCAGCTGGTGACCATAGAAATCGAAATCCACCCACTGCGCGCTCGAGCGGCCCTCGCTCAAGGCGAAGGTTTCACCGTAGAAACGCCGGGCCGCGGGCAGATCGTGAACCGGAATGGCCAGATGAAAGGGCGATAGCGCCATGCCAGCGTCCTGAAGGAATGCCGGCGACGATTGTGGCCAGCCGCGTCGACGACAGCAAGTTCAGCCGGCGACCACGCCGAATACGCTCAGCAGCGTATACAGCCCCAGACCCGTGGCCACGAGCACGACGATCGCGCCGAGCAGGTTACCCAGCACGCCGTTGCGATAGGTGCCGAGCAGCTCGCGCCGGTTCATCACCACGAGCAGAAATACCGCGATCAGTGGCAACAGAATGCCGTTGGCGGCCTGGGCGATCACGATCGCCTGTACCGGTTCGGCGCCGAACCAGGCGAAGCCCATGCCGATGACGATAATCGCAGCCCAGATTGCGCGAAAGCCCTTGCTGGCCAGATCCGGCTTGACGCCGAGCGCGCCGGTGACCGCATAAGCGGCGGCCAGTGGCGCGGTCACCGAGCTGGTCATGCCGGCCGCAAACAGCCCGATGGCAAAGAACCATTTCGCGGCCGGGCCAAGCAATGGCTCCAGCTGCGCGGCCATCTGGCCGGCGTCCTCGATCGTTGTCTGGCTGTTGAAGAACGCCGCCGCGGCGGTGATGACGATCGCGAGTGTGATCAGCCCGCCGAGCGCGATCGACAAGCCGCTGTCCAGACGCGATTCGGCCAGCGCGCGCTCGGTTGGCATATCGCGGGGCCATTTGTCCTGGACCGCGGCCGAATGCAGGAAGAAGTTATAGGTCACCACCGTAGTGCCCACCAGCGCGATCACGGTCAGCACCGAGCCGTCGGGCAGGCCAGGCGTGAATATACCGGCCAGTATCGCGCCCATGTCCGGGCGCACGATGATCGCGGTCAGGATGAATACCACGCTCATGGTCAGCACCAGCGCCACCAGCACCCGTTCGATGAGTTTGTAGTGCCCGGTCGCCAGCAGGGCCAGGGCCGCGCTACCCACGATCAACGCCCAGACGCGTGTGGACAGCCCGGCAATGGTTTCCAGCCCGAGCGCGGCGCCGGTGATATTGCCGGTTTCAAAAGCCGCGGTGCCAAAGCCGATCGCGACCACCACGAGGATGATCGCCGCCCAGCGCAGCAGCGGAGTGTCGATACTTTGGCGCAGCGCGGCCCCCAGGCCCAGGCGTGCGACCAGTCCGAGTCGCGCGCTCATTTCCTGAAGCACGAGCGTGGCAAAGATCGAGAACACCAGCGCCCAGAGCAGTGCATAGCCCGTTTCGGCACCGGCCACGCTGGCCGTGGTGACCGTACCGGGGCCGATGAAGGCGGCTGCGACCAGAAGACCGGGGCCGAATTGCTTGAGGCGTTGCAGCATGGCGCGCTCGTGTGTAAAGACGGCTGAAATGATCTGTAGTCGATTACACCACAGTAGTCGCTATCGCGCGGCTTGCTACACGTATGTTTTTACCATGCATAAAATGTCGCCCTCATAAATACAATCTGAAGGGGGCGCCTGCGCGTTGAGCAACCGCAGGCCGGCTATTGCATGGATTTGATCATTTCTCTTACCCCGCCACTGGCTGCGGTGCTGCTGGCGCTTGCAACGCGTCGCGTCAATCTGTCGTTGTTTCTGGCGATCTGGATCGGCGGCTGGTTCGTGGCCGGCAATCCGGTGGCCGCGGTCGGTCAGACCTTCGACTGGTTCGCGGAGGTGATGACCGACGAATGGAACGCTCGCTTCCTGGTGCTCGTTTCACTGCTGGGCGCGGGTGCGGCATTCATGTATCGCACCGGCGGCTCCTATGCGGTATCGCGCTGGTTGTCCGCGCGTATCACCACCGGGCGCAGCGCGCAGCTGCTCACATGGTTGCTGGGGCTGGTGATCTTTTTCAACGATTACGTCAATTCGGTGATCGTAGGTAATGCCACCCGCGATCTGACCGGTGAACATCGCGTGTCACGCGAAAAGCTGGCCTATCTGCTGGATTCCACCTCGGCGCCCATGGCCACGCTTGGCCCGGTTTCGGACTGGATCGGCTACCAGGTGTCGCTGATCGCGGCGGCGTTCACCGCCCTGAGCCTGACCACGGAAAAACCGTATATGGCTTTCCTGCAGTCGATTCCGTGGAATTTCTATGCATTGCTGTGTCTGGTGGCGGTGCCCACGATCGTGATTCTGGGCGACTTCGGGCCCATGCGCGCGGCCGAAAAACGGGCCGAAGACGATGGCGATCTGGTCGCGCCGGGCGATACGCCGCTATCGGCCGTGGAAAACGATCTCGGCGAAGCCGATACCGAAAACGGCCGGCTCTATCACTTCTTGCTGCCGCTGGGCGTACTGCTCGGCGTGGCCTGCTGGGCGCTGTGGTATACCGGCGGCGGCGCCGAGGGCAAGCCGCTCATGGATGCCCTGGCCAATACCGATGTGGCCGTATCACTGTCGTGGGCCGCGTTCGCGATGGTCGGTACGGCCATGGCGCTGGCATTGCTGCAGCGACAAACCCTCGAGGACTGCGAAAACACGCTGCTGGCGGGTTTTCGGACCATGCTGCCGGCGCTGGTGATCATGGTGCTGGCCTGGACGATCGGTACCGTCACGGGTGCGCTGGATACCGGTGAGCACGTCATCGAAGCCACCCGCGACTGGCTCTCGCCGGGGTTGCTGCCGGTGTTGATCTTCGCTATCGCGATGGTGATTTCGTTTGCGACCGGCAGCTCCTGGGGCGCGATGGCGATTCTCACGCCCGTGGCGGTACCGCTGGCTTACAACATTGGCGATATCACCCTCGTGCACATGGCCATCGGCGCGATCTTCTCCGGCTCCATCTTCGGTGATCACTGCTCGCCGATTTCGGATACCACGGTCATGTCGTCGATCTTTGCCGGTTCGGATCATATCGCCCATGTGCGCACCCAGATTCCCTATGCGCTGGTACCGGCGGCGGTGGCCGGCGTGCTCTACCTGGCGTCGATGGTGGTGGCCTCGGCCTGGGTGCTGTTGCTGGCGGGTCTGGTCATCCAGACCGTGGCGATCTGGCTGATCGCGCGTGCGACGCCCGGCTGAGCCGGGTTGGCGCGCTCAGCCCAGCGCCAGCCAAACGCCGACCGCCATCATCAGGCTGCCGGCCACGCGATTGAGCCGCACCACGTTACGCGGCTCGCGCAGAAAGCTGCGCACGGCGTGGCCGCCGCCGGCGTAGACCAGTAACGAGCAGAACTCGATGGTCAGAATGGCGCCGACCAGTACCAGAAGCTGGGGCGCCAGGGCATTGTCGCGATCGAGAAACGGCGGCAACAGCGCGATGAAGAAGGCCCAGCCCTTGGGGTTGGCCACCGCGGTGACAAAGCCCTGGGTGATCAGCCCCGCCGGGCGCAGGGCGCCGTCGTTGCGTTTGGCCGCGGGCAGCGCCGATTCGCCGCTCGCGCGCCACATCGAAATGCCCAGATAGACCAGATAGAGGCCGCCTGCGAGCTTGAGGGCGGTGAACAGCGTCGGGTAGCTGAGCATGAGCGTGGCCGCGCCGATCACTGCCAGAACCGCCACCAGGGCCACGCCTACCAGCTCGCCGATCATCATCCATAGCGTACGACGTACGCCGATACTCATGCCCAGGCTCAGCGAGAGCATCATGCACATGCCCGGGGTCAGCGACACCAGCATGAAGGTGGGAACGAATACGGACAGTTTCGGTAGATCGAGCATCGACCCGAGATCCTGCATTTTTTGGGGGAACGGCCCGGGCCGGCGAGCGGACAACGGGGCGCTATTTTAGCGTTCGCCCGGTGTGTTTTCGATCACCTAGGCAGACACCCGGATTGTGGTTCGCGGTAATCGCTGTGACCGTGGCGGTGTTATTTCCCGGGGGCACATAGCCCATGGCCAAGAACATCGTGGTGTGCTGCGACGGCACCAACAGCCAGTTCGATAGCTCGGACACCAATGTCGTTCATCTCTACCGGGCGCTTGCAGATGACGCCGATCAGCGCGCCTTTTACGAGCCCGGCGTGGGGACCTTCGGTGCCCGCGTTTTGGGCGTGAACGTGGGCGAAACGCTGGGCAAGGGGCCTGGGCGCGGCGTTTGGCTACGGTATTACCCAGAACCTGGTACGGGCCTATCGTTTTCTCATCGAAACCTACACGCCCGGCGATCGCGTATTCCTGTTCGGCTTCAGCCGCGGGGCATTCGCGGCGCGCTCGCTCGCGGCATTGATCGACCAGGTGGGCGTGCTCGCGCCGGACGATCGCGATCGCGCCAAGGGAATCGTCAAGGCCTGGCTCGACGGTAATACATCGGTCGTGGCGCGCTATCAGCAGCCGTTGACCCGCTGTGCCCCGCATTTTGTGGGCGTCTGGGAGACCGTCGGCGCGCTGGGCGTACTGATTCGCCTGCGCCGGTTTCACGACAACAAGCTCAGCCCCGGCGTGTGCCATGCCGTGCATGCACTGGCCATCGACGAAAAGCGGCGCAAGTTCGAGCCCACGCCCTGGGACGAAAGCGCGCTCAAACCCGGCCAGCATGCACGCCAGCGCTGGTTTGTCGGCGTGCATAGCGATGTTGGCGGCGGCTATGACGAACGCGGGCTGGCCGATATCACCCTGGGCTGGATGCTCGAACAGGCCCGGACGCAGGGCCTGGCGTTGAAGCCGGGCGCGATCGCCGCGATTGACGACGATGCCACCGGCCGTCTACATGATTCCTACGATGGCCTGTGGCCGTTGCTCGGCCGGTATGTGCGCCACCCGCAACGCGACGATGTCTTTCACCCATCGGTGGGCGAGCGGTTGCGCCGCGTGCCCGACTACACACCGGACAATGTGCCCGCCGACGTGCGCAAGCGCCTCGCCGAAGCGGCGGGCGCCGACTGATGCATCAGCAGGGCTTTCGATAGCGTCCACAGTTCGGCACGGGGCCTGAACATCAGACCACCTGGGCTTCCAGGTATCTGGCTTTACGTCTTCATTCGGGTGTGTTCGCGTTCATTGGCGGACAACCTGCTTGCTTGAGAAAAGCCAGCCGGCTTTCATACATCATCAAGACAAGCCTAGGGCCTGTCGCGACGACAGGCCTTAGTCTTCGCCGCCGCCCGGCTCGTAGCCCAGATTGGTGCCGATCCATTTCTCGGCGGTGGCAATATCCCAGCCCTTGCGCGCGGCGTAGTCCTTGACCTGATCCTTGGCGACGCGCCCGACCACGAAATAACGCGATTCCGGGTGGCTGAAATACCAGCCGGATACCGCGGCCCCCGGCCACATCGCCCGCGATTCAGTCAGCTCGATACCGGTACGTGCCTGTACGTCGAGCATCTCCCAGAGGGTGTCCTTCTCGGTATGTTCCGGACAGGCGGGATAGCCGGGCGCGGGCCGGATGCCGTGATACTTCTCGCCGATGAGATCCTCGTTGGACAGGGATTCATCGGGTGAATGGCCCCAGAGTTGGGTACGCACGAACTTGTGCAGCCATTCGGCGAAGGATTCGGCCAGCCGGTCGGCCAGTGACTCCACCAGAATGGCGTTGTAGTCGTCGTGCTGGGCCTTGAAGCGGTCGACGATCTCTTTCGAGCCCAGGCCCGTGGTCACCGCGAAGGCGCCCACCCAGTCGGCCTTGCCCGAATCTTCGGGGGCGATGAAGTCGGCCAGTGAGCGGTTGGGCACGCCGTCGCGATGCTCGGTCTGCTGGCGCAGGTTGTGCAGTACGTGCACGGTTTCGCTGCGATCGTCGCTCAACACGTGGATATCGTCGCCAACGCGGTGCGCGGGGAAGATGCCGGCGACACCCTTGGCGGTAAGCCATTTCTCTTCGACGATGCGCTTGAGCATGATCTGCGCCTCGTCGAAGAGCTTGCGTGCCTCCGGGCCCTTGTTCGGGTCGTTGAGAATATTCGGGTAGCGCCCTTTCATCTCCCACGACATGAAGAAGGGCGTCCAGTCGATCGTGTCCACGAGCTGTTCCAGCGGAAAATCGTCGAACACATACACGCCGGATTCGTCGCTGGCCTCGCCGGTGATATACGGCGGCGCTTCGCGCAGGGCGTATTCGGTGGTCTCGGGCAGCTTCGGGCGCGGCGGCTCGTAGTTGTCCCAGTCGAGCTTCACCGCGTTGGCACGCGCGTCCGCCAGGGTGAGGAACTTGTCCTTTTTCTTGTTGGCATGGCGCTCGCGCAGCTTGTCGTAGTCGTCCTTGAGTTCGGCGACGAGCTTTTCGCGGGCATCGGGGCTGACCATGCGCGAGGCCACCGGCACCGAACGGCTGGCATCCTTGACCCACATCACCGCACCCGCATAGGCCGGGTCGATTTTGACCGCGGTATGCGCACGCGAGGTGGTGGCGCCCCCGATCAACAGCGGCGTATTCATACCGCGCCGCTGCATTTCGGCGGCGACATTCACCATTTCGTCGAGCGAGGGCGTAATCAGCCCGGACAGGCCAATGACATGGGCGTTGTGCTTTTCCGCAGCGTCGAGGATGTCGTTCATCGGCACCATCACGCCAAGGTCGATCACCTCGAAGTTGTTGCACTGAAGCACCACGCCGACGATGTTCTTGCCGATGTCGTGCACGTCGCCCTTCACGGTCGCCATGATGATGGTGCCGTTGTTGGAGCCTTTGTCGGCCTCTTCCTTTTCTTCCTCGATGAAAGGCAGCAGATAGGCCACCGCCTTTTTCATCACGCGCGCGGATTTCACCACCTGCGGTAGAAACATCTTGCCGGCGCCGAACAGATCGCCGACCACGTTCATGCCGTCCATGAGCGGGCCTTCGATGACTTCCAGTGGCTTGTCGGCCTTCTGGCGGGCCTCTTCGGTGTCGGCTTCCACGTAGGAATCGATACCCTTGACCAGCGCATGCTCGAGGCGTTTGTTGACCTCGAATTCGCGCCAGGCCAGATCCTCTTTCGAATCCTTCTTCTTGCCTTTGCCTTTGTATTCCTCGGCCAGGTCCAGCAGGCGTTCGGTGGCGTCGTCGCGCTTGTTGAGTACGACATCCTCGCAGGCCTCGCGCAGCTTGTCGGGGATGTCGTCATAGACCTCCAGCTGGCCGGCGTTGACGATGGCCATATCCAGCCCGGCCGGGATCGCGTGGTAGAGAAACACCGAGTGCATGGCCTGGCGCACGGTTTCGTTGCCGCGAAACGAGAACGACACGTTCGACAGCCCGCCGGAGACGTGGCATCCGGGGCAGGATTCGCGTACGCGCTTCGTGGCGTTGATGAAGTCCACCGCGTAGTTGTTGTGCTCTTCGATGCCGGTGGCGATAGCGAAGATGTTGAGGTCGAAGATGATGTCTTCGGGCGGGAAGTCGAGTTTGTCGATCAGCAGCTGGTAAGCGCGCTCGGCGATCTCGACCTTGCGATCCTCGGTATCGGCCTGGCCGGCTTCGTCGAAGGCCATGACCACGACGGCCGCGCCGTAGTCCAGACAGGCCTGGGCCTGTTCCAGAAACTTGTCTTCGCCTTCCTTGAGCGAGATGGAGTTGACCATCCCCTTGCCCTGGATGCATTGCAGCCCGGCCTCGATGACCTCCCACTTGGACGAATCCACCATCACCGGCACGCGGGCGATATCCGGCTCGCCGGCCATCAGGTTGAGGAACTTGCGCATCGCCGCGACCGAGTCGAGCATGCCCTCGTCCATGTTCACGTCGATGATCTGGGCGCCGTTTTCGACCTGCTCGCGGGCCACCGACAGTGCGGTGTCGTAATCCTCTTCCTTGATCAGGCGCTTGAAGCGCGCACTGCCGGTAACGTTGGTGCGCTCGCCGATGTTGATGAAGTTGGTAGCTGACGTCATTGAAACCTCTGTTTGTCCGCAGATCGACGCAGATCAACGCAGATAAGAAAACTAGCTAACGCTGGCGATTGCTTCGCACTAGGCGCCGGTGTTGTAATTCTGGCGTTCCGAAGTTGAGTAGCAGTCCGCGGGTCAGGCCCGTGACCTTCAAGTAATTGATTACTTGTGCCTCGTGTTGTGGCAGGAGGCGCGATACGGCCTTGAGCTCCAGGACGACGCTTCCAAAGCAAACGAAATCGGCCCTAAACTGGCTGTTCAGTGCACGTCCTTTGTACTGAACATCGAGTGCGGCTTCGCGTATGAATGGTATGTCGCGTTCGGCTAGTTCGATTGCTAATGCATCTTGATAAACGCCCTCGAGAAAGCCGTTGCGCAAATAGCGATGAACCTCGAACGCGGCACCCAGAATCCCATAGGTCTGCGCATCTCGTTCTTCGCTTTTCATCTGCGTCGATCTGCGTTGATCTGCGGAAAAATGTCTTAAGCCGATGCAGTGAACGGTTCCAGGCCCGACAGGCGCATCGCACGCTTGATCTCGGGGCGCCGGCGGGGTGCTTTGCCTTCGACGGCCTTGGCGATCGCGCCGATATGTTCGGGCGTGGAGCCGCAGCAGCCGCCGGCCATGTTGAGCAGGCCGGACTCGGCCCACTCGCCGATATGCTCGGCCATTTCGTCGGGGGTGAGATCGTATTCGCCGAATTCGTTGGGCAGGCCGGCGTTCGGATAGGCATGCACATAGCAGGGTGCGATACGCGACATTTCGGCCACGTAGGTACGCAGGGCGTCCGGGCCCAGCGCACAGTTCAGGCCCATGGTCAGCGGTCGACCGTGGGCAACCGAGTTGTAGAAGGCTTCGGTGGTCTGGCCGGACAGTGTGCGCCCCGAGGCGTCGGTGATGGTGCCTGAAATCATCAACGGCACGTCGATGTTTCGCGCGCGCAGGATCTTGCGATAGGCATAGATCGCGGCCTTGGCGTTGAGCGTATCGAAGATGGTTTCCATCAGGATGATATCGACACCGCCATCCAGCAGCGCCTCGGCGGCTTCGCCGTAGGCCTGGGCCAGCTGGTTGAAATCGGTATTGCGCTTGCCGGGGTCGTTTACGTCCGGCGAGATCGAGGCAGTACGGTTGGTCGGTCCGATCACGCCGGCCACCCAGCGCGGCTTGTCGGGCGTGGCGTATTCCTCGGCGACGCTGCGTGCGATCTTCGCGGCTTCGAGGTTCATCTCCACGGCCAGGTCTTCCATGTGGTAGTCGGCCTGGGCAATGGTGGTTGCCGAGAAGGTGTTGGTGGTGAGGATATCCGAGCCGGCCGCGGCATATTGCGCGGTGATCTCGCGGATGAGTTCCGGCTTGGTGAGGGTCAGCAGATCGTTGTTGCCCTTGAGATCGCTTTCCCAGTCCGCGAAACGCTGGCCGCGATAATCGGCTTCGTCCGGATCGTGGTTCTGGATCATCGTGCCCATGGCGCCGTCGAGTACCAGGATGCGCTGCGCGAGCGCGGCTATCAGATCGCTCATGGATACCTTGAATGTGTGTATGGAGGCGCAGTATATCCGTTTATCCGGATATACAGGAAGCCGAACGGGCCTGCCATCGCCCGCCGCAAGCGCTTTGACGCGGCGTTGGCGTGCTTGACGGCACCCGCGGGCCTGCTAGGCTTTGCGTTATTGCAGGTGTCCGGGCGTGTTCACACGCTCGGGTGAAACGGGAAGCCGGTGCGTCGCCACGAAGTTTCGTGTCGACAAGGCCGGCGCTGCCCCCGCAACGGTAGGCGAGTCGACTTCGACACTTCATGCCACTGGGCCCTGGCCCGGGAAGGCGTGTCGAATGGCCATGACAGGCGCTCGTGAGTCCGGAGACCGGCCTGCGATACGAGGCAACGACATCGCGGCGGGCGATGAGACGGCAGAGCGACGGCGTCGTATTCGCGCGTGTCGTATCCCTGACTGTTTCTCCAATCTGTCCCATGGCGGGTCGTGGCCGTGTCCATCGCGGCGCACGGGCGTGTGCGCCAGGGGTTATTGGGGAAATAATGTTTATCGATCGTCTTTTTTGCGGCGTGGCAGCGCCGGCGGTGGTGCTGTGTGCCGTGTTCGTAGCCGCGCCCGCACTCGCTCAGAGTGCGGCCAGTAACGACCGGCTCGCGGATATTCAGGTCACCGCCACGCGTACGCCGCAACGGGTGAGCAACACGCTGGCCGCGACCACGGTCATCGACCGCGCCGAGATCGAGCGCTTGCAGGCACGGTCGGTACGCGATCTGCTGCGACGCACGCCGGGGGTGACCATCGCCAACAACGGCGGGCCGGGCAAGTCCACCTCGATCTTTCTGCGCGGTACCGAGTCCGACCATACGCTGGTGCTGGTCGATGGCGTGGAGTATCGCTCGGCCACGGCCGGGTCGGCCGCGATCGAGGATTTGCCGGTATCACAGATCGAACGTATCGAGATCGTGCGCGGGCCGCGCTCGTCGTTGTATGGCTCGGATGCGATCGGCGGGGTGATCCAGATCTTTACCCGCGACGGGCGTGGCGTGGCCGGTACCCGACCCTATTTTCAGCTCGGCGCGGGCAGCGACAGTAGCTATGAAGGCCAGGTGGGCGTGGCCGGCAGCGATGCCAATTCCCACTACAACCTGAGCGTGAGCGGGCGCCGTACCGACGGCTTCGATGCCTGCACCGCCGATGCGGCCGGCACCGGCGGCTGTTTTACCGACGAGCCCGACGACGACGGCTACGATCGGGTCGCGGTGGCCTTCGACTACGGGTATATCTTCGATAACGGGGTCGAATGGGATCTGAACTTTCTGCGATCGCAGGCGAATGTCGAGTTCGACGGCACCGCCCAGAATGAAACCGACAGCGTCGAGCAGATCATCGGTACCTCGCTGGCCTGGCAGCCGCTGGCGGCGTGGCGTACCAAAATCGCCTATGGCAATAGCCTGGATGACTCGGACAACTTCCTCGACGGGCGCTATGTCACGGCGTTCAAAACCCGGCGCCACCAGTTGATCTGGCAGAACGACATCAGCCTGCCCAACGACGATCTGTTCACGCTCGGCCTGGACTACGAGCATGAAAGCGTCGATGGCGACACCGATGGCGATCGCGCGAACGACTTCACCGGCGCCGTGCGCGAAGACAGCCGTGATAACAAGGGCCTGTTCGTTCAGTACCTGGGCGATTGGGGCCGCCATCACCTGCAGTTGTCCGGACGTGGCGACGACAACGAACAGTTCGGCGAGCACGCTACCGGCAGCGCGGCCTACGGCATCGATTTCGCCGACGCCTATACCGCCAGTATTTCCTATGGCACCGCCTTCAAGGCACCGACTTTCAACGAACTGTATTTTCCCAACTATGGCAATCCCGAGCTGGACCCGGAAGAATCGGACAGCGTCGAAATCGGCCTCGACGGCGATCACGACTGGGGCCGCTGGTCGCTGCATGCCTATCAGACCGAGATCGACGATCTGATTGCCTACGACTCGTCCACCTTCGCCCCGGCCAATCTCGAGAAAACCCGGATTCGGGGTGTGGAAGCGGGTATTGGCACGGCGATTGCCGAGTGGCAACTCAATGCGCAGTTCACCTGGCTCGATGCCGAAAACCGTACGCGTGGCCCGAATCAGGGCAACGAACTGCCGCGCCGGCCCGGCCATACGGGCCAGTTCGATGTCGACCGCGCCTTCGGGCGCTACAGTGCCGGGGCGAGCCTGACCGTGGCCGATTCCAGCTACGACGATGCCGCCAACGAAAACGAACTGGACAGCTATCAGGTCGTCGACCTGCGCGCCTCGGTCGAGCTGGCCCGCGATTGGCTGGTACAGGCCAGCCTCAATAATCTGTTCGACGAGGAATACCAGACCGCCCGCTTCTACAATCAGGCCGATCGCAACGTGTTTTTCACATTGCGCTACCAGCCGCAGTAGCCTTAAGTCGCACGGCCCGGCCGGGCCGTGCGCTATCAACGGAGCCCTCATGAGCGACGAATCCCGCAGCGACGACGACGCCAAGGCCGAACGCCACAAGGCGACCATGCAGAAACAAAAAGCCCGGGTGGATGCCGCCATCGAGGCGGCCGATACCGAACGCGGCGTGTTATTGCTGCTCACCGGCAACGGCAAGGGCAAGTCCTCCTCGGCGTTCGGCATGGTCATGCGGGCGCTCGGCTACGGGCATCGCGTGGGCGTGGTGCAGTTCATCAAGGGCCAACAGCTCTCCGGCGAAGAGATATACGTGCGCGATCATTGCCCGCAGGTGGCTTTTCATCAGATGGGCACCGGGTTTACCTGGAACACCCAGGATCGCAGTGGCGATATCGCCGCCGCCGAGGCGACCTGGGCCAAGGTCGAGCCCATGCTCACCGACGACAGCTTCGATCTGGTCGTACTCGACGAGTTGACCTACATGATCGGCTACAGCTATCTCGATGAGAAGAAAGTGCTGGACGCCCTGGCCAACCGCCCACGCGAACAGTCGGTAGTGGTCACCGGTCGCGGCGGCGGGTCGGCCCTGCGCGAACTGGCGGATACCGTCTCCGAGATCAAGGACATCAAGCACGCCTTCAAGGCAGGCATCAAGGCGCGCAAGGGCGTCGACTACTAGGTAATGGCGCCAGCCCCGGCTACCTGGTGGCGCTGGTCTGCACGCGATGATCTGCCATCGGCTACGGTGCAGACCATTCCCGCAGCGCGTTTGCTGCCGGGCTGGCAGGCCGGCGTGGCCGGTAGCGGGCTGGCGATTGCTTTCGATCGGCCCTGGCATTGTCTGAGTTCAGCGGTGGCGGGCGGTGGCTGGAGCATGGCGCAGGGCTTTGCCAACCGCCATGTCGGCGACGACGATCGCGCCGCGTTGAATACGCCGGCGGCCCTCATCGCCGATTTCGCAGCCCAGCGCGGGCTCGCCGCGCCCTGTGTCGGCATGCTCACCGCCGCTTCGATGCGCAGTCTGCGGTTCGCCACGGTCGATATCGAAGGCGAGCGTCTGTGTGTGGTCGTGACCGCCGGCCTGGCCAACGCCCGGCGGGCCGGCGATCGGGCGGATCGGCTTGCGCTGCGCCCCGGCCCCTGCGAGGCGGGCACGATCAATCTCGCCCTAGCGACCACGCTCGCGCTGACCCCGGCAGCACAGGTCGAAACCCTGGCCACGCTGACCGAAGCCAAGGCTGCGGCGCTGCAAGCGCTCGATGCGCGCAGCCCGATTTCGAATGACATCGCGACCGGTACCGGCACGGATGCCACCGCCGTATTCTGTACCAGCGCCGGCGAGCCGTTACGCTACACGGGCAAGCACACCCTGTTTGGCGAATATGCCGCGCGGCTCGTGATCGATGCCCTCACCGATGCCATTTGCCCGCAACCGGGTTGGGCCGATGGCTGCTAGGACGCTCATGATCCAGGGCACGGCCACCGATGCCGGCAAGTCGACGCTGGTGGCCGGCCTGGGCCGGGCCTGGCATCGGCGCGGTGTGTCGGTCGCCCCGTTCAAGCCGCAGAACATGGCCTTGAACAGTGCCGTGTCCAGCGACGGCGGCGAGATTGCCCGCGCCCAGGCCGTGCAGGCGGCGGCCTGCGGGGTCGCGCCCACCATCGACATGAGCCCGGTGCTGCTCAAGCCCTCCAGCGATCACAACGCCCAGGTCATCATCCACGGCCGGGCGGTGGCCGGCATGTCGGCAAGCGACTATCACCACTACAAGCCGACCGCGATGGCTGCGGTGCGCGCCTCGCATGCGCGTCTGGTGGAACAATACGAGCTCGTGCTCGTGGAAGGCGCGGGCAGCCCGGCGGAGATCAATCTGCGGGCCAACGATATTGCCAATATGGGCTTCGCCGAGGCAGTGGATTGTCCGGTCGTGCTGGTGGCCGATATCGACAAGGGCGGCGTGTTCGCCCAGATCGTGGGCACGCTGGCGCTTTTGTCCGAATCCGAGCGGGCGCGCATCATCGGTTTCGTGATCAACCGGTTTCGCGGCGATATCGCCCTGCTCGAACCCGGCCTGGAATGGCTGGAGCGCGAGACCGGCAAGCCGGTATTCGGCGTGCTGCCCTGGCTGGATGGGCTCTATCTCGACGCCGAGGATGCCATCGCCCGCGATCAGCGCGTCGATGCCGACGCCCGTTTCGTGGTCCAGGTGCCCGCCTTGCCGCGGATTTCCAATCACACCGATTTCGACGCGCTGCGTCTGCAGCCGGGTGTGGATCTGCAATGGGTCGGGCCCGGTCAGCGCCCGGGCGGGGCCGATCTCATCGTGCTGCCGGGCTCCAAGAACGTGCGCGCGGATCGGCAATGGCTAGCGGCCAATGGCTGGGATACGCATATCACCCGGCACCTGCGCTACGGCGGACACGTGCTCGGCATCTGTGGCGGCTATCAGATGCTGGGGCAGGCGATCGACGACCCGCACGGTGTGGAAGACGCGCCGGGCGTGGTTGCTGGGCTGGGCCTGCTTGATATCGCGACAGAAATCGGCACCGAAAAACGGCTCGAAAACGTCAGCGGCCGGCTGGTGGAGAGTCAGAGCAATGGCGAGGCAGCGGTCGCCGGCTATCGAATTCATTGTGGCGTGACCCGCGGCGCCGATCTGGTGCGTCCGTTTGTCGAACTCGATAACGGCTTCGACGGCGCGATCAGCGCCGATGGCCAGGTCGCCGGCACCTATCTGCACGGGCTGTTCGACAGCGCGGCCGGCTGTGCGGCGGTGCTCGCCTGGGCGGGTTTGGAAAACGCGGCCACCGAAGATCTCGCGGGCCTGCGCGAGCGCCAGTTCGAACGGCTGGCCGATGCCGTGGAAGCTGCGATCGATCTCGACGCGCTACTTGCCGAGGCTGGCGCATGAGTCCGCGCCGGCTCGTCTGGCTGCTCGCGTTCGCCCTGCCGGTCTGTCTGCTGGCAGCGGTGATGCTCGGCGCGGTGCGCCTGCCGGCGCTGGATGTGCTGGCGGTGCTGGTCGGCCGCGATGACGGCGTGGACCGGCTGGCGCTGATCGTGCGTCAGTTGCGCCTGCCGCGTGCGCTGCTTACCGCCCTGGTCGGGGCGATGCTGGCGATTTGCGGGGCGGCCATGCAGGGCTTGTTTCGCAATCCGCTGGCCGATCCCTCGCTGATCGGCGTAACCGCGGGCGCATCGGTGGGCGCGAGTCTGGTCATCGTATTCGCAGGCGGGGCGGCCGGCTTTATCGGCCTGTCGCTGGTGTCGCTGGGCGCGTTCGTCGGCGGCACCGCGGCAGTTTTGCTGGTCTATCGATTGGCCACCGGGCCGGGCGGTACATCGGTGGCGACCATGCTGTTGGCCGGCATTGCCATCGGCGCGCTGGCCGGCAGCGTGGGCTCGCTGCTGGAGTTTCATGCTGATAACGAAATGCTGCGCCGGATCAGCCTCTGGCGCATGGGCGGGCTCGACGGCGCCAACTGGCCGCGGGTCGCGATCGTGGCCGGGGTGAGCGCGCTCGTGTTCTGGGTACTGCCACGCCAGGCCGATGCGCTCAATGCCCTGTTACTGGGCGAATCGGAGGCGCGGCATCTGGGTATTGCGGTGGATCGCATCAAGCGTCGGCTGGTGCTGCTCACCGCGGCCGGCGTGGGTGTTTCGGTGGCGGTCGCGGGGGCGATTACCTTCGTGGGGCTGGTCGTACCGCATATCGTGCGCATGCTCATCGGCCCCGATCATCGCTGGTTGCTGCCGGCCTCGGCGCTGGCGGGGGCAATTCTTTTGCTTTTGGCCGATACGCTGGCCCGTATCGTGGTTGCGCCTACCGAGCTGCCGGTGGGCCTGCTGACGGCCTTGCTCGGCGCGCCGTTTTTCATCTCGCTGTTGCGCCGGCGGCGCGAGTACGGGCTATGACGACGCCGATACTCGAAGTCGAGGCCTTGCGCCTGAGCGCGGGCGGGCGAACTGTCGTCGAAGCCGCCGGATTCGTACTCGCGGCCGGCCAGCATCTGGCCGTGATCGGGCCCAACGGGGCCGGCAAGTCGACCCTGATTCATGCCCTGATCGGCGATTTGGCGCCCGCGGCCGGGGCGATTCGGCTGTCCGGACGTACCCTCGCCGACTGGCCGGCACGCGAGCGTGCCTGCCGGGTCGCGCTGTTGCCGCAGGCCAGTGCGCTGAATTTCCCGTTTACCGTGGCCGAGGTGGTGCGCCTGGGTCGTGGCCCGCATGCCTCGGGCAGCGTGGCGGACCGCAGGATCGTGGGGCAAACGCTGGCGGCCTGCGATATCGCCCATCTGCGCGATCGGCCTTATACGCGCCTGTCCGGCGGCGAGAAACAGCGCGTGCAGCTGGCCCGGGTAATGAGCCAGATCTGGCGTGCCGAGGACGCCGGCGAACGGCTGTTGCTGCTCGACGAGCCGGTAGCCGCGCTCGATCTCGGCCACCAGCGTCTGGTTATGCAACAAGTCGCGGAGCTGGCCGCCCAGGGCGTGGCGATCGTGAGTGTGTTGCACGATATCAGCCTGGCCGCGCGCTATGCCGATCGCATGCTGGCCCTGCGCGACGGGCGTACGATTGCCGCCGGCACGCCGGCCGAAGTGGTTACCGCCGAGCGCATGCAATGTCTGTTCGATACGCACACGCGGGTGATCACCCACCCCGATAGCCATACACCGGTGGTATTGCATGGGTGAGCGGGCTGTCTGTCGCAGGAGTAGGCGATGAAGGAACTCGTGCTCGGCGGTACGCGCAGCGGCAAGAGTCGCCACGCGGAAACACGGGCGCTGTCGCTCGACGTGTCACGCTGGATCTATGTGGCCACGGCGCTTGCGGGTGACGCGCAAATGACTGCCCGTATCCAGCACCACCGCGCGCAGCGGGACGCGCGCTGGCAGACGGTCGAAGCGCCGCAGGCGCTGGGTGCGTGCCTGCGCCGGCTGGATGCGCCCGACCGCTGTATTCTCGTGGATTGTCTGACGCTGTGGCTGAGCAATTGTCTCGGCGACGAGGCCCGCCCCGGGCGCTGGGCCGAGGAACGCGATGCCCTGCTCGCCGCGGTCGACGCCAGCCGGGCCCGGTTGTTGTTCGTGTCCAACGAAGTGGGCTCGGGCATCGTGCCGCTCGGCGCGTTGTCGCGGCGTTTTGCCGACGAGGCCGGGCGTCTGCACCAGGCGCTGGCCGCGCGCTGCGATCGGGTGACGCTGGTGGTGGCCGGTTTACCGCTGACGCTCAAGGAGAACGACGCATGACCGACTGGCTGACGCAGCCGATTGCCCCGATTGATCTCGAAGCGCGCGCCGCCGCTCAGGCCCGCCAGGGCGTGCTGACCAAGCCGCCCGGTTCGCTGGGCCGGCTGGAGCAGCTGGCCGCGGATTTCGCCGGCTGGCAGGGGCGTGCGGTGCCGGTGCTCAGCGATATCGATATCGTTGTTTTCGCCGGTGATCACGGTGTGGCGGCGCAGGGGGTATCGGCCTTCGATCAGGCCGTGACCGGGCAGATGATCGCCAACTTCGCCGCAGGCGGCGCGGCCATTTGTGTACTGGCGCGACGCCACCACGCGCGGCTTGCGATCGTCGATCTGGGCGCCGTCGCCCCGCCGGCCGATTGCCCCGATGTCATCGATGCCCGTATCGGCCCCGGCACGGCAGATTTCACCACCGGTGCGGCGATGCAGGCCGACGAACTCGAACAGGCGTTACGCGCCGGTCGCGAGCGCGTATGGGCATCGGCGCATCTGTTTATTGGTGGCGAGATGGGCATCGGTAATACCACCAGCGCGGCGGCCGTGCTGGCGGGCCTGACCGGTGCCACGCCGGCCCAGGTGGTCGGCCGGGGGACCGGTGTGGATAGCGCCGGGCTGGCCCGTAAACAGGCCGTGGTTGCGGCCGGGCTGGCGCGGCATGGTTCCAGTTGGCAGGGCCTGACGGGCGCAGCCCATGCGCTGGCCGTGCTGCGCTGTGTGGGCGGTTTCGAAATTGCCGCACTGACCGGCGCGTTCGTGGCCGCGGCCCAGGCCGGCGTGCCCGTGCTCGTGGATGGTTTCATCGCCAGTGTGGCCGCCCTGTGTGCCGTCGAGATCGCGCCCGCGTGTCGGCATTGGCAACTGTTCGGCCATCGCTCGGCCGAAACTGGCCATGCAGGCGTGCTCGCACGGCTCGAGGCCCGGCCTCTGCTCGATCTGGATATGCGTCTGGGCGAGGGCAGCGGCGCCGCACTCGCATTGGGTGTGATCGCCGACGCGCTCGCCCTGCATGCCGACATGGCGACCTTCGACGAAGCCGGGGTGACAAGCAGCGATGGTTGAAGCCACGGCAACGCTCGTCGATCTGCTGCGCCACGGCGAATGTGAAGGCGGCGCGATCTTTCGTGGCAGCCGGGATGTGGCGCTGTCCGCTGCCGGGCTGGCCCGCATGCAGGCCCAGGCCGATGCGCAGCCGCATTGGCAGCACGTCATTGCCTCGCCGCTGCGCCGTTGTCGGGTCTTTGCAGAGAAACTGGCGGCCGAGCGCGGGCTGGGCTGCACGATCGACAGGCGCCTGCGCGAAATCGACTTCGGCCGCTGGGAAGGCCGGCCCGTCGCCGAGGTCTGGGATCAGGATCATGATGCGGCCCAGGCCTGGTTCGACGACCCGGAACAAAACGGCCCGCCGGGCGGCGAATCGCTGGCGGCGCTGCGTGCGCGTGCCCGGGCGGCTTTCGAGGACGCAGTGGCCGCCCATGCCGGCGGCCATGTGGTACTGGTCGCCCATGGCGGGCTTATGCGGGCCCTGCTGGCCGATCTGCTCGCCATGCCTGGCGCGGCGATGCATCGTCTCGAGGTGCCCTATGCCTGCCTGAGTCGTCTGCGCGTGGTGGCGGACGGTGCGCGTACGAATACCCAGCTGGTCGCCCACAATATCGACTTCGGTGCAGCCAAGACATGCGGCGCCTGATCGCGTTCTTTCAGCCGCTATGGCTGGCCTTCGGCCTGTTGACCACGCTACCGATGGCGCGCCTGATCAGGAGCCCCGTGTCGGCGGCCGATTCGGGCCGGTCGGTGCTGTGTTATCCGCTGGTCGGGCTCGCGATCGGGGCGCTGCTGGCCGGACTGGCCAGCGCGCTGCATGGCATCGATGCCATGCTCGGCGCGGCGCTGGTGGTCGTGTTGTGGGTCGTGATCACCGGCGCGTTGCATCTGGACGGGCTCGCCGATTGTGTGGACGCCCTGTTCGCCGGCCACGGCCAGGCGGACGCCGAGCGTACGCTGGCCGTGATGAAGGACCCGGCTGCGGGGCCCATGGCCGTGGTCGCGCTGGTGCTGGTGCTGGCGCTCAAGAGCGCGGCGCTGATTGCGCTCTGGCCCCAGGCCGGCGTGGTAGTGCTCGTCGTCCCCATGCTCGCGCGCACCGCGGCCGGGGTGCTCATGGCCACCACGCGCTATCGGCGCCGTCAGGGCCTGGCAAGCGCGATGGCGCTCAATCTGTCGCGCCGCGATATGGCCGTGGTGGCCGCGATCGTCATGGGGCTGACGCTGGCTTTTGCCGGTATCGCACTGGGCCTGGCCACGATACTGGCGGCGTTCGTGGTGGGCCTGACCTGGCGCGCGCTCTGGCAGCGCCGGATCGGCGGTTATACCGGCGATGTGATCGGTGCGTTGATCGAGCTGGTGGAAGCGGCGGCGCTGGTCATCGCCGCGCTGGTCGCGGCCGTGCTGGGGGGCGGCCTATGGGCCTGACCCTGGCGGTGCTCGCCGGCCTGGGCCTCGACGCATGGCTGGGCGAGCCGCGGGCCTACCATCCGCTGGTCGGCTTTGGCCGTCTGGCCGCGGCGCTTGATCGGCGTCTGCCGCGCCGGCGCTGGGCGGGGGCCATCGCCTGGTTGGCGCTGGTCGTACCGCCGGCCGTGCTAGCCGGCCTGCTGATTGCGCCGTTGCCGACGCCTGTCGGCTGGATCGTGGCGGTGTTCGGGCTCTGGCTGTGTATTGCCTGGCACAGCCTCAAAATACATACGCGTGCGGTTGAAGCGGCCTTGCAGGGCGGCGATATCACTGCTGCACGTCGTGCGGTCGCCGCGCTGGTCAGTCGCGATACACAAACGATGGACGCTGCTGCGATTCGCCGGGCCGCGCTCGAATCGCTGCTGGAAAACGCCAGTGACGGCGTGCATGCGAGCTTGTTCTGGTTTGCCGTCGGCGGCCTGGCGGCCGGACCGGCCGGTGCCGTGGCGGCAGCAATCGCACATCGGGCGATCAATACCCTGGATGCCATGTGGGGCTATCGTACGCCGCGCTACCGGCGGTTCGGCTGGGCGGCGGCGCGTGCCGACGATCTGGCCAACTGGCCGAGCGCGCGTTTGACCGCACTGTCGTTTGCGCTCGTGGGTGATACCCGTGCGGGCCTGCGCAGCTGGTACGCCCAGGCGTCGGCGCTGGCCAGCCCCAACGCCGGACCGGTGATGTGTGCGGGGGCGGGTGCGTTGCGATTGCGCCTGGGCGGCGGCGCGTATTATCACGGCGCCTATCAGTCGCGGCCGGTGTTTGGCGGCGATACGCCGCCGGACAGTGCGGATATGGAACGCGCGATCGTGCTGGTCGGGCGTACGCTCTGGCTCTGGATTGTGACCATCGCGATACTGGATTGGGCATGGCCTTGAACCACGGCGGCCGATTGCGCGTGGCGAGCGCGCGCTATGGCATTGCCCTCGACGCCTGGCTGGATCTGTCGACCGGGATCGCGCCCTGGTCGTATCCGGTGCCCGCAGTGCCGAGCCGGGTGTGGGCACGCCTGCCGGAGGCCGACGACGGCCTGATCGCGGCCGCGGCCGACTATTACCAGGCCCCGGCCGGCGAGATCGCCGCCCTGCCCGGCAGCCAGTTCGCGATACAGGCACTGCCTAAGGCGGTGCGCACGACGCGCGGGCCCGCACGGATCGGCGTGCCGGCGGTGGGCTATACCGAACATGCCCAGGCCTGGGCCATGGCCGGTCACGAGCTCGTGCGCTACCACGATCTGGCCGAGTTGGAGGGCATCGCCGTCGCCCTGGATCATGCGGTGGTCATCCAGCCCAACAATCCGACCGCCGAACAGGCGGATAGCGTCACCCTGGCCGGCTTGGCCGATGAACTCGCCCGGCGCGACGGCCTGTTGCTGGTGGATGCCGCATTCGCCGATTGTAATCCCGGCATCCACACCACTGCGTGGCCGGCCAATGTGCTGGTGCTGCGTTCGGTGGGCAAGTTCTTTGGGCTGGCGGGTGTGCGGCTGGGATTCCTGATCGGGCGCGCGCCCGAGGTAGCCTGCCTGCAGGCGCAGTTACGGCCCTGGGGCGTGAGCCATCCGGCGCGCTGGATCGGCTGTCATGCGCTGGCCGATCGTGCTTGGCAGGCCGCCCAGCAGGCGCGTATCGCGGCCGGGGCCCACGCACTGACAAGACGCCTGGAAACGGTGTGTTTACAACAGGCCGTTGTCAGTGCCGGGCTATTCACCAGCGTGTTTTTCGATGACCACGAACAGGCAGGCCGTATTCACGCGGCGCTGGCCGAACAGGCCATATGGACCCGTCTGGGCGATAACGGCCGCTGGCTGCGCTTCGGTCTGCCGGGCGATGGTACCGCGCAGACACGGCTCGGCGCCGCGCTCGAGACGGTGGCTGAAAGAGGATTGTGCTGATGTCGGATCATCGCGCCATCGCGCGTTTGCGTGTCGTTGTTATCGCGGCGCTGGCTGCCTTGCTGGGTGTGACCACTGCGGCGGCGGCAGCGGTCGAAGTTCGCGATTTTCGTGGACAGACCATTCGCCTGGACGCACCCGCGCAACGCATTGTTGCACTCGCCCCGCATCTGGTGGAAAACCTCTACAGCGCGGGTCTGGGTGATCGTATCGTGGGCGCGGTGTCGTACAGCGATTACCCGCCCGCTGCGCGGGCGATCCCGGAAGTCGGCGGCTACACCAATATCAGCCTGGAAGCCGTGGTCGCGAAAAATCCGGATCTGGTGGTGGCCTGGGCCTCGGGCCAGGGCGGCGATCCGGCCACGCTGGCCCGCTTCGACGCGCTGGGCATTCCGGTGTATGTCGATCGGCCACGCCAACTCACGGATATCGCCCGCGCCATTCGCGATTTGGGCGTGCTGGGCGCTACGTCGGCCACCGCCGATGCCACCGCGCAACGTTTTACTCGCCGATTGTCGGCGCTGCGCGAACGCTACAGCGAGCGCGCGCCGGTACGTGTGTTCTACCAGGTCTGGGACGACCCGCTCCAGACGCTGGCCGGCAACCAGCTCGTTGGCCAGGTGATCCGGCTGTGCGGCGGGCGCAACATCTTTGCCGATGCGGTTTCGCTGGCACCCAAGGTGGGGATCGAATCGGTGCTCGAACGCGATCCACAGGCGATCGTGGCCAGTGGCATGGGCGAGGAACGCCCCGACTGGCTGGACGACTGGCGCGATTGGCCCGGGCTGCAGGCAGTCGAAAACGACCATCTGTTTTTCGTGCCGCCCGATCTCATTCAGCGGGCGACGGTACGCGTGCTCGACGGCGCGACCACGCTCTGTCGTCAGCTCGACAGCGTCCGCCGCGACCCGCACTGAATACCCGCGCAGTGTGTGTACCGGCTCGGCGCCTGGGATGCAAAACAGAATTTAGAGCCAGCAGCTCAAAGCGCGCATCGAAATCCCCATAAAAATGCAGTCAGCATGCAGTTAATAGGATTTGAGTTTTTCTTCAAATGGCTAAGTCAGATTACTAAATTCAGCTAATACAAGGGTCTACTTATTTTCTGTTTGAGTGGAACACGCCCGGTCGGCCGGATCAAAAAGACGCGATAATAGCGATTCATATCTCATCCAACGCGATCGCGTAGGCTCATCTCGGGGCCTTAACCGAGACGTGTCCGTGCGCCAAGCTGAATCCACCCGACCTTTTCAAAAATCCGATGCCGGCCGGCGCTATGCCAAGCGCCGTTATCGCGGCCTCTTCCAGCGCGTCGTGGCCTGGCGTGAGCAACGATTGGCCGCGCGCCTGCTGGCCCGACCCCATGCTGACTGCAACGGCCATATCGTGGATCTGCCCTGCGGCTATGGCCGTTTCTACCCATTGCTCAAGCAGATGAATTTTCAGGTCAGCGCGCTGGATCAGTCGCAGGCCATGGTCGATATCTATCGGGATCACACGGACTTCGGTGAGCGCGACCACGCCCAGCAGGCAGACGTGCTCCAGGCCTTGCCCGAGCAGGCCCATTCGGCCCGGCGCGCGCTGCGCGTGCGTGCCTTGCAGACGCTGGCCGGGGACGGGCGCCAGATCGTATTGACCTATTACGATGATGCCTGCCTGCATTATTGGAGCAAGCGCGCGCTGATGCGCCTCAAGGGCAGGACAGTGCGGGTGAAGATGATTCCGCGCGCTGCGTTCGAAGCGGAAGTGGCACAGGCCGGTTTGCGTATTGTTGAGCGCGTACCGCTCTTTGCCGGCCTGCACGCCCAGACCTGGGTTTTGCTTACCCCGGCGTCCAGCGCCTAAGAGCCCTGGTTCCAGGCGCGAATGCGCCGGCACCGGCCCGCTCGCGAGCCACGTGGTCGACCGATGCGATTGCGTGTGTGCGCGGTTCGTGCAAAAGTTCGCAAAACGATATTTCAATAAAACCACAGCGAACGGAGGAGAACCGATGCTGCGATCACTGGCGCGTTGCCTGATGGTGGGCCTGGCCCTGACCACGATTTCGACCACAGCCGCCCTGGCCCAATCCGATGGGCTACCGCGTACGATGGTATGGACGGCCTATGACCTGGGCGCATCCGGCTATGCCGAGGCCTCGGCGATTGCCGATGCCTTCGGCCGCGAATATGGCATGCGGGTTCGTATTCAGCCGTCGGGTTCGGCGATCGGGCGCCTGCAACCGATCCTGAACAAACGCGCGGATATCGGCTTTCTCGGTAACGAAGCCTTCTTCGCCACCGAAGGCCTGTTCGATTTCGCCACGCCGCGCTTCGGCCCGCAGGATCTGCGCGTGCTCATGGGCAAGGTCAATTCCTTCGGCATGGCGGTCGCAGCCGATGCCGGGATCGAGTCGGTGGCCGATGTCGAGGGCCGACGTGTGGCCTATCCCGCGGCCAACCCGTCGAGCAGCCTCAAGTGCGATGCCATGCTCGCCTTCGCCGGGCTGACCCGTGATGATGTCGAGGTGGTGACGTTCCCGACCTATGCCGCCACCATGGCTTCGTTGTCGGAAAACAAGGCCGATGTGACCTGCACGGTGACCGCCACCGGCCAGATGTACGAACTCGCCGAGGCGCGCGGTATCAAGTGGCTCGATCTCGATCCGAACGACGAAGCCGGCTGGGAACGTTTGAACAACGTCGCACCGCTGTTCAAGCCGGTTTCGGAAACCCAGGGCGCAGGCCTGTCGGAAGACAAGCCGGCTCAGCTGATGGCCTATCGTTACCCGGTGCTGACCGTGCGCGCCGGCATGGACGACGATACCGCCTATGCGGTGACCAAGGCGCTGGATGAAACCTACGGCATTTACAAGAATGCCACCGCCACCGCGCCGCGTTATGCCATCAAGGACGCGGCGGTACCGCCGATCGATGCGCCGTTCCATCCGGGGGCGATTCGCTATCTCAAGGAGATCGGCGTCTGGAACGACGACGCCGCGCAGTGGAACGAGGCCCGTCTGGCGCGTCTGAAGGCGCTGCGCGCGGCCTGGCAGGATATTGTCGGTCAGGCCTCGGACATGGATGAAGACGCCTTTGTCGATCTGTGGAACAAGCGCCGCGAACAGACCCTGGCCGAACTCGAACAACAATAGATACGGGACAAACCCAGCCCGGACGAAACGCCTGCTTGCCCTTGGGCACGAGCAGGCGTTTCGTCGTTGCAGGAGATCACCCATGACCGCACGACTCGAAAACAAGATCGTCATCATCACCGGCGCCACCAGCGGCATCGGGGAGGCCACGGCCCGCCGTTTTGCCGAGGAAGGCGCCACGCTCATGCTCGCCGCGCGCAGCGTGGACAAGGGCGAAGCCCTGGCCGCCGAACTCGGCGACAAGGTCGCGTTCATGCGTACCGATGTCAGCCAGGAAGCCGAAATGGCCGCACTCGTGGATGCCACGGTCGAACGCTTTGGCCGACTCGATTGTCTGTTCAACAATGCCGGCGCAGGCGAGCGCAGCACCGCCGAGACGATCGACCAGGACAGCTTCGACCACTTCATGCGCCTGCTGGCCGGCAGCGTGGCCTTCGGCATCAAGCACGCCGCGCGCGTGATGAAGGATCAAGGCAGCGGCAGCATCATCAACAACGCCAGTATCGCCGCGCATCGGCTCAATCAGGGCGGTTATCTGTACTCCGGCGCCAAGGCTGCCGCGGCCCATTTCACCCGCATCGCCAGCGTGGAACTGGGTGAACACGGCATTCGCGTGAATGCGATCTCGCCGGGTGCGATCGCCACCCCCATCTTCTGGGGCGGGTCGGCGCGCGCACAGACCCTCTCGGACGAAGAAAACGCCGCCAAGCTGGACAAGCTCACGAGCAATCTCGCCCACGCCACGCCCTTGCCGCGTTCGGGCTATGCGGTGGATATCGCCAATGCGGCGGTGTTTCTGGCCAGCGACGAGGCCGCATTCGTCAACGGCCACGATCTGGTGGTCGACGGCGGGCGTATCCAGATGTTCAACGAAAAAGGCTGAACGAGCCGGAGATTTTCCAACACATCGTGGCGCGTACGCTCATTGTCCTCGGCGTGATATTGGTGGTGGCCGGCCTGCTATGGCCGCTGCTCGGCCGGCTCGGACTCGGCCACCTGCCGGGCGATATCGTCGTCCGGCGCGAGGGCTTCGTGTTCTATTTTCCGCTGACCACCATGGTGCTGGTCAGCGCGGTGGTATCGCTATTGTTCTGGTTGTTTGGCCGATAGGGTGCCCTGGCGCTCGGCATGTCGGCGGATGTGTAGCGCACGCACACGCTCGGCCAGATCGGGCACGGGCCCGGCCACGGCAACGCCCGGAGCGATTTCGTGAATCGGTCGCGGCGTGACCGGCGGCTGCGCCGCGCCGAGTTCGGTCAGCCAGGCCACGAGTTGGGCCGAACTGCTGGCGTAGACGATACGTGCGAGGCCGACCCAGGCATGGGCGGCCGCACACATCGGGCAGTGTTCGCCGGAGGTATAGACGGTGCTCGCTGCGCGCTCGGCCGGGCTCATGTGGACCGCGGCCCAGCGCGCGAGCGCGAATTCCGGATGGCGCGTGGCATCGCCCGGGCCTTCGGCAATCCGGTTGCGGTCTTCGGCGCGTAGCTGGCCACGGCCGTCCACCAGCACCGAGCCGAAGGGCTCGTCGCCGGCCTCGACGGCCTGCTCGGCGAGCGCGATACAGCCCTCGAGATGGCTTCTGTCGTTGGCGTCGATCATGGTTGTCTCGCGTAAGGCACTGTCGGGATAACGTTTCTCGTGAAACCTTGCTGTGCAGTTGGGCAAACAGGGTCTGGATTATGGGCATAGTCCCGCATGCGGCGCGAACACAGCGCCACCGGCCTTCGAGCATCTATCCTTCGTCTTGAAACAAGGAAAACGGTCCGCGAATGCACGCCAATGAACGCGAATATAAGGCAGCTATTTCGTAGACAGGCCGTTGATCATGCGTAGCGAACACACCCTCGGCCTTCGAACGAGCTGTCTTTCGTCTTAAAACAAGGTAAAAACCGTCCGCGAATGCACGCCAATAAACGCAAATGTTGGCAGCTGTGGGTTGGGCCAACAGGTGCGCATGCGGCGTAAAAGCACGTCTGGCCGTCGAGACTTCTGTCTTTGCCTTATTTGCGTGTATTCGCGTTCATTGGCGGACAACCTGCTCGCGGGAAAAGCCATTTATCCACAGATTACGCAGATTACGCAGATTACGCCGATTTGTTGATTCGGCCGTGGTGGGCGATCGACTGCATTGGCGCGTTGACTGGGTTGGCACTAGCGGTAAGCCAATGTCCGCAGATCAACGCAGATCACACAGATCGAAGACAGGCCATCGCGGTCGTTCGCTGTCGTCTGACCCATGGGCCGCGCTTGATCATCTGTGTAATCTGCGAAATCTGCGGTTCCTCTTAAGGAACGAAACCATCCACGCGCGATGACTGAAATCCGCCGACATCGTGCTGCATCTGCGGTCTGCCTTTCGCATGCGGCGTGAACGGCACGTCTGGCCGTCGAGCCCACAACTTGCTCGCGGGGAAAGCCGTTTATCCGCAGATTACGCAGATTACGCCGATTTGTTGATTCGGCCGTGTTGGGCGATCGACTGCATTGGCGCCTTGATTCGGGTGGCACTAGCGGTAGGCAAAGGTCCGCCGGTCACCCGGGTCAAAGACAGGAGGTTGCAGTCGTTACGCCTGGCCGTCGAGCCACCTGTCTTTCGCTTTATTCGCGTGTATTTGCGTTCATTGGCGGACAATCTACTCGCGAGAAAAGCCCTTTATCCGCAGATTACGCAGATTACACCGATTTGTTGATTCGGCCGTGGTGGGCGATCGACTGCATTGCCGCATTGACTGGGTTGGCACTCGCGGTAAGCCAAGGTCCGCAGATCACACAGATCACACAGATCACATAGATCGAAGAAAGCCAATCACGGTCGTTCGCTGTGTGCTGGCGCATAGGTCGCGCTTGTTCATCTGCGTAATCGGCGAAATCTGCGGTCCCTCTTAATGAACGAAGCCATCACAGAGTCGATTACCGACATTCGCACCTATCGTGCCGCGTCTGCGGATGGCTTTCAGCATGCGGTGCGCGCAGCAGCCTAAGTGGCCGTCAAACCATCTGTCTTTCGTCTTATTGGCGTGCATTTGCGGACAACCTGCTTGCCTAAGTAATCGTGGCGGTTCATACATAGTCAAAAACAGGCGTCGTATTCGCGCATGAGGGTGTCCACGAGTTCGCCGGCGCTCATGGTACGCGCCAGGCTTGCGGCCTGGCCGGCCCATAGCGACATGAACTCGTCGCGGTCGGCTTGGCCGGCCGCAGCCCGAATATCCTTGGTCCAGGCATTGAGCACCGGATAATCCGGCAGGGCGGATTCGATCGGCGCCATATGCTGGATGAAGCGGTTCGTGAGTCCGCGTGCGGCTTTGCCCGAAAACGCACGCGTGACGCTGGTCGGCCGGTCGGCCGATTCGAGCAGCGCCTGTTTGTGGGCCGGTTTGGCACCGCTTTCGGCACAGGTCAGAAACGAGCTGCCCATCTGTACGCCGGCCGCGCCGAGCATGCGGCAGGCGGCCATGCCGCGTCCGTCCATGACGCCGCCGGAAGCGATCACCGGCACATCGACGCGGTCCACGATCTGCGGCACCAGCGACAGGGTGCCGATCATCGACTGTTCGGCGCTGGCGAGAAAGCTGCCACGATGCCCGCCCGCATCGCTGCCCTGGGCGACGATCATGTCGACCCCGTCTTCGGCCAGGGCCTGGGCCTCGGCAACGGTCGTGGCCGTGCCCATCACACAGATGCCGCGTTGTTGTAGCGCCTGGATGCGCGTGCGCTCGAGCTGGCCGAACGTCGAGCTGAAAACGGCCACGCCGGCTTCGAGCACGGCATCGAACTGATCGGCAAACGGCTGCGCGTAGCGTCGCGGTGCGGCCGGCCGTTCGATACCCAGCTCGCTGCGGAACATATTCAGCCGGGCGTTGGCCTGTTCGATGCGCGTGTTATCGATCTGAAACGGCTGTGGAATGAACAGGTTGACAGCGAAGGGCCGATCCGTGGCGGTCTGCGTTTCGGCGATGGTCGCGGCCAGATCGTCGGCGGCCATATAACCGCCACCGATCGCGCCCAGCGCGCCGGCATTGGAAACGGCAGCCACCAGGGCCGGGGTGGTCGTGCCGCCGGCCATGGGCGCCTGGATGATCGGATGGTCGATGCCCAGCCGGGTGGTCAATTCGCTTTGCCAGCTCATGTCATAGCTCTCATGGTTTGTTGGTTTCGCACCAGTCGCGGGTCAGCGCGCCGTGTGGTCCGCCGACCGGGTCGTTTCCCGGCGTGGTCAGGGCGGCGATCGTGGCCCGGGCGGTGGCGATATCGGTGTCGCCCGGTCGGCACAGATCCCAGTTCTGCTGGTCGGGTGGATAGGCAGCGACCAGTTCGAAGTCCTCGCTCGCGCTGTGCCGACAATGGCCGGTCCCGGCCGGCAGTACGAGCACATCGCGGGCGCGGAGGTCGATGGCGCGTCCGCCCTCGCCGCCCAGCACGAGGGTGGCCTGGCCGCGCGCCACGCCCAGAGTTTCATGGGCGCGGGCGTGGTAGTGGTGGTAATCGAACACGCCGCCACGCCATTGCGGCGGCCAGCCGTTGTGGGCGAACAGCGCTTCTAGCGCGTCGGCCGGCGAGCCATCAGCCAGTGTCAGACCGCGATAGCACAGTACCGGGTAACGGCTGTTCGGCGTGCGGCCGTCGTCCTCGAACCACAGGCGCTCTGGCGCATTCGCTGCTGTGGGGGGCGTGGGGGCGTCTTGGAAATCGTTCATGGGCAGCAAACAGGTCGGGGCGAACTGCGACGATTGGCACGGCCTGCTAATGTGCGCGGCGGTATCGGTGCGCGTAAAGACTGCGGCCGGTACAGGCCGCGAGCCGCGGCGCATGTTCACGTCAACACTCAGAATGCCATGTCCTCGATGCCGTTTCGTTACCGATTTCGCGTGCGCTATAACGAATGCGACGCCCAGCGTGTGGTCTTCAATGCGCGATATGCGGATTATGTCGATCTTGCGATGACCGAGTTCATGCGTGCACTCGGGCGCGACTATCGTGCGCTGCTTGCCCGGGGGCTGGATAATCAGGTGGTCAAGCTCACCCTCGAGTGGCAGGGCCCGGCGCATTTCGACGACGTGCTCGAAGCGCGGGTCGAAGTGATCAAACTCGGCCGGACCTCGTTCACCATCGGCTACACGATCGTACGCGCGGCCGATGCCAAGCCGGTATGCCAGGCCGAAGCGGTGTACGTGATGATGCAGGCCGAGCCGCTGGTCAAGACGCCGATTCCCGACGACCTGCGCGAGCGCTTCGAACGCGGCGCGCCGGACGTGCTGATCGATCACGCCGGTCCGGAACGCCCCGAATGATTGCGATACGACAGGCCCGAGCCGAAGACTGGCCCGCGCTATGGCCGATCATCGAGCCCGTATTTCGCGCGGGTGAAACCTATGCAGTGGCCGTGGATATCGAAGAAGCCGACGCCCGCACGCTCTGGATGGATACGCCGCTGCGAACGTTCGTGGCCGTGAACGCGGCGGACGGTACGATACTTGGCAGTTATTTTCTCAAGTTCAATCAGCCCGGCGGCGGCAATCACGTCTGCAATTGCGGCTATATCGTCGCCGCTGACGCGCGCGGTCGTGGCGTGGCCAGCGCCCTGTGCGAGCATTCGCAACGCGAGGCCATCGCGCTCGGCTTTCGTGCCATGCAATACAATCTTGTGGTGGCCACCAATACCGGTGCGATTCGGCTATGGCAGCGGCACGGCTTCGACATCGCCGGTCGGCTGCCGGGCGCGTTTCGTCATCCCATCGAGGGCGAGGTGGATGCGCTGGTCATGTACAAGCGTCTCGTCGACCTGGCGGATCGATAAGTCCGAGCGTGGCAGCCGGGCGGGCGTGAAGATAATTTCGCGGTCCGGCCGATAACAAGATATCAACAGGGGTGATCGCGTACGCGCGTGGGGCGGCACGAGGGGAGTGCATGGGCCGGGAGCATCGAGCCGAACAAACGGCGGGACAGTTCAGGAACGTGATGTTCTGGCTGGGCCGTATCCATCGTGGCGATTATCTCGCGGCCAAGCGTAACGATTTTCGTATGTTCGCCCGCGGGGCGCTGGTGATCACCGCGGCATTCCTGTGTACGACCATCATCTGGGATCACGCGATCGATCCACTGCATGCCCGCGATACCATCGGGCTGCGTCTGATCGAGTCGCTGTCGGTATGCGTCTGGTTGGCGGCGAGCTGGAACAATATCCATGCCCGGCTGGCGAAAATCGCGGCGGTTTGCGTGCCCCTGCTGGTATCGCTGACGTTCATCATGGTGCTGTCGCGCCTCGATAACGGCGCGCAATACGGCATCGGCGGTTATCTCTACTTCTTCATCTTCCTGCCGTTTTTGCTGGTCGGCCAGTCGATTCGTTTCGCGCTGGCCGTGATGACCGGTGTCTGTGTGTTTCCGCTCATGCTGGCGCCGTTCGGTCTGGCCGCGCTGCCCTGGGACATCTATAACGCCTATGTGTGGATGGGTTTCGTGCCGGTGGTGGGTATTCAGCTGCTATGCGAATACCTGTACTGGCGCGTGTTTGTCTATCGCGGACGCGTCGAGCGGCTGGCGGTGACCGATGCGCTGACCGGGCTGGCCAATCGGCGCCGTTTCTTCATCGAAAGCGAGCGTATTCTGGAAGGCCACCGGCGCAGCCAGCGTCGAGCGAGTCTGCTGTTCATCGACATCGATCATTTCAAGCAGGTCAACGATACCTACGGCCATATCGTCGGCGATGCCGCGTTGTGCCATGTGGTGGATGCAATCGAACCCCATGTGCGCAAAAGCGACCTGATCGCGCGTTACGGCGGTGAAGAATTCGTGGTGCTACTGCCCGAAACCTCGCATCGGGCCGCACTCGTGGCCGCTGAGCGCATGCGTTGTGCGGTGGCCGACAAGCCGTTCGAGGGGTTACCCGAGGCACCGCACACGCTGGCGCTGACCGTGAGTATCGGCGTGGCCAGCTACCGGCCCGGTGCGCGCCAGACCCCGGATATCGATGTGCTGATCCAGAATGCCGACGAGGCGCTCTACGAAGCCAAACAGGCCGGGCGCGATCGTGTGCACGGCATTCCGGATGGCGCCGAACGCAGTCCGGTGGCTGCCGATGCCGGCGCCCGGACGCGGCCACGTTTGAACGCGCCATGACCAGCGGCTGAAACCTGCCTGCGCGCGCCTATTGCCACGATTATGCCGCGCTGCAGCATTCTGGCATCCAACTTGCTTGATCAGAACTCTGGTTCAAAGCCTGGCGTTCAACGCGTTGCAGGTTGGAGTGTGGGTGTCGATGCGCGGTTATAACGAATGGCGATCGGGGTCGGCATGAGTGCGCATGAGGTTCGCCAGTCCGGTGTGCCGTCCAATCTCACGGCGCTGGCCCTGACGGCCGGCGGCGCACGCGGTGCCTATCAGGCCGGCGTGCTCAAGCGTATCGGCGAGATACCGGCCCTGCGCGAGGCGCCCGCGCCGTTCGATATCATTGCCGGCGCCTCGGCGGGGGCGATCAACGGCGCGGCACTCGCGGCCCGCGGCGAGCGCCTGCACGAGGCCACCTCGCATCTGGCTGCGCTATGGTCGGCATTGAGTGCCGATCAGGTTTATCGCACCGATCTGCGCGCCCTGGCCGGCAATGTCGGGCGCCTGTTGGGCGATGCCGCCCTGCGGCCCTGGCTGGGCGCCGGGCGTATGCAGTCCTTGCTCGATGCCGCACCGCTCAAGCGCTTGCTCGAACGCGAACTGCCGGTCGCCGGTATTCGCCGCGCGATCGCCCAGGGCCGGCTCTATGCGCTGGCGATTACCGCGACCGGCTATCACTCGGGCAAGTCCTATACCTTTATCGAAGGCCGGGCCCACCATCCGTTGTGGCATAAGAGCCGGCGTATCGCCCTGCCGGCGACGATCACGGTCGACCATGTCTGTGCTTCGGCGGCCATTCCGCTGGTGTTCGCCCCGGTCGCGCTCAATACCGGCGGCACCCAGGCCTGGTTCGGCGACGGCGCCATGCGTCTGACCAATCCCTTGAGCCCGGCGATCCGCCTGGGCGCGCGGCGCGTGCTGGCGATCGGTATTCGCTGCAGTGCCAGCGAAAAGGAACTCACCGAGGCCGAACTCGCCACCCATGTCGACAGCCTCGATGCCCGTCGCTTGCCGCCGCGCCCGCCGCTGTCGCAGATCTGCGGGGTATTTCTGAACGCGATCTTTCTCGATCATCTCGATGCCGATCTCGACCATTTGCGGCGCATGAACGAACTGGTACGTGCCTATGGCGGCAGCGAGTCGCAGGCGGTGGACGTGCAGGTGCACGAGCCCATGCGCGTGGTCGAGCCGTTGGTCGTCTCGCCCTCCGAGGATTTCGCCGATATCGCCAGCCAGCTGGTTTCGCGCATGCCGCGCTCGGTGCGTTTCATGCTGGAAACGCTGGGCAGCCCCGACCCGAAGAGCGCGGATCTGACCAGCTATCTGCTATTCGACCCCGAGTACACCCGCGCGCTGATCGATATCGGCTATCGCGATGCCCATGAACGCTGCGACGAAATCGAGGCGTTTCTACGCGCCTGAGGCCTGGCTTGTCGTACCCGGCTCGGGGGCGGGCGGCACGGTTTCGCGAATGGCGCGCGAAAATCCGGGCGTGGACCGGCCGTCGCGATCGCTGGCCTGTGCGCGCTCGTTGATATAGCCGCGGCGCTTGAGCTCGGCCAGCGGGTAGGCGGTATTGAGTGCGCCCAGGTCGTAGATATAGTCCGGCAGCCGGCCCGAGGCCAGGAGTCGGTAGTCCCAGGGCAGGCCCGGCACGATGCGCTTGACCATGTCGTAGACCAGCGTCGTGCAGTTGGAGGTGAGTGTGTTGTAGAAACGCGGCGCGTCTTCGAGCTGGTCGGCCTCGGCCACATAGGCTTCGAACAGCGAGCGCATGGCCGCCCTCGAGAGTGCGACCGAGTAGAGATACACCGTTTCGCCGCGCACGTTGCTGCGGGTGCGCACGATATCGCGTTCGTCGGCGGCCACCAGCACCAGTTCGGATTGGCGAAAAAAACCGCCAATAGCGGAAAACTTCTGCCCGCGGGTGCGCCGCACCTCCACCGAAAACACCAGATGGCGGCCATCGCGAAAGCCGAAGCTGACCAGCGTATGGGCAATGGCCGGGCCCATCCAGTAGGACACGATCAGATCGGCACTGCTCAGCTGCGATAGATCGTATTGGCGCGTTTCCCAGTGCGCGTCGAAATCCTCGCGGCTACGCCAGGCGAAGTTGCGCACGTTGTCCAGGGTGACGATATCGCCGTCCATGCGTGCGTGGAGCAGGCGGGCCACATCCGGCGCCCAGTCGCGATCCTGGCGCGGCTGGATCGTATGCCACCAGAGGGCGAGCATGCACGTCGCCAGCACGAACGACGACAGCGCCGCGATGGCCGGCGTGCCGGTACGGATGCCCACGATACCGGCAAGCCCGGCCACGGCCGCGAATCCCCACAGGGCGATGATGAGCATACGCAGTATCTGCGCGTCGGGACCGCGAAAATACAGAGCCAGCGCGCCCCAGACAGCGAGCAACAGCACGCCCAGCGCGAGCGGCGCCTGCCAGAGCAGGTGGAACCACAGCGTATTCATGCAGAGCGCGCCGAATCGCGTGCTGTCGGTACTGGGGCCGGCAACGGATGCGCCTCGGTCGGCGGCGTCGGGCTGTCATGCATGCCGCTGGCTAGGACCTGTTAACGCTAACGAAATCGCCGCGCCGCGGCCCATTTTCGTGCAAGACAATGCGCGGTGAGCGAGATCTGCCTTTGCGACACGAGCGAGCTGCAATGCCGGATTGCGCAAAAATGGCCCGCGTCCCTACGGGTTGCGTCCAGAAATCCACCATGCAGCGTTGCTCGTCGTTCATTTGGCTCACCAAACATCTCTCCTCGCGCCTCGCCTGGCGAATTTCTGGAAGGCAACGCGACGGTTGGCGTTAGTGTTAACAGGCCCTAGTAATAGCGTTCGTCGGCTTTGGGCGGTACCCACTGATACAGCCAGGTTTCGGTGAGCGCCCGATCGCCGGCGCGCAGATACAGCCGAATCGATACCGCTTCGTCGGAATGGGTCTCCGGCACCCAGTCGAAGATGGCGCGATAGCCCTTGATCGGCTCGAAGCGGCGCGCCTGAACCATGCCGAGCTTGCCACGCGACACCTCGACCTCCACTTCGACCTGTGTATCTTCGGGCAAGTTGTCGAGTGGGTCGCCGACGAAGTCCACCGCAAAGCGGCGGGCGTATTCCGACGGTGACTTGTCGCCGGGAATCCAGCCCTCGGGCACGTTACCCATGCCCGACCAGGTTTTTTCCACCTGGGCCAGGGTGGGTTGAACCGGCGGCAGTGGCAGCCAGTAGAGCTTGTAGCTGAAGTCGAGTTGTTGACCGCCTTTGACCGGGGCGTCCGGAATCCAGAATGCGCCGATGTTGTCCACCGTTTCGCCCACGGTCGGCAGCTCGAACAGCGCGATCTGACCCTTGCCCCAATCGCTGGTGGGTTCCACCCACAGGCTGGGCCGGCGGTTGTACCAGGCGACGTCGTCGCGATAGTTGTCGAAATCGTGATCGTGCTGCACGAGTCCGAAACCACGGGGGTTCTCGTCCGGAAACGCGTTGTATTGCAAAGTCTTCGGGTTGAACAGCGGACGGCAGACCCATTCGCCGTTGCCACGCCACATTTCCAGGCGGTCGGAGTCGTGAACCTGCGGATGAATGGTATCGCGCGCCTGGGCCTGGCTGGTGCCCTTGAGAAACATGCTCGTCATGGGCGCGATCCCCAGACGACCGATCTGATGGCGGGTATGCAGCTGCATGTCCACGTCCATGACCGTGCCGTCTTCGACCAGATCGATCTTGAAGCGATAGGCGCCGGTCACGCCTGGCGAGTCCAGCAGGGCATAGACGATGGCCTGCTGGCCGTCGTGCGGCTGCTCGAACCAGAAGGCGGTGAAATCCGGAAATTCCTCGGTCTGCTCGGTGGCGGTATCAATCGCCAGCCCGCGGGCCGACAGGCCGTACTGCTGGTTCTTGTCGAGAAACCGGAAATAGCTCGCCCCGAGAAAGGCGCCGATCTCGCCGATATGGTCGGCGTCGTCACGGCGCATCAGCTTGAAGCCGGCATAGCCGAAATCGTGGCCCTTGAGCTGGGCCTGATCGACACCGGAGCCGTCGTAGTCGAAACGTTTCGGGTCGAAATGAATCTCGTGAGCGCGCTGCGTGTCCGGGTCGATCACGTGCATGCGCACCGGCAGGTTGAACTGCATGCCGACATGGAAAAAACGCAGGCTCAGGTCGGTGTTGGGCGCGTCGCGCCAGATCGCGTATTTGGGATCGTACTGAATCTGCTGGTATTTCAGCGGTTCGAGATTGGCCAGCGTCGGCGGCAGCGTTTCTGCGTTGTCGTGATACGGCTTGGCGGCCAATGCCTTGGCGCGCTGTTTCAGGCGATCGAAATCGAAGGGTTCGCCGTGCTCATCGGTACGTACGTTCTGGGCGAATGTCGGGAATGCGGGCAGGCCGAGGGCGCTCAAGGCCAGCGATGCCTTCAACAGGTTGCGTCGATTCATGGGTCGCTCGTGATGAATTCGAAAGACAAGACAGGCAGTGGCCGGGAGGGTTCCCCATCGCGTTTGGCGCCAGGCGCAGGCCCGCGCTCGCCAATCGCGCCTCAGGCCTTGACTGCACCGAGAAAGGATTCGGACTCGCTGCGTAGCTGTTCGCGCAGTTCGATCATGCGTCGGGCATAGGCATTGAGGTGATGCGCGCGTTCGCTGGCGGGCTCGAAGGCGGGTATGCGTTGCGGTTTGCCGCTATCGTCGAGGGCCACGAACACGAGAATACAGTGGGTGGTGAAGCGCCGCTGCCGGTCGCGCGGGTTACGCGCATGCACGCTGACCGAGATATGCATGCTGGTACGTCCGGTATGCATGAGTTCGGCCTTGAGTTCGACCAGGTCTCCCACGCTGATGGGCTTGAGAAAGCGGATGCCGCCGACATAGACGGTCACGCAATAGGCCGAACTCCAGTTGGCGGCACAGGTATAGCCGGCATGGTCGATCCATTTCATGACGTTGCCGCCATGCACGTTGCCGCCGAAATTCACGTCGGATGGTTCGGCGAGAAAACGCAGCGTGATCTCGGTGTTGTCGTTGACGTCCCCGTGGCCGTTCTGGCTGTCGTTCATGCGCATGGCGATTAAAGGCTTTGGTCGTAGTTTAGGGAATCTCTGCACAACCTGTCGTGGTCGCGCCGACGGCCCCTACGGGGTTCGGCCTCAAATGCGCTGCCACCGCGTTGTGCGGGCTTGACCTGCCAATGAGGCAGGCGCTGCGCTCGCACGTCTTGTCGCAACGCATTTTGAGGACTCGAACGCGATCCGCGAGGGGTGACACAGAGATTCCCGAGCCGCACGCGCAATCCAGACGAAGCTGTAGACTGGGACACCCCAAACGCCTGTGCGAAAACGAGGCATCGCTCATGAAACTCATTGGTTCTTCGACTTCGCCCTATGTACGCCGCATACGCCTGCTGCTCGGTGGCAGCGACTATGCGTTCGAGGCCCTGGATATCTATGGCGCCGATCGCGACGAACTGCGTCGCAACAACCCCGCGCTCAAGGTGCCGATGCTCATCGACGCGGATCATTCAATCTACGACTCGCGGGTGATTGCGCGCTATCTGTCCGAGAAGATGGGGTTTGCCGCGCTGTCATGGGCCCAGGAAAACCAGCTCACCCTCATCGACGGCGCCAACGATTCCATGGTGACCATCGCGCTGTCCAAGAAATCCGGTCTGGCCACCGGGCCCGACATCCTGTTCTACCGCCTCCAGCATGAGCGCATCGAACGCTGTATTGATGCCCTGTCGGAGATGGCCACGGCCGGCGCATTCGACGAATGGCATTATCCGAGCATCTGTCTGTATTGCCTGATCGACTGGGCCGAAATGCGCGAGTTGTTCGACTTCGCCGATCATGGCGCGCTCCTCGCGCTCAAGAATCGGTTCAAGGACAAGCCGATGGTGGCCGAAACCGATCCGCGTCAGGCGGGATAGGCGCCGCGATCAAACGGGGTAGGGTTCCATTTCGATATGGGCGACGCGCTGGCCGTGCATGTCCACATGGCCTGAATAGCGTCGGTCGCCGCGGCGATAGAACTCGAAGCGATAGCGGCGCCGCAGCGCGCCGCGCCCGATCCAGATGCGCTGAAAGGCCAGTTCGTCGATAAACGTCACCTCGGCCTGTTCGCAGGCCGCGAGCGCAGCGCGCCGGGCCGCCGAGCGCGCGCCCAGCGATTGCCACCAGAACAGGGCGACCAGCGCCAGGCCGATCAGCCAAGGAAAGAACTCGAACATCGCCGGCCGGCTCAGTCCGCGCGGTGGTCGTCGCGCACCAGCCGGCTCGCGCCCGCGCGAATGGCATCGATATCGCGACAGCCGGCCAGGGCCATGGTCAGTTCGAAATCGGCCGCCAGGTTATCGAGCACCGCGCCCACGCCGGCTTCGCCGTCGATGGCCAGACCATAGGCATAGGGCCGGCCGATGCCTACCGCGCTCGCGCCCAGCGCCAGTGCCTTGAATACGTCGGCGCCGCCGCGCACGCCCGAGTCGAGGATGACCGGCAGCTCGGGCGCGGCGGCCACCACTTCGACCAGCGCATCCAGGCTGGCCCGTGCGCCGTCGACCTGGCGGCCGCCGTGATTGGACACAATCAGCCCGTCCACGCCGTGTTCGACGGCGAGCCGCGCATCCTCGCCATCGAGAATGCCCTTGAGCACGATCGGCAGCTTGGTGCGCTGGCGTAGCCAGGCCAGATCGGCCCAGGTGATATTCGGGCGTGAATAGGTGGCGATGAACTGACGCACGGCCGCCAGCGCCTGTCCGCTGGTCAGCGCGCGCAGGCTCGAGCCCGGATAATGTCGGGCCGCGGCGAGGACGTTACGCAGCGTGCGCGTGTTGATCTTCGGGCGCGGGCCATCGTCGGGCACGTCGGCGAGGCTGGCCCGAAATACCGGGTCCGATGTGTACTGGGCGATGCCCTGACCGAGCAGAAACGGCAGATGGGCCAGATCCAGGTCGCGTGAGCGCCAGCCCAGCAAAGTGGTATCCAGGGTCACCACGATCGCTTCGCAGCCGCAGGCCTCGGCCCGCGCCACCAGCGATTCCACCAGCGCGTCGGATTTCGACCAGTAGAGCTGGAACCAGCGCGGCGCATCGGGATTGATGTCCTGCATGGCCGCGGTGCACTCCTCCATCGAGCGGCTGGCCTGATTGGAGAACAGCATCGGCACACCGCGCGCGGCCGCGGCCCGCGCGACCGCGATATCCGCATCGGCATGGGCCATTTCGAGCACGCCGATCGGGCACAGCACGAACGGGGTATTCAGGCGCCGGCCGAACAATGTCGTCGTCGTGTCGCGTGCTTCGACATCGCGCAGCATGCGCGGCACGATGCGCCAGCGCTCGAAGGCACGCCGGTTGGCGGTCATGGTGGATTCGCGCCCGGCGCCGCCGGCGATATAGGCATAGGCCTGTTCCGACATCGCCTTTTCGGCCGCGGCTTCCAGCGCGGCATAGTCGGTCGGCACCGTCGGCCGGGCGCCGGACATGCCGTTGCTATAGATCGCCTGCTGACGGGCAAGCGCGCCGGTGGGTTGCGGGGGCTGGCTCATGGGTATTGTTGTTGTCGGGCCGTGGCCACGAGCTTAGCAACTGCGACTCAACGGCTGCCGCTGGCGCGGGCGAATTCGACCGGATCGTGGCTACAGAATATGTCGATATCCGATGCGCTGAGTGCGAGTTCACGCAGCCGTGCCTGATTACGGGCGCGGTCACGGTTGTCGACGGCCATCAGGCGCTCGAACATTTTGAGTCCGAACGGGCAACAGGGGCGCTGGCCGATTTCGTCGCGATGAAAATAGGCATCGCCGGCATGCAGCAGCCAGCCGGTTTCGGCGCGTACGGCGATCGCGGCATGCCCGCGGGTATGCCCGGTCAACGGCACCAGCAGAATATCGGGCTCGCTATCGACGATCGCACGCACCGCGTCGAAACCCTGCCAGCGCTCGCCATCGACTTCGTAGCGTTTCCAGTCGTCGGTTGCCGCCCATTGGGCTGGCCGGTAGCGATCGCGTTCCTTGATATGGCGACGTGCCTGCGCCGCGGCATATTCGCTGGCCAGTACGTGTACGCGTGCCTGCGGAAAATCGCCAATGCCGCCGGCATGATCGACATCCAGATGGGTGAGTACGATATGGCGTACGTCGTCGGCCGAAAAGCCGAGCGCCTCGATCTGGTGGCGCGCGGTTTCCTCGTGGCGCAGCGCCGGGCGTACGACATGCGAGAACATGCCGCCGAGGCGGCTGCGCCCCTGCGTGACATCGGCCACGCCGAGCCCGGTATCGACCAGAATCAGCCCGGCCTCGGTTTCGATAAGCAGACAATGACAGACCAGGCCATGGAAGTCCTGCAGTTGGCCCGGGTGCTCCAGTAACGGCCGGCCCAGCGGATGCATGCTCGCGCAGTTCAGGTGATGAATTCTCGTTGCCGGCATCGCGTCTTTCTCTTGTCGAGCTTCCGCTAGAATCATGCCTGAAGTAACGCCGTACTGGCGATCGACCGGGAGACAGGGTGGAGCCGTTACTCGAGGAAATCGCGATTTTTCTGGCTGCGGCGGTGGTGGCCGTGCCGATCGCCCAGCGCCTGGGCCTGGGTTCGGTGCTGGGCTATCTGGGCGCGGGCGTGGTCATTGGCCCCTGGTGTCTGGGGCTGATCAGCGAAGTCGAGGAAGTGCTGCATATTGCCGAATTCGGCGTTGTGCTGTTGTTGTTCATCATCGGCCTGGAGATGCAGCCCAAACGATTATGGGCGCTACGCAAGGCCATCATCGGTCTGGGCGGGTTGCAGGTCGGTCTGAGCGCGGCCGCGCTGGCGCTGGCAGCCTCGTTGCTGCTGTCGCTGCCGCCCGCGCCGGCGATCGTGGCCGGGCTGGCGCTGGCGTTATCCTCGACCGCCTTTGCCCTGCAACTGCTGGCCGAGCGCGGTGAACTGACCGCCAAGCACGGGCGTGCGGCATTCGCGATCCTGTTGTTTCAGGATCTGGCCGTCATTCCCATTCTCGCGCTCTTGCCGTTGCTGTCGTCGGGCAGCGAGTCGGTGAGCTTTCTCGGTGCCCTGTGGGAAACCAGCAAGATCGCGCTGGTGATGGCGGCGATGGTGGTTGGCGGTCACTATCTGTTGCGCCCGATCTTCCGGCTGGTCGCGGCTACGCGCATGCCCGAGATATTCACCGCCATGACCCTGCTCATCGTGGTGGGCACGGCCGTGGTGATGAATGCGACCGGTATTTCGGTCGCGCTCGGCGCGTTCGTGGCCGGGGTGCTGCTGGCCGATTCGGAATATCGCCACGAGCTCGAAGCCAATGTCGATCCGTTCAAGGATCTGCTGCTGGGACTTTTCTTCATTGCCGTGGGCATGTCGATCAACCTGGGGCTGATCGCGGCCCAGCCGTTGTTCCTGCTCGGGCTGACCCTGGGGCTGATCGCGGTCAAGGCCGCCATTCTGTTCATTCTGGGGCGCCGCCACCGCCTGAGCTGGAGCGCCTCGCGCGGGCTGGCCGCCTTTCTGCCGCAGGGCGGTGAATTCGCGTTCGTCATTCTGTCGACGGCCGTGGCCGGCGGCCTGTTCGTGCAGGCCGAGGCCGATCTGCTGGTGGCGACGGTGACCCTGTCGATGGTGCTCACGCCGTTGTTCGTGAAACTCGTGGCCTATTACAACGACTGGCGTACGCCCAAGAGCGAGCCGACCTTCGATACCCCGGACGGCTCCGAGCATCCGGTGCTCATCGCCGGTTTCGGGCGTGTCGGCCAGATCGTGGCCCGCTTGCTGCGGGCCAAGCATATCGGCTTTACCGCGCTCGAAATCAATGTCCATCAGGTCGATTTCGTGCGCAAGTACGGCAACAAGGTCTATTACGGCGATGCATCGCGCCTGGAGCTGTTGCGTGCCGCCCGCGCCGACGAGGCCAGTGTGTTCGTGCTGGCCATTGGCAATCGCGAGGCGTCGCTGGCCACCGCGCGTACCGTGCGCGAGCATTTTCCGCATCTCAAGATCATTGCGCGGGCACGCAATCGCCGCCATGCCTACGAGCTGATGGATCTGGGTATTACCGTGCTCCAGCGCGAAACGTTTCTATCCAGTCTGGAACTGGCGGGCGACGCAATGCGCATGCTCGGCTTCAAGTCCGACGAAATCGACCGCGCCAAACGCATGTTTCGCAGCCATGATGAAAAACGGCTGTTCGAGCATTACGAAGCGGCCGACGACGATACCCGCTATGCCAAGCTGGTGATGGAAGCCGCCCAGGAGCTCGAGGAACAGTTCGAGCGCGATGCCGCCGATCACGCCGACGACGAGGCGCGCAAATAAGCGTTTGCGGTCAATGTTCGCGCTGACGCAGGAATTCGGTCAGCGCAAAACCGGACAATAGCCAGAAGCCGCCCACCAGCAGCCCGGCGGCGATATCGCTGGCGAAATGCACCGACAGAATCGCCCGGCTGGCGGCGATCGAAGCGATGAGCGCACAGCCCCAGTAGCCCAGCTCGAAGCGCCGGCGCACGCCGGGCATGTCGCGGGCGATGGCATAGACGATGAAGCCGTAGACGGCGATCGCGCCGGTCGCATGACCGCTGGGAAAAGACGGCGTGCTGGCGCTGGCGAAGGTGAGGAAATCCGGCCGGTCGCGATCGATGGCGTATTTGCCGATATAGGCGATCGATTGCGAGCCGATCACGGTCAGCAGCAGCCCCGGGATATAGCTGAAACGTCGGTGGGCCCACAGAAAACCGATGGATACGATCGTGATCGCGACCAGGGTTTCCAGATTGGCCAGCGAAGTGATGCCGTTGACGAGCTTGAGAAAGTGCGGGTCGCGCAGCACCGCGAGGGCCTCGTTGACGTGCTGGTCGAACGCAACGAGTTCCTCGCCTTCGAACAGGTCTTCGAGCAGTCCCGCCGCGAGCACGATCAGATACAGTGCGAGGCCGACGAACAGGGTCAACGGCAGACCGGTGAACCGTTCGACGCTCAGGCGCGCGCCGACGACCGCCGTGGTTTTCGGTGCACGGCGTTGCAAGGTGGTCAGCAGGCGGCGGCGATAGGCCAGCCCGCTGATGCCGCGGCCCAGGCGTGGCCCGGAAAATGCGAGCGCCCGCCATAGCCACCAGGCCACGAAATGGCCTATGACCAATAAACCGACAAAGCCGAGCAATAGTTGCCAGAATGGCAAGGGCGCCATGGTAATACCGGGAATCAAAGCTTGGCGCGAGTATACCCACGCTGTTGCAGGCATGTGACACGGCCACGATCATCCGGCCAAACAAGGGCGAACGAATGACTTACACACGTTCCGGCGTGCGCTGGATTGCACGGATCGGCTACGCCGCACGCGGGCTGGTTTATGTGACCGTTGGCGTGCTCGCCATCAATGCGGCGCTGGAGTTCGAACAGGCCCGCGATGTGCGCGGCGCGATGCAGGAAATCAGTACCCATTCCGGCGGTCAGATCGCTTTAATCGGCCTGGCCGTGGGGCTGGCCGCCTATAGCGTGTGGCGGCTGGTGCAAACCACCCTGGATGTCGATGAACACGGCTGGAAGCCGGGTGGTCTGGTCGTGCGTATCGGCCTGCTGGTGAGCGCGATCATGCATGCCTCGCTGGCCTTTGCCTGTGTCGAGATCGCCATGCGCCTGAGCGACAGCAACAGCAAGCCCGTGCAGAGCGCGGTGGCGCGCACCCTGGACTGGCCGTTCGGCCCGACGCTGGTGGTGATCGGCGGGGTGATTATTGCCGGCGCCGGCATCGCGCATATCTACAAGGGCTGGAGCGGCGGGTTCCGGCGCTGGTTCGATGCCCCGGCTGCGGCGATGCGCTGGATCGATCCGGTCAGCCGGGTGGGGCTGATCGCACGCGGGCTGCTGTTCGTGGGCATCGGCGCGTTCGTGATCAACGCCGCGCTCACCCTCGATGCCTCCGAAGCACGCGGTATCGAGGGGGTCATGCTCTGGGTGCAGGAACAAAGCTATGGCCGGCTGCTGCTCGGCGCGCTGGGCCTGGGCGTGCTCGCTTTCGGTGCCTATAGCCTGATCGAAGCCTGGGTACGCCGCGTGGGGCTCGGGCGCGCCGTCTAGGCCAGGGCCGTCGGTAGCTAGCCGATGAACATGGCATCGCCGTAGCTGAGAAACCGGTAGCCTGATCGCTTGGCGTGTTCGTAGGCCGCGAATACGTTGTCGCGCCCGGCGAAGGCGCTCACCAGCATCAGCAGGCTCGATTGCGGCTCGTGAAAATTGGTGACCATGGCATCGACCACGTGAAAGGCGTCGCCGGGTTTGAGAAACAGGGCGGTTTCGCCCTCGAAGGGGGCGATACGCCCTTCGCTGCCCGGCTGGCGGGCCGCACTTTCCAGGCTGCGCACTACGGTGGTGCCGACCGCGACCACGCGCGCGCCGCGCGCCTTCGCGGACGCGATCTGTTCGCATAGCGTGGCAGGTACGTGTACGCGTTCCGCGTGCAGGCGCTGATCGGCCAGATCGCCCTCGCGCAGGCGCTGGTAGGTACCCGAGCCGACATGCAGCGTGGCATAGCCGAATTCCACCCCCTGGGCTTTCAGTGCGGCGAGCAGGGCGTCATCGAAATGCAGCCCGGCGGTCGGTGCGGCCACGGCGCCGTCGTGGCGTGCCCAGACGGTCTGGTAACGGCTGCGATCGGCCGGCGTGTCCTCGCGCCGGATATACGGCGGCAGCGGTACGTGGCCGTGGCGGTCGAGCATGTCGGCGATGGACGCGCCGCTCGTCTGAACGAGCGTATACAGCTCGCCTTCGCGCGCTTCGACCTGCAGCGTGGTCTCACCGATTTCGATTACGGTGCCCGCCCGCGGCGGTTTGTTGGCCCGGATCTTGGCCGAAATACGCCTGGAATCGAGAATACGCTCGAGCATCACCTCGACCGCGCCGCCGCTGGCCTTGTGGCCGAACAGGCGCGCGGCGAGCACGCGTGTATCGTTGAATACCAGCAGATCGCCCGGCGCGAGACGCGCGACCAGGTTGCGGATACGGCCATCGACGAGCGCGCCCGTGTGCCGGTCGAGGGTGAGCAGCTTCGAGGCACTGCGCTCGGCCAGCGGCGTTTGGGCGATCGCCTCGGCCGGCAGGTGGTAGTCGAAGTCGTGCTTGTCCATCGTTTCGGCCCGATTCGTGCAAAGAGTGGCGCGGGCCGCGGATTCTGGCCAGATGCGCGCGCGCGGACAAGTCGCGGCGTTCAGCCTGGCGCACGAAAGCACGCGTAAACTACGTGTTTTCGATGCAACGAGACGCCGGGATGCAGTTGATCAATGCACTCACGTCCACGCTCGCGAGCACGGCCCGCGGTTGGCGTGGTACAAGGGCGTGTCATCATGAGATATGACGTCGCATTGCCCGCGCCGGGCGTGTCAGGCAAGGCGCGGGCCGCCGAGCGTGGCCCGCCACGGTCAAGGCCCGCAACGCCGCATGGCGCGTCCGGCGCGGACAACCCGGAGGGTCGACGGCCAAGCCCCGGCAATCCTGCGTTATCGCTCGCTTACGTGGAACAACCACGCGACGCTCGCGATGCCTTGTCTTGCCGCGGCTTGGCCGCCGATGCGCCGCCTTATCTCATGACGACACGCCCTAGGGCGGCACGCACATCGCGTCAGCCGGAAACAATGCTCAAACTCTACGAATACGAAGGTTGCCCGTTCTGTCGGCTGGTGCGCGAAACGCTCACCGAGCTGGATCTGGATGCGGTGATCTATCCCTGTCCGCGCGGTGGCAGCCGTTGGCGGCCCGAAGCCGAACGCGTGGGCGGGCGCATGCAGTTCCCCTTGCTCGTCGACGACAACACCGGCGACGTGCTCTACGAATCGGCCGATATCATCGCCCATCTGCGCGCGCACTACGGCACGGGACATCGCCGTCAGGCCAGCGCGCCGGGTCGGCGCGCACAACTGGGCTCCAGCGCGGCCAGCGCACTGCGCGGCTTTGCCGGCACGCGTGCGCAAGGTGGCGGCGACGGCCCGGCGCAGCCGCTGGAGCTCTACAGCTTCGAATCCAGCCCGTTTTCGCGCATCGTGCGCGAAACGCTGTGCGAACTGGAGTTGGCCTATGTACTGCGCAATATGGGCAAGGCGGTGAATGCCGATATGGGCCCGCCCTGGGTGCGCGAAAAGTTCTTTGCCGATACGCCGGTCGAAGGGCGTAATCGCAAGCAGATGATGGAACAGACCGGGCGCTTGCAGGTGCCGTACCTGATCGACCCCAATACCGATACGCGGATGTACGAATCGGACGATATCGTGCGCTACCTGCATACGACCTACGCCAGCCAAGCGAGGCAAAACTGATGCAAGCAAGATCATGGCGTTTCGGACTGGCTACGGCGGCGCTGCTGGCGCTGACGGCCTGTGCCAGCCAGAAACCGGTGCTTTATCCCAACGCCACCCTGCAGCAACGTGGTGAGGCGGCCGGTCAGCAGGCCATCGAGGCCTGCATGCGACGCGCCGATGCGGCCGGGCTGGATTATTCCCACGGCGATGTCGCCCGACGCACGGCCGAAAGCGGTGCGATCGGCGGTGCGGGCGGTGCTGTCGGCGGCGCGATCTATGGCAGCGCCACTCGGGGCGCGATCGCCGGGGCGGCCGGCGGTGCCACCGCCGGGCTGATTCGCGGCATGTTCGACCGTAATGATCCGGCGCCGGTCTATCGTGGCTATGTGAATCGCTGCCTGGCCGAACAGGGTTACGAGCCGATTGGCTGGGAATAATACTGCCGCAGGCACAGCGCACGGACTATGATTCGCAGCGACGCATACGCGTTGCAAACATCGGGGCGAATCATGGGTTTGTTGACTGAGTTCAAGGCATTCGCCGTGCGCGGCAATGTCATCGATCTGGCCGTGGGGCTGGTGATCGGTTCGGCGTTCGGAAAGATCGTGTCGTCGCTGGTCGCCGACATCATCTCGCCGCCGCTGGGGCTGCTGATCGGCGGCGTGGATTTTTCCGGGTTGAGTGTGACCCTGCGCCAGGCCGTGGGCGAAACGCCGGCAGTGACCCTCAATTACGGCGCGTTCGTACAGACGGTGATCAGTTTCGTGATCGTGGCGTTTGCGATGTTCGTCGTGGTGCGGGCCATGAACTCGCTCAAGCGCAAGGAAGCCGAAGCGCCCAGCGCACCACCCGCCCCCTCGGTGCAGGAAACCCTGCTCACCGAAATTCGTGATGCCCTGCGCGAGCGCAATGCGCGGGGATAAAGCCCGGGCGGCTCAACGCAGCCGCCGTGCCCAGATCATCAGTGCCAGTCGATAGGCCACGGCCATCTGTCGGGCCACGGCGAACTCCACGCCGCGGCCTACCAGCGGCGTGACCGCCTCCAGTGTCGAATGCCAGTGCACCCGCGTGCGCGGCGTGGCGCCCTCGAGCGCTTCGAAGGTCAGGCGCGCGCCGTGATGCACGATCGGCAACGGCGAGGCGATGATGCGATAGCCCAGTGCCACCCCCGGCTCGTATTCGGTAATACGCTCGACGATACGCGCCAGCCCCAGATCGATGACCCGTTCGGCGTTGACGCCGTCGCGGTGCGCATCGCCTTCGCGGCGCAGCCAGGCCCGGCGTACGCCGGGCAGGCTGGCATAGCCGGCATGGTCGCTGATGACATCGAAAGCGGTCCCGGCATCGACGGCGAAGACCTGGGCGACATGAAGCTTCTGCATGAAAACTCGCGGGCTCGATTCGAAACGCGATCTTATCGTTTTTCGGCATGCGCGCGGGATGACGAGCGCATTGCCCCCTGTAAGCCGCGTTTTGTTCTAGACTTTTATCCACAAATACTTATTGGGGGAAACGTGATGGCCGTTCCGTATTTACCTGCGCTGGCACTGGTGGCTGCGGTTGCCTGCATCGGGCTGAGTGGCTGCGCCAGCGATCCCGAGCCGCCACCGCCGAATCCGCTGGACGAACCCGTCGATGCCTTCGAGGCCGTGGGCGAGCCACAGCGCCCGGGCGGGGCCAGCAATCGCGAAGACGATACGCTCTCCACCGATATCGAACGGCTGCAAAACGCACGCAAGACCTACGAGCTGGAGCGCGAACGCCGGCGCGTCGAGGCCTCGCGTCGTCAGGCTGAATGCCGTGCGCGTGCTGACTCGCGCGAAGTGCCGATCCAGGATGGCAGTGGCGACCCGAATGCGACCTATTGCGAACCGGCGAGCGACGACGAACGCGATTAAGCCGGCACCCGCGCGACGATTGTTCGCGTCGAGCGCGTAGGCCCGTGCCGGCGCGTGCCAGTTGCCGCCCGCCAGGGCGATCGTGAACTCGTCGCCGAGCTGCTACGCCCGAGGGCCGCGGACGGCGCCGGTTTCATGCGCATATTTCGTGCGCTGGGCCATGTTTAGGCCGCGCCCGGCGCGAGCAATGCACCGTTTGTCGACGAATTTGTCGATCGCGGAGTCGCGAGCGCCTGGGTCACACCGACGCCCACGACAGCCGCCCGCGCCGAGCGTATGCGCCTGACCAACCCCAAGTACGTGCTGCGTAACTATCTGGCCCAGAGCGCCACCGCCCGCGCCGACGAAGGCGACTACAGCGAGATCGAGCGTCTGCCCGCCATCCTGCGGCGCCCGTTCGAAGAGCCGCCCGAACATGAGGTCTACGCGAAGTTACCGCCCGACTGGGCAGGCATCTGTCCGCAGATCGACGCAGATGGTCGCAGATCGGATAAGCGACGCCGACAAGGTGCTTGCCGGTCTTTCCCTGCCAGCCAACCGGGAGCGCCGACCCCGGCCGTGGCCGCAAACCCACGATGCTAGAGCTGCGTCAATCCTGCAGCTTAAAGAAGCGAACCGTTCGACCCAGCCTGATTCCGTGCGTGTCATAAAAGACACGCCGATAAGCCGGCTTCGGTGATTGATTCATCACAAGCGGCTAGCCTAACGCCGCGATGCTCACGGTGGCCAGCCGCTGCCCGAACGTCCAAGGCCTCGCACCAAGCCCTTTCTTAATCTGCGTCGATCTGCCTAAATCTGCGGTTAAAACCGAACCGTTCGACCCACGAGCCGCGGCCACGCCACCTGCAAAGCCGCGTCCACTCTCGAGAACGATTCGATCGATTCGTCTCAGGGTTTGACGTCGGGCAGATCACGCAGCGGGTGGTCCCCGTCCCAGGGGGCGCGAAAATGCGCGTCGATATAGTCGGCCGGTACGGCGGCGACCGATTCGAAAATCCACTGCGGCTCGCGATCCTTGTCCACCAGCAGCGCGCGTACGCCTTCGGCGAAATCGGGATGGCGAGCACACTGCAGTGCCATCTTGAGTTCGCGCATCACGGCCTGCTTGAGCGATAGATAGCGCCCATCCCGCAGCTGGCGATAGATCAGATGGGCAGTGACCGGGCAGCCGCCGTCGAGATTGGTCGCGGCTTCGACCAGCCACGGGTCGTCCGCCTCGGCGAGTTTGCGGATGGCCGCGACGATGCCCGCCAGCGTGGCGGCATCGGTGGCCTCGCGAATGGTCATGGCGTGTTCGAGCAGCTTCGATTCGCCGAGTGCGGCCGGGTATTCGCGGGCATGCTGGCGCAACACGCGGTCGACCGCGGCATGGGGCTGGTTCCAGTCGGTAATCCGGGTCAGCGCATCGAAGACCGTATCCTTGGCGTCGTGATCGATGGCGCGATCGGCCAGGCCGGCCAGCAGCGCGTCCTGGGCCTCGAGACTGGCGCCGGTCAGGGCCACGAACAGACCGAGCCGGCCGGGCAGGCGGTTGAAAAACCAGGTCGCACCGCAGTCGGGGAACAGGCCGATCTTGATTTCCGGCATCGACAGGGTCGATGTAGCGGTCACGATACGGTGCGAGGCCGCCGAAAACACGCCCATGCCGCCGCCCATGATCAGACCATTGCCCCAGGCGATACAGGGGGTGGCCAGCATGTGGATGGCGTGGCACAGCCGGTATTCGAGGGTGAAGAAACGGTCGGGATAATCGGGATCGCCCTGGCCGGTCATGCCCTTGTAGAGCGCGACGATATTGCCGCCCGCGCAGAAGGCCTTGTCGCCGTTGGCATCGATGAAGATCGCCGCGATCTCGGCATCGGTATCCCAGGCCGTGAGCTGCTTGTGTAGCGGCTCGAGCATGTCGAGCGTCAAGGCATTGAGTGCGCTGGTATTATTGAGCGTGACATGGCCGATGCGCTTGCCGTTGGTGCTCACGACTTCATCGAAGATAATGGCGGAGTCTGTCATGGGCGAGTTCGTTGCCGTGCAGGTCTGGCGCGCATGCTCGCGCGCAACGCCGCCATGCACAAGAAATTGTTTTTCCAGCTGTACAATGTAATCTACAAAAGTGTATGGCTGTGATAGCTTATACGCGCCTTGTCAGGCGGTTGGCCTGACGTTATATGCAAGAAATGAAAGACAGGAGTCTTACTATGACCAAGACGCTGCTGAAATCCGCGTTTGTTGTTGGCGTTGTCGCTGCTGCTGCCGGTTGCGCGAGCAACACCGACGGCATGCAGTCGCAGGTCGATCAGGCCATGCGCAAGGCCGAATCCGCCCAGTCGACTGCCAATGAAGCGCAGCGCACGGCCAACCGCGCCATGCAGACCGCGCAGGAAGCCAAGTCCGCCGCCCAGGCGAACTCGCAGCGCATCGAGCGTATGTTCGAGTCCTCGCAGCGCAAGTAAGCGCGCGAGCGCTGACGGCGTTCGCGCCGTCGCACGAAAAAACCCCGCCTTTGTGCGGGGTTTTTTTTGGTCGCCGGCTGTGAGATCGGCCGGTAAGGCGTACGTCAGCGCCCGTCGATATTGATTCCGATCGGTTCGGGCATGCCGTCGGCCTTTTCGACCACGGCCTGGGCACGATCCCAGTCGATCGGCGCCTTGGGGTGATCGGCCGTCGCCGAGATCAGGCTTTCCACCCAGGGCGTGAACGAGCGCACCGGCGCGTCGCCGTTGGCATCCGGCGGGTGTGCTTCGATATACAGCGTATTGCCTTCCCAGCCCATCTTGTAGGGCTCGCTGACGATGTTGACCGGCGTGCCGGTGGGCACCAGCGCGAACAGTGACGCGATATCTTCCGGGTAAAGCCGGATACAGCCGTGCGAGACCTTCAAGCCGATACCGGCCGGCTTGTTCGTGCCATGCAGCAGGTAGGACGGCAGGCCCAGATACAGCGCATGCTGGCCCAGCGGATTGTCCGGGCCGGCGGCCACCACTGCCGGTAGCGGATCGCCGGCTTTTTCGTGTTCGGCACGGATCGAGGCCGGCGGCGTCCAGGTCGGGTCGGCTTTCTTGCGCACGATCGTGGTCTTAGCCAGCGGGGTGGACCAGCCCTCGCGACCGATACCCAGCGGGTAGGTCACCACCTTGCCCGCATATTCGCTGCCCGCCGGCGGGAAGTAGTACAGCCGCATTTCCGGAATGTTGATGACGATGCCCTTGCGCGCCACGTTGGGCAGCACGTAGCGGGTGGGAATCACCATCGGCGTGCCCTCGCCAGGCAGCCAGGGATCGACATCGGGATTGGACAGGCGCAGTTCGCGATAGCCGACGTTATAGCGCCGCGCGAGCTTGACGAAGGTGTCGTCGGCCGAGGTCTTGATGTGTTGCAACTTGCCGACGATGTCCGAGCCTTCGGGCGGCATGTTGTAGATCGCGGCCTGTGCCGCGCCCGTGCCCAGGGCGAGCGCCAGCATGGCGCTTGCGAAAGCGAGCAGTACGAAACGGGGCACGCGCATGCGCAAAGTCATAGCATCGGTTCCATAGGGCGAGCGGTATCGGCGACGGTTCAAGCACACAGACTGTACCCAATTCGCAGGGTGACGGTCGCGCACGCTCGCGGTGTCGTTTTAGGGGGCGAGCCGGTCGATATGCCAGTGCTCGGCACTGCGCTGATAACGCAGCCGGTCATGCAGGCGGCTGCGCCGGGCCTGCCAGAATTCGAACATATCCGGTACGAGCGCATAGCCACCCCAATGATCGGGGCGCGGGACGTCCTGCTCGGCAAACCGGGCTTCGACATCGACCACGCGTTGTTCGAGTTCGGCGCGGTCGGCAATCACACGGCTTTGCGGTGAAGCGTGCGCGCCCAGGCGGCTACCGCGCGAACGACGGGCGAAATAGGCATCCGATGCGCTGGCATCGAGCTTGTGCACCCGGCCTTCGATACGCACCTGGCGTTCCAGCGCTTCCCACCAGAACACCAGCGCGGCCTGCGGATTCGCGGCCAGCGCTTCGCCCTTGCGGCTGAGGTAGTTGGTATAGAAACGAAACCCATCGGCATCGAAGCCCTTGAGCAGCACGATGCGCGCCGAAGGCCGGCCGCTGGCATCGACCGTGGCCAGGGTCATGGCGGTGGGCTCGACCATGGCCGCTGTCTGGGCCAGGCGATACCAGTCGTCGAACAGGGCCAGCGGATCGACCGGCGCGTTCTCTTCGATGAGATCGCGCCGGTCGAGCTCGCCCTGCCACGGGCTTGGAGCGTCGTCAGTCATCGAGTCGGATCCTCTATCCACGCCCCAACTCCCGTAGCAGCGGTTAACCGGCCTTGTCTTCGAGGGTGAAGCCGACCTTCACCGACACCTGCCAGTGGGCGACTTCGTTGTTTTCGATATGTCCACGCACGCCGGTGACCTGGAACCAGCGCATGTTCGCGATCGACTTCGAGGCTTCGGCAATCGCCTTGCGCACGGCGTCTTCCTGGCTGGTTTCCGAGGAGCCGGTCAGTTCCACGGATTTGTATACGTTATCGCTCATGAATCGTTCTCGTTGGAAATTAAACCCCGGCAAGCCTACGCCCGAGTCCGCAAGGCCTCAAGCGACGGCGAACAGTCGTTCAATATGATACAAACGGCGGCCTGAGTTCTTAGTCACGAACAGGCCAAAAATGAAAGCACTGCGCATCGTCGATACCGACAACGGCACAAGCGCCGATATCACCGACATGGAGCTCAACGAGCTCAGCGACGGTAATGTCGTCATCAAGTCGCACTACTCCTCGCTCAACTTCAAGGATGCGCTCGCGATCACCGGCAAGGGCAAGATCGCGCGCAAACGCCCCCTCAATGCCGGCATCGATGTCGCCGGCGTGGTCGAATCCAGCGACGACGATCGCTTCTCGCCCGGCGACGAAGTGGTGGTCACCGGGTGGTTCATGAGCGAAACCCGCGACGGCGGCCTGGCCGAATATGTGCGTATTCCCGCCGAGTGCGTGGTCAAAAAGCCCGACGGGCTGACGCTGTGGCAGACCATGGCGCTGGGCACGGCCGGTTTTACTGCCGGCATGGCGGTCAAGCGCATGACCGACAACTTCCAGAAACCCGAGGACGGGCCGGTGCTGGTGACCGGCGCGACCGGCGGTGTGGGCATGTTCGCGATCGATATCCTGGCCCAGGCCGGCTATGAAGTCGTGGCCGTATCGCGCAAGGCCGACGCCGAAGGCGACTTCCTCAAGAAGCTCGGCGCGACTGATGTGATCACCCCGGACGCGCTCGATCTCGACGGCAAGCCGCTGGGCAAGCCGGTGTATGCCGGCGCAATCGACGCAGTCGGCGGCGATCTGCTGGCCAATATCGTGGCCCAGGTTCAGCCCTACGGAAATGTGGCCGCGATCGGTCTGGCCGGCGGGCCCAAGCTGTCGACCACGGTGATGCCGTTCATCCTGCGCGGCGTATCGCTGCTGGGCATTCATTCGGTGGAATGCCCCAATACCTGGCGTGAAGAAATCTGGGGCATGCTCTCGGGCAACCAGAAGCCGGCACATCTGGACACGATCGCGACACAAACCGTAGGCTTGGCCGACGTTCACGGCGTGTGCGACACCATCATGGCGGGTGAAAACACCGGCCGTACGGTCGTCGATATCCAGGCATGACAACGGCGCAAGCCACACGTCGATTCAAGAACAATCCCAGGAGTTTCGGGCAATGAGCAAGACTGAAAATACGGCCGGCCTGGCCGGTGTCACCGCCGGCAAGACGGCGATCTGTACGGTCGGCAAGAAGGGTGTTGGCCTGACCTATCGCGGCTATCTGATCGAGGATCTGGCCGCCAAGGCCGAATTCGAGGAAGTCGCCTATCTCATGCTCTACGGCGAGCTGCCCACGCAAAGCCAGCTCGACGACTACAAAAAGCGGCTGGCCGGCATGCGTGGCCTGCCCGATGGCGTGAAGACCGCGCTTGAGGTGTTGCCGCGCGACACCCATCCCATGGACGTCATGCGCACGGGTGCGTCGGTGCTGGGCACCATCGAACAGGAAAACGATGCCGCCAAGCAGCAGAACGACGTGGCCGATCGGCTGCTGGCGAGCTTTCCGTCGATGCTGATGTACTGGTATCACTTCGTGGAATCCGGCAAACGCATCGATGTGGATACCGACGACGACAAGATCGGCGGCCACTTTTTGCATCTGCTGCACGGGGAAAAACCCAGCGAAGACGCCATCAAGTGCATGTCGACGTCGCTGATCCTCTATGCCGAGCACGAGTTCAACGCCTCGACGTTCACTGCCCGCGTGATCACCGCGACGTTGTCGGACTTCTACTCGGCGGTCACCGGCGCGATCGGCGCGCTGCGCGGGCCGCTGCATGGCGGCGCCAACGAAAAGGCCATGGAACTGATCCAGACCTTCAAGGACCCGGACGACGCCGAAGCCGGTCTCAAGAAGATGCTGGAGAACAAGGAAAAGATCATGGGCTTCGGCCATCGTGTCTATAAAAAGGCCGATCCGCGCAACGGCATCATCAAGGAATGGTCGAAGAAGCTCGCCGGCGATGACCCCTACAAGCAGAACCTGTACGCGATCTCCGAGCGTCTCGAGCAGGTCATGCACGACGAGAAGGGCATGTTCCCCAACGCCGACTTCTATCATGCGACGGCCTACCACTTCCTGGGCATTCCCACCCAGCTGTTCACGCCGATTTTCGTGATCTCGCGGCTGACCGGCTGGGGGGCGCATATCTTTGAACAGCGTGCCGACAACCGCCTGATCCGCCCGAATGCGGAATATGTCGGCCCGGAAGTGCGTGATTTCCGGCCCATCGACCAGCGGGGCGCCTAGACGCATGCACGGCATGCGCCGGTAGGCTGGTGCAGCATCGATCGACAATAACGAAAGGAGATGACGATGGTTCTGGCTTACTGGTGCGTGCTCGTTGCCGCGCTCATGCCGTTCGGCTTCGTGCTTTATGCCAAGCTGGCCGGCCGCAACAAGATGGGGCTGGAGGAGAATCGCTACCCGCGGCAATGGTTGGAGCAGCTCAGCGACGGCGCACAGAAACGCGCCTACTGGGCGCAGCTGAATTCTTTCGAAGCGTTTCCGCCGTTTGCTGCGGCGGTGATCATCGCCGTGATCTCCGGCGGCTCGATTGGCGCGATCAACTTCTTCGCGGTGTTGTTCATCGTGCTGAGGCTGGTCTACGGCTGGTGCTATATCAGCGACCGGGCCACGTTGCGCAGCATGGTGTGGTTTGGCGGTCTGGCCTGTGTGCTGGCGCTGTTCATCGTTGCTGCCATCGGCTGATCACCCGGCGATGACCCGCGTGCCGCATACCGCGGCAACCTTTTGCGAACGTGACGGGCGCGCGATGCTGCGATGGCGTCGCGCGCCTTTTCGCGTATGCAATCATCCGGATGCGAAAGCCCTGAAAAGAGCGCACAGTAGGGCCGGGCGCCGAATGTCCGGCGGCCAGGCGTAACGATGCAGTGCCGATAATAAAAATATCTATTTTCACATTCCGCGACGGCGTAGACTTGAGTCGCGGCCGGCAAGGCATCCCCGCAGTGATATAGATGCCCGGCATTGCGTGCGAAAAGGAGACACGTTGATGGAGACAAAACGCCTGAACCTGGTCGATATGGCCTGGCTCAATGTGGAAACGGAAAACGCGCCCATGCAGGTCGGCGGCCTGCTGACCTTCCAGATCCCCGAGGGGGCACCCAAGGATCTGCCGCGGCGTATCGTCGAGCACTATCACCAGTTCTCGAAGGCCTATTCGCCCTGGAATCATCGGTTGCGCTCCGGTGCGCTGCGTACGGTCGCCCCCGAATGGGAGCTGCTCGACGAAATCGATGTCGAATACCATTTTCGCCACTCGGCGTTGCCCGCGCCCGGCGGCGAACGCGAGCTCGGTGAGCTGGCATCGCGTCTGCATAGCCACCCGCTGGATTTCAAGCGTCCGCCGTGGGAAGCGCATCTCATCGAAGGCCTCGAGGGCAATCGCTTTGCCGTCTATATCAAGCTGCATCATTCGCTGATCGACGGCGTGGCCGGCATGCGCCAGTTGGCCAAGGCGCTGACCGACGATCCGAACGACACCGAACGCCCCCCGTTCTGGGCGCTGCCGCCGAAAAAACGCCGCAAGCGTTCGCCCGGCGAAACGCGGCCGGGCCTGTACCGCGCGGTTGCGGAATTGATGGGCGGCGCGGCCGAGCAGGTCGGCTCGTTGCCGGGTTTTGCGCGCGTGGTGCGCAGCATGCTCAAAAGTGCGCGCTCGGAAACCGGCACCGCGGGACTGCCGTTTTCCTCGGCCTCGTCGATTCTGAATACGCGGATTCAATCCCAGCGTCGTTATGCCACCCAGCTGTATTCGCTGACCGAGTTCCGCAGTCTGGCCGAGAATGCCGGGGTGACGGTCAATGACATCGTACTCACGATTTGCGGCGGCGCACTGCGCCGTTATCTGCGCGAGATCGGCGAACTGCCGGACAAGCCGCTGACCGCGGGTATCCCCGTATCGATACGCCCGGCCGACGATCAGGAGGCCGGTAATGCGCTGACCTTCATCGTGGCCAATCTGGGCACCGATATCGAATCCACTGCCCAGCGTCTGGAAGCGGTCGCGCGCTCGACCCGGCGGGCCAAGACCGAACTCGGCAAGCTCTCGGCGGCCGCCATCACCCAGTACACGATCGCGCTCATGGCGCCCTATGTACTGTCGCTGGTCACCGGCATGGGCGGGCGTACGCGGCCGGTGTTCAATGTCACGGTATCGAATCTGCCGGGACCGGAAGGCCCGCTGTATATCCACGGCGCGGAAATGGAAGCCTTCTACCCCACCTCGCTGGTCACCCACGGGCAAGCGCTCAATATCACTGTCCATGGCTATGCCGATACGCTGGGTTTCGGCTTCATCGGTTGTCGCGAGACGCTACCTTCGATGCAGCGGCTGGCCGTCTACGCCGGCGAAACGCTCGATGAGCTGCGCGACACCTATGGCAACCGCGATACCGGGGCGAAAGACAAGCCCAAGGACGAGGCCAAGGCGCCGGCGAAGAAAAAAAGCACCGCCCAGCGGCGCAAATCGCCCGCGAAACGCCAGACCAGCCAATAACGCATCGCCTCGATGTCGATAGGCCGGTGCGCCACGCGCACCGGCTTCAGGCTATTAGTCGTGCGGCACCAAAACAGCGGCCCGGGTCAGCTGTTTTCAACGCTGTTCACGGCGGCGCGCAAGCGGTCGCCTACGCGGGTGCACCCCGAAAAATCGTCTATCCGGGCCGGGTTAATTCGGGGGTTCGTAAAACGTCGCCGACGCCGCGAAAACCAGCCCCTGGCCGAATATCGATCGAATCGGCAGTTGCATGCCCTGTTCGCGGGCTTTTTGCCGCAGCCGGCTGAGAATGACGTCGATTCGGTGAACATCCTCATCGGGTGCATGGGCGAACAACAGATCGTGCAGCGCCTGTTTGGTTACCACCTGCTGGGGCCCGCCGAGGAGAATACGCAGCAGCTCCAGCTCCTTGGGCGACAGGTCGAGCGAGCGCCCGGCCGGCGAGCGCAGCTGCGATTCGACCGCCGCCAGCGCCCAGCCTGCATCCAGGGAATACGCCAGCCCGGGCGTGTCGTGTTCGGCGCTGCTCAGGGCCAGGCGCTTGGCCAGTTCGTCGATGCGTGTACTGAGCTGGGCGAAATTCACCGGCTTGACCAGAAAAAAGTCGGCGCCCAGGTTGAGTGCGCGCAGCCGGTCGCGCTCGGCGCCGTGCGCGGTGACCACAATCAGACCGTAACCGCCGAGTTCGTAGAGATATTCCACAATGCCGAAGCCGTTCTCGCCCGGCAGGCCGAGATCGATGAGCACGATATCGACCGGCGAGCGGTGCAGCTGTTTCCAGAACGCTTCCGCGCTGTGCGCGCCCCAGACACTGAAGCCGCGATGGCGCAGGAAATACAGCAGCTCCTCGCGCAGGTCTTCGTTGTCCTCGACGATCGCCAGACGGGTTTCAGCCGAGGGCGTCATGGGTACGACTCGAATCGACAATGGGCAGGGTGAACACGAACAGGCAGCCTTGCGGTGTGTTTCTCTCCAGTGCCAGCTCGCCGCCATGCGCGCGTGCGATCTGGCGACTGACGTGCAGGCCGAGGCCGAAGCCACGCACCGTATGTTCGGGTTGCGGCATGCGACTGAAGCGCTCGAATAGCGTGGCCACGGCCTGTGCGGCAATGCCGTGCCCGTTGTCCGCGATGGCGATCCGCCAGTGGCCGTTCGCCCGCGACACGTCGCCTTGAATTCGCCCACCCGCGGTATATTTCACGGCGTTGTCGACGACATTGGAAATCGCGATACGCAGCAGCGCGTCGTCCACGAAGGCGCGGTCGTTGACCGGCGCGGCCTCGTCGATATCGATGCCGGCAAAGCTCAGGCGCCAGCTATGCCGGTCGCTGACGTCCACCAGCGAGGCCGCCGAGGTCATCAGGGCGGTCAGCGACACGTCGCGCCGGTCGACCAAGAGCCGGTCGGCGGCCAGACGCGCATCGGCCAGACAGGTGTCGGTGAGTTGGACCAGCCGTTCGGTTGCCCGTGCAATGCGCTCATGGCGTTTGCGCAACGCCGCGCGATCGTCGGTTTGTGCGTTCAGATTGGCCAGACACGCCGAAATCACCGCCATCGGGGTTCGAAACTCGTGGGCGACCATGCCCAGGAACTGGCGCTGACGAAAACGGGCTTCGCGCTCGATACGCAGATCCGCTTCCAGGCGCTGGCTGGCCAGCGCCTGCTGGCGTTGTTTACGAACCTGGATCAAGGCCACCACCATCACCAACAGCATGTTCGCCATGAGCACGTACTGCCATACGGTATACAGGGTCAGCCGGTAAGGCACGATTTCGCGCAGTGAGAGCATGCCCAGAAACGACACGGCGAGCATGGCGAAGGGGCCGAGGCTGAGCAGCACGGTCGACAGATCGGGCCGTTCGTTGCGCAGAATGTGTATCGCCGCCCAGAACAAGGCCAGCGAGGTCGCAGCGAACACCACGGTCTGGATACGAATCGCGTTCGGATAGAAATCCGTGCCAATGGAAAAGATCAGCAACAACGCGAACAAGCCGCAGGTGATGCCGAACAGGCGATAGAGCCGTGGCCGGCGGTGCCGGATATCGAGCGCCTCGACCGGCGCCCAGAGCAGGCACGGGTACAGCAACAAGGTGAGCGCCGCGGTGAGCATGTCCTGTAGCCAGCGCCCTGCTTGCGGCACGAGCCAGGCGGCATAGCCTTCCAGGCAGGCCAGCAGCAGATATGGCCCGGCCAGTGCGGCGACCGACCAGAATAACCGGCTTTTGAAGACCAGTCCCAAGGTCACGGCCGCCAGCGTCGAGAAGAATGCCAGGCCGAAATAGAAGGCTTGCCAGGCGCTCGAGCGTGCGGCATCGCTGACAAAGGCCGCGGGCTGCCAGAGCGTCGGGCGCAGCAGCAACGGACCGCGATTGGCCACCCGAAAAATGATCTCGTAACCGGATGCGTCAGCCGGCAAGGCCGGAATCACGAATACCGGAAACCGATAGTCCAGGTCGGATCGTGGCATGCGGGCGTTGTCGCCGGTGGTGCGATGTTGCCAGGGGCCGTCGCTGCCCAGCGGGCGATAAAATAACTGAACGTCGTCGACGAAGCTGGGTTTGATTTCCATCCACAGCGCCGATCCGTGGAATGCGCTGCGCGGCAGCACCGACCGTAGCCAGTAGGCAGCCGTGGTGTAATCGCGGGCGAATACCTGTCGTTGCGGCACGCTGGCGGGTGCCAGTAGACGCTGGCGTGCGCTATCGAGGTCGTAACGGCCGTGTGGGTCCGCCACCACGGTATAGGCGATATCCGGGCCGATCTGCAGCGGCGTCGCGAGCGCGGCCAGCGAAAGCGACCACAACCATAACGTTGCAAAGACCCAGGCCGCTTTGTTCACGCGTCGCCCCCGTCAGCTGTGCCGGTTTGGCGCAGCGGCGGCCGGCCCGGCAAATGAATAGACGATCAGCGCACGGCGCGGCCTGCTCAGCCACGTTGGCGGTCGCGGTTCGCAACGTATGGTCGCGGACCGCCACCCAGGCGCCCGCCCGGCTGTTCGACTACAGTCGCGATCATAGCGGCTGCTTGCGCCCATGTGCGCTGTTGGCCTCGGTGGAACGAACCGTCTGCCGATTGGCCCTGGCCGCTCCCGTTATCGATGCCCAACCGGCGCTGCCGCCGGGGCCAAGCGCCATTGCGCAAAGCGTATGTGCCATGCCGCCCTCAGCCGGGCTCACGCCGGATCGACGGTCTCGGGCGGTTTCGCCCCATTGCCGGGCGCCCGGGTGTGGTCACGGCGCGAAATCGTTGCCGGGTTCAAGCTTTATCGATTGTTCCGGGTCGCTATACTAGGGGCGCTTTTTCACCACCAGCGCCGATACCGATGCCCAAAGAAGTCGATTCTTCCAACGCCGGGGGCAACAATTTCGTACGCAACATGATTGCCGAGCAGATCGAGCGCGGTGACCACGTCGGCGAGGTGGTGACCCGTTTCCCGCCCGAGCCGAACGGCTTTCTGCATATCGGCCATGCGAAATCCATTTGTCTGAACTTCGGCCTGGCCGAGTACTTCGGCGGGCGCTGCCGGCTGCGTTTCGACGACACCAACCCGGAAAAAGAAGAACAGGCCTATATCGATTCCATTCAGGAAGACGTGCACTGGCTCGGCTTCGAATGGGACGGGCATGTTCGTTTTACCTCGGACTATTTCGATACGCTCTACGAATACGCCCTGCATCTGATCGAAAACGGCGATGCCTATGTCGACGAGCTGACGTCCGAGCAGGCACGCGAATACCGCGGCGACTGGAACACGCCGGGCACGAATAGCCCCTATCGCGATCGCACGCCGGAAGAAAACCTCGCCGCGTTCGAACAGATGCGCGCGGGCGAATTCGGCGAAGGCCAGGCCTCGCTGCGCGCCAAGATCGACATGGCCGCCGGCAACATGAACCTGCGCGATCCGGTGATCTATCGCATCCGGCATGCTGCGCATCATCAAACCGGCGACAAGTGGTGCATTTACCCGTCCTACGATTTCGCCCACGGCCAGTCGGACGCGATCGAGGGCGTGACCCATTCCATCTGCACGCTGGAATTCGCCGATCATCGCCCGCTCTATGACTGGTTCATCGAGCATCTGCCAGTGCCGGCCCGTCCGGTACAGACCGAATTCGGCCGGCTCAATCTCAACTACACCATTACCAGCAAGCGCAAGCTCAAACGGCTGATCGACGAGCACGTCGTCGACGGCTGGGACGATCCGCGCATGCCCACGATCGCCGGTATTCGCCGACGCGGGTATACACCGGCGGCGATCCGAAACTTCTGTGAAACGATTGGCGTGGCGCGTACCGATGGCGTGGTCGATGCCGCGATGCTCGAACATGCCATCCGCGACGACTTGAACAATAACGCGCCGCGCGCGATGTGCGTGCTCGACCCGCTCAAGCTCGTAATCACCAATTACCCTGAAGACGGCGTCGAACAGCTGGTCGCCGCCGGCCATCCGAATCGCGACGATCTGGGCGAGCGCAGCCTGCCGTTCACCCGCGAAATCCTGATCGAGAAAGAGGATTTCCGCGAAGAGGCGAACAAGAAATACAAGCGCCTGGTGCTCGGCAAGCGTGTGCGCCTGCGCAACGCCTACGTCATCGAAGCCACCGACGTAATCAAGAACGATGCCGGCGAGATCGTGGAGGTTCACTGCACCTACGACCCGGACACCCTGGGCGACAATCCCGCCGACGGCATCAAGCCCAAGGGCGTGATCCACTGGGTATCGGCCAGCCACGGCAAGAAAGCCACCGTGCGCCAGTACGACCGGCTATTTGCTGCCGAACACCCCGGCCGCGGCGATCGCGACATGCTCGACGACCTCAACCCGGATTCGCTCACCGTGTACGAAAACTGCACGATCGAGCCGGATCTGGCCATGGTCGAGCCCGAATACCGTGTGCAGTTCGAGCGTATCGGCTATTTCGTCGCCGATCGCTTCGATCACGCGCCGGGGCAGCCGGTGTTCAACCGGATCGTGCCGCTACGCGATACCTGGGCAAAGATCGAAGCGGGCGGCTGACGGGCTTCGATCTCGTAAACCAGTCCGCGAATGGACGCGAAGACACGCGAATAAGGTGAAAGACGGATCGCGCGAGGCCGGGTGGTCCGATATTCACACCGCGTGCTGAGCTTTGTACGTAGGGTTATCCGCAGATTTAGAGCGCGACTCAGCGCGGCGTCCCCGGTACGGCGCATTCGGGACAAGCACTGTCCGCAGATCGACGCAGATCAACACAGATCCAGGTCGAGTGCCTGGCGGCGCCGGGTTTGCGCGGCGCCCCGGTCTTGAGCGAGCGTCGAGGACGCGCCCCGCTTTTCATCTGTGTGGATCGGCGTCGATCTGCGGACACTTCTTTCATAAAACCCAGCCCGGTGGCGCCAACTAAACGGATGCCTTATTTGCGTTTATTGGCGTTCATTCGCGGACTAGAAAGCTAGCTGCCAAGCGCCCCCGCAAGCCAGCGGCGGGATTCGGCCGGGTCGATCACGTCGTCGATTTCGAAATAGCTGGCCACGTTTTCGGCCTTGCCCTGTTCGTAGAGCCCATCCACGAGCTGTTGATAACGCGCTGCGCGTTCGGTTTCGTCTTCGATTGCGGCGAGTTCGCGTCGAAAGCCCAGCGTCACCGCGCCTTCCACGCCCATCGGGCCGAATTCGCCGTTGGGCCAGGCCACGGTGAAATCGGGCCGCTTGAGATGCCCGCCGAGCATGGCCTGGGCGCCCAGCCCGTAGGCCTTGCGCAGCACGATGGCATACCAGGGCACGCGGACTTTCGCGCCCGCGATGAACAGCTGCGCGGCATGGGCGACCGTGCCGGTCTTTTCGGCCTCGGGGCCGACCATGATGCCGGGCGTGTCGCACAGCGTAAGCAGCGCGATGCCGTGGGTATCGCACAGGCGCATGAATGCGGCGGCCTTGCGTGCGGCCGCGCTGTCGATCGCGCCCGCCAGGCTGCGCGGGTTGTTGGCGATCACGCCCACCGGCTTGCCCGCGATACGAATGAAGGCCGTCACCAGATTGGGCGCATGGGTCGCGCCCAGTTCGGTCATCGAGTCGCTATCAGCCAGCGCGGCGATGATACGGCGTACGTCGTAGGTCATACGCCGGTTGGCCGGCATGAGATCGCCGATGTTCGTTGTCTGCGGGGCACGAAAGTCGGCGATCGGGCCCTGAAAATACGATAGACACTGCTTGGCCGTGGTCACCGCCTCGGCCTCGTCGTCGACGACGATATCGACCACGCCGATCGCAGCCTGTTCGTCGGCCGGGCCGATGTCCTCGGGGGCGAATTCGCCCAGACCACCGCCGGCGATCATGGCCGGCCCGGCCATGCCCAGATTGGCATCGCGGGTGGCGATGGTGATATCGCAGCAGCCGAAAAAGGCCGCGTTGCCGGCAAAACAGCGCCCGGCGTTGATGCCGATGAGCGGCACTTCGCCACTCAGGCGGGCAAAGGTATAGAAGCTGGTCACCTCGAGCCCGGAATTGACCACGAGTGCGGCGTCCGTGTCGCCCGGGCGCCCGCCCCCGCCTTCGGTGAAGAACACCACCGGCAGTTTTTCGCGCCGGGCGATCTCGACCAGACGATCGGTCTTGCGATGGTTCTGATAGCCCTGGGTGCCGGCGAGCACGGTGTAGTCGTAGCTCATGACAACGCAGCGGCTGCGCGCCTTGTCGAAACAATCGCCATTGATGCGCCCGACGCCGCCGACCAGCCCGTCCGCGGGCGTGTCGCGTTCGAGTTCGTCGAGCGCGCGTCGGCTGCGCTGCGCGGCGATCGCGAGCGCGCCGTATTCCAGAAAGCTGTCGGCATCGCACAGATCGGCGATGTTTTCGCGGGCGGTGCGTTTGCCCAGCGTGTGGCGTTTGGCCACGGCCTCGGGGCGGGCGCTATCGCGCGTACGGGCATGGGGGTCGGTCATAGGCGGGCTGGACGAAGGGGCGTATTCGGGTGCGGGCGGTCAGCGTAAAACACCGCCGTGCGACACGCCTATTGTTCATGGCGACCAAGCATGCGGCTAAAATCGCTATCCTGCACGGCAGACAAGGGGATGGATCACGATGGGAGCAGCATGGCGATGACGGATTGGCGCGCCTGCGAACAGCGGCTGGCCGAGGGCATCGACGCATTGGGGGTGGACGTAACAGCCGCCGCGCAGGCGCAATTGATCGCGTATTTGCGCGAACTGTCGACCTGGAATGCGACCTACAACCTCACTGCGGTACGCGACCCGCTGTCGATGGTCACCCGCCATCTGCTCGACAGCCTGTCGGTGCTGGATTTCGTCACCGGCGCGTCGGTGGCCGATATCGGCACGGGCCCGGGCCTGCCGGGGCTGGTGATCGCGATCGCGCGCCCGCGCATGGCGCTGACCCTGATCGAATCCAACCGCAAGAAAGCGGCGTTTCTGCGCCACGTGCGCCGGCGGCTCGAGCTGGAGAACGTCACGGTAATCCAGGAGCGCGTCGAGGCCGTGGAAAGCACCGACAAGTTCGATACCGTCATCTGTCGGGCCTTTGCCGCGGCGGGCGATTGCGCGCGCCTGGCCGGGCATCTGGTCGCCCCGGGTGGGCGTTTTCTGTTGATGAAGGGGCGTGATCCTGCCGAAGAACTGGCCGATCTGCCGCTGGATTTTCGCGCGGTGGACACGGTAGCGCTGCGCGTACCCGGTCTGGAGGCCGATCGGCATCTGGCCATTCTGGAGCCGGGGCTGATCTAGTCTACGTTAGGCATAACATCCGATTCACGAGTCCATTAGACTGAGCGGCCATGAGCAACATCATCGCCATTGCCAACCAGAAGGGCGGGGTCGGCAAGACCACCACCAGTATCAACCTGGCGGCCGCGCTGGCCGAGGCCGAACAGCGCGTGCTGCTGGTGGATATGGACGCGCAGGGCAACGCCACCATGGGCGTGGGCGTGGACAAGAACGCCCTCGAAGCCACGGTCTGCGACTTTCTGCTCGGCGACAAGGGTGTCTCCGAAGCGCTGCAGGTGGTGCTCGACGGGCAGTTCTTCCTGCTCGGGGCCAATGGCGACATGACCGCGGCCGAAGTCGGCCTGCGCGATCGCAAGAACGGCCGGCTTGCGCTCAAGCAGGCCCTGGCCGAGATTTCCGACAGCTTTGATTACGTGATCATCGACTGTCCGCCTGCGCTGTCCATGCTCACCGTCAACGCGCTGGCCGCCGCGCGCGGGGTGATCATCCCCATGCAGTGCGAGTATTACGCCCTCGAAGGCCTGTCCGATCTGCTGGAAACCATCGAAAGCGTGCGCAAGATGATGAATCCGGAGCTGATCATCGAAGGCGTGCTGCGCACCATGCACGACCCGCGCAATCGCCTGACCGGCGATGTCTCGGCCCAGCTGATCGACTATTTCGGCAGTGCGGTCTACGAAACCTGTATTCCGCGCAATGTGCGCCTGGCCGAAGCGCCCAGCCACGGGCTGCCGATCATGCAGTACGATAATACGGCATCGGGCGCGGTGGCCTATCGTCAGCTGGCCGCCGAAATCCTCGGGCGCGACGACAGCGAAGTGATCGACGCGCCGCGCAAGGGCGCGCGCCGGGCGGTGTCGTCGTTGTTCGGCCGGCGCCGTCGTAGCGCTGGCTGAGCGCACCTCTCAACCAAGATCGGGCTATGGCACAAAAAAAACGCGGACTCGGGCGCGGCCTGGAATCGCTGCTCTCCAACGATTTCGACGATACCCCGGATAGCGCAAGCGAACTCGTCGAGCTCGAGCTCGATGCCCTGCGTCCAGGGCGTTATCAGCCGCGTCGCGATATGGACGCTGAGGCGTTGGAGGCGCTCGCGCAATCGATTCGTACCCAGGGCGTGGTTCAGCCGCTGGTCGTGCGCGAAGCCGAGGGCGGCTACGAAATCGTCGCCGGCGAGCGGCGCTGGCGGGCCGCGCGTCTGGCCGGGTTGGCTACGGTGCCCGCGGTGGTCCGGCCGATGGCCGACGAAGCGGCGATGGCGGTCGCGCTCATCGAGAATATTCAGCGCGAGGACCTCAACCCGCTGGAAGAGGCCGCGGCGCTGCGTCGTCTGATCGACGAATGCGGCATGACCCATGCGGCCTGTGCCCAGGCCGTAGGGCGCTCGCGCGCGAGCGTGTCCAATCTGTTGCGGCTGTCCGAGTTGGTGCCCGAGGCGCAGGCGCTGCTACGCGCGGGCGATATCCAGATGGGCCATGCACGCGCGCTGCTGGGCGCGCCCAGCGCGCTGCAGGCCGATCTGGCCGCGCGCGTGGCCGCGCGTCAGCTGACTGTGCGCCAGACCGAGGCGCTGGTCGCCTCGGCGATGGCCGAAAAGGATGTCGACGCCGCGCCGCGCCAGAGCAACCGGCTGGTGCGCTTCGAGCGCGAGTTGGGTGAATCCCTTGGGGCCAAGGTCACGGTGCGCTCACAGCGCGGCGGGCGCGCGCGGGTGGTCATCGACTACCCGAACGCGGGCGAACTCGATACCCTGCTCGACCGTCTCAAGTAGCGCCACGAGCGCGGCGCGAACGCCTTTTGTTGTAAATAACAGGCGTTTTCGACGCGATTGACCTTCCATTTCGCTTTGTCTATAGTCCGCCGAGCGCCGGGCATGCCGCGAGAAAATCGCGTGTCAGTCCGGGGTCGCGGTGGGGGATTGCTGTTGTGATATCCCGACCACGTCTGCGTAATATGCGCCTCGCCTGGGCTGTGCTTGGCGCGCAAGTCGCAATCGGTCTGATCATGGCTGGCCTTGTCGGCCTCATGATCGGTCCGGCATCGGCTGGCGCTGCCCTGTTCGGCGCGGTCGTGGCGGCAGTGCCGGGATTATGGATGGCACTGTGGATGTTGCCGCGCCGCCGTCAGGTGGATGCATCTAAAATGGCTCGCGCCTTCTATTGGGGCGAGTTGGGAAAACTGGGATTGACCGTAGGGCTGTTTTTCACGGCAGCCCTTTTGTTTGGCCAGCAGTTTCTTGTACTGCTGGGAACGTACGTGGCTTGCCTGGCTTGTTACTGGCTCGCCCTCATATTGACGCGCTAGCTGGCACAAATGGCAGCGGGTTCGACATAGGCTTTCATCGAGGACAAATCGTATGGCCAGTGCCGAAGGCGGAGGCTCCGCTACCCAATACATCCAGCACCATCTGACGAACCTCAAGTTCGATCTGAGCAGCATGTCCTTCGACGGGCACGCCAGCGGTTTCTGGGTGCTCAACGTCGATAGCCTGTTCTTCTCGATCATCCTGGGCGTGTTCTTTCTGTTCTTCTTCCGCATGGCCGCCAAAAAAGCCACCGCGACTGAGCCGGGCGGGCTGCAGAACTTCGTCGAGATGGTCGTCGATTTCACCGATACCCAGGTGCGCGACATCTATCACGGTCAGTCGAAGCTGATCGCGCCGTTGGCGCTGACGATCTTCGTCTGGGTCTTTCTGATGAACTTCATGGACCTGATTCCGGTGGATGCGCTGCCGGCCGCGGCCCATGCCAGCGGCATCGAATACCTCAAGGTCGTGCCGTCGACCGATCTGAACATTACCTTCGGGCTGTCGATCTCGGTCTTTTTGCTGATGATGTTCTACAGCGTGAAGATCAAGGGCGGGTTGGGCTTTCTCAAGGAAACGCTTACCCACCCATTCGGCCCGTGGCTTGCGCCTTTCAACTTCATGTTGTTCGTGGTGGAAACGGTCGCCAAGCCGGTATCGCTGTCGCTGCGACTGTTTGGCAACCTGTACGCGGGCGAGCTGATCTTCATTCTGATCGCCGTGTTTACGCTCGGCGCGGGCGCCAGCCTGCTGGCCGTGCCCATGTTTATCCTGCAGATACTGCTCGGCGTCGGCTGGGCGATCTTCCATATTCTGGTGATCACACTGCAGGCTTATATCTTCGGCATGCTCACCATCGTGTATCTGAGCATGGCGCAAGAGCACCACTGATCGACGCATTCACTGACCACTGACCCCACTGACTCGTAAACTGGAGAGTAGAAAATGGAACAAGCAATTGCTGACGTCCAGGGCATGACCGCCATTGCCGTTGCGATGCTGATCGGCTTCGGCGCCATCGGTACCGCACTGGGCTTCGGTCTGCTGGGCGGCAAATTCCTGGAAGGCCTGGCTCGTCAGCCGGAAATGGCCCCGATGCTGACCGGCCGTATGTTTCTGATCGCCGGCCTGCTCGACGCCGTGTCGATGATCGGCGTGGGTATCGCCCTGTTCCTGACGTTCGCCAACCCCTTCCTGGCGGCCGTGCAGTCCGGTGGCGGCTAACACCCGGTTTCGCCTAGTCGCTTAAGTCGAGTTACGAAAGCCAGGGGTAACCCATGAGCATCAATGCCACACTGCTGGCCCAGATGATCGTCTTCGCGGTCTTCGTCTGGTTCACAATGAAGTTCGTATGGCCGCCGATCATGAACGCCATGCGTGATCGCCAGAAGCGGATCAGCGAAGGGCTGGCGGCTGCCGAACGCGGCGCCCGCGAGCTCAACGAAGCCACCGCCAAGGCCGAGGAAATGGTCGCCAAGGCGCGTACGCAGGCTCAGGAAATCCTGACCAATGCGCAGCGTCAGGCCGACGATACCCTCGAACGGGCACGGGAGGACGCGCGCGCCGAAGGCGAGCGTATTGTCACCGCCGCCCGCGAAGAGGTCGATCAGGCCGTGGCCTCTGCCAAGGAAGATCTGCGTCGAGAAGTGGGCTCGCTGGCCGTTGTCGGCGCCGAGCGCATTCTCAAGCGCGAGATCGACGCCAAGGCGCATAACGACATCATCGACGACCTCGTCGCGGAGATTCGTTAGCCATGGCCGAGACGCAGACGCTCGCACGGCCGTACGCCGAGGCCGTTTTCGAACTGGCCGATGGCCAGGGCCGGCTGGATGAATGGTCGCAGGCGCTGAATGCGCTTTCGGCCATCGTCTCGAACCCGGACGTGGCCCTGTTGCTGGATAATCCGGAAATCGCCGACAGTCGGCTGGCCGATTTGGTCATCGAGATTGGCGGCGACGATCTGGACGAATCCAGTGCCAACCTCGTGCGGCTGCTCGTGGCCAATGGGCGTCTGAGTCTTGCGCCCGCCATTGCCACGCTCTACGAGCAGCGCAAGGCCGAGGCTGAACACCGCGTGGATGTCAACGTGACATCGGCGGTCGAGTTTTCCGAAGAGCAGCGTGCGGCCTTGGCCAAATCGCTGGAAAAACGGCTCGGTCGCAGCGTGCGGCTGACGTTCGAGCAGGACGAAGACGTGATCGGCGGGGCCGTGATCCGCGCCGGCGACCTGGTGATCGACGGTTCATTGCGCGCACAGCTTGAGCGCATGCGTCAGTCGCTCGCGCAATAGCTCGACCCACAGGCGATCATCCGCTGGCGGCAGCTCGCCGCAGCGACATGGATATAGAGGAATAAGGTCAATGCAACTCAATCCGTCGGAAATTTCAGACCTGATCAAGAAACGGATCGAAAACTTCGATTCCGTGACCGAGTCGCGCAATGTCGGCACACTGGTGAGCCTCGCCGACGGGATTGCAAAAATCCACGGCCTCGCCGATGCCATGCAGGGCGAAATGCTCGAATTCCCGGGCGGCACCTACGGTATCGCGCTCAACCTCGAGCGGGATTCGGTGGGCGCGGTGCTCATGGGCGAGTACACGCATATTTCGGAAGGCTGCGAGGTCAAGACGACCGGCCGCATTCTGGAAGTGCCGGTCGGCGACGAGCTGCTCGGGCGCGTGGTCGATCCGCTGGGCAACCCGATTGACGGCAAGGGCGAGCTGGGCACCAGCCAGACCTCGCCGATCGAAAAGGTCGCCCCGGGCGTGATCGAACGCCAGTCCGTGGACGAGCCGGTCCAGACCGGTCTGAAATCGATCGACGCGATGATCCCGATCGGCCGCGGCCAGCGTGAGCTCATCATTGGTGACCGCCAGATCGGCAAGACCGCGATCGCGATCGACGCCATCATCAATCAGAAGAACACCGGCATTAAGTGCATCTACGTGGCCATCGGGCAGAAGAACAGCTCGATCGCCAACGTGGTGCGCAAGCTCGAGCAGGAAGGCGCGATGGATCACACCATCGTGGTTGCTGCAGGTGCGGCGATCTCGCCGGCGCTGCAGTACATCGCCCCCTATGCCGGTTGCTCGATGGGCGAGTTCTTCCGCGACAAGGGCGAAGACGCGCTGATCGTCTATGACGATCTGTCCAAGCAGGCTGTCGCCTATCGTCAGATTTCGCTGCTGCTGCGTCGTCCGCCGGGCCGTGAAGCCTATCCGGGTGACGTGTTCTACCTGCATTCCCGTCTGCTCGAGCGCGCTTCGCGTATCAACGCCGATTACGTGGAAGAGCTGACCGAAGGCAAGGTCAAGGGCAAGACCGGTTCGCTGACGGCGCTGCCGATCATCGAAACCCAGGCGGGTGACGTGTCTGCCTTCGTGCCGACCAACGTGATCTCGATCACCGACGGCCAGATCTATCTGGAAACGGATATGTTCAACGCCGGCACCCGCCCGGCCGTGAACGCCGGTCTGTCGGTCTCGCGTGTGGGTGGTTCGGCCCAGACCAAGATCATCAAGAAGCTGGGCGGCGGTATTCGTCTGGCGCTGGCCCAGTACCGTGAGCTGGCGGCATTCGCACAGTTTGCCTCCGATCTGGACGATGCCACGCGTAAGCAGCTCGAGCACGGCGAGCGTGTCACCAAGCTGATGATTCAGAAGCAGTACAACCCGCTGTCGGTGGCGTTGACGGCTTCCTCGCTGTTCGCGGCTGAAGAGGGCTACCTCGACGATGTCGATGCCGACAAGGTCACCGACTTCGAGGCCGCGCTGCACCAGTACATGGAAAACGAGCAGAAAGAGCTGGTCGACAAGATCAACGACACCGGCGACTACAACGACGAGATCAAGTCGGAACTGCACAGCGCGCTCAAGGAATTCAAGGAAACGCATACGTGGTAACACCGCGCGTTCCTGAGTCCACCAACGGAGTCAACTGATGGCCGGCGGCAAGGAAGTCAAGAGCAAGATCAAGAGCGTAGAAAATACGCAGAAGATCACCAAGGCCATGGAAATGGTCGCGGCGTCGAAGATGCGCAAGGCCCAGGAGCGTGTCGAGGCGGCGCGTCCCTATGCCCAGAAGATCCGGCGCACCATCGGCCATCTGGCCCAGGCCAACCCGGACTTCCAGCATCCGTTCATGGTCGAGCGCGAGGTCAATCGCGTGGGCATGATCGTGATCTCGACTGATCGCGGTTTGTGCGGCGGCCTGAACATCAACCTGTTCCGCAAGGTGCTCGGCGAACTGCGCGAGTGGGACAAGAAGAACGTCCCGGTCGAGATCGTCGTGGTTGGCCGCAAGGCGGCCAGCTTCTTTCGCCGTATCAAGGACATCAAGGCCGAGGTCACGGACCTGGGCGATCGGCCGCATCTCGAGGATTTGATCGGCACCATCAAGGTGATGCTCGACGATTATCGGGAAGGCAATATCGATCGGCTGTTCCTGATGGGCAACGAGTTCGTCAATACCATGACGCAACGGCCGGAGACCCAGCAGTTGCTGCCGGTGCCCGAGGACGACGACGAAGAGTTGCCCGATCACTGGGACTATATCTACGAACCGGAGCCGGCCGAATTGCTGGAGTCGATTCTGGTGCGTTATGTCGAGGCCCAGGTCTATCAGGGCGTCGTCGAGAACGTCGCCTGCGAGATGGCGGCACGTATGGTCGCCATGAAGTCCGCCTCGGACAACGCGGGCGAAATCATCGACGACCTCCAGCTCGAATACAACAAGCAGCGCCAGGCGGCAATTACGCAGGAGCTGTCGGAAATCGTGGCCGGCGCGGCCGCGGTATCGTAAGACCCGAACAGACGAAACCCTAGACACAGATCGGCAGCGGCGAGCGCTGCCCAGGTGAGGAATCGGATATGAGTAGCGGTAAAGTCGTACAGATCATCGGCCCGGTCGTGGACGTGGAATTCGATCGCGAATCGTTGCCCCAAATTTTCGACGCGCTGATCCTCAAGGTCGAGGGCGGCGAAGATCTCGTACTCGAGGTAGAGCAGCAGATTGGCGACGGCGTGGTGCGCTGTATTGCCATGGGCGTGACCGAAGGTCTGTCCCGCGGCGCCACGGTCGAGAACACCGGTAAGCCGATCTCGGTACCGGTGGGGCAGAAGACCCTGGGCCGCATCATGAACGTGCTGGGCCATCCGATCGATAACAGCGGCGACATCGGCGCCGACGAAACCGCGCCGATTCACCGTGCGCCGCCGACGTTCGAGGACCAGGCCGGCAGCCAGGAGCTGCTCGAAACCGGCATTAAGGTCATCGACCTGCTCTGCCCCTTCGCCAAGGGCGGCAAGGTCGGCCTGTTCGGCGGTGCCGGCGTGGGCAAGACCGTCAACATGATGGAGCTCATCCGTAACATCGCGGCCGAGCACTCGGGCTACTCGGTGTTTGCCGGTGTCGGCGAGCGCACCCGTGAAGGCAACGACTTCTACTACGAAATGAAGGAGTCGAACGTTATCGACAAGGTGGCCCTGGTCTACGGCCAGATGAACGAGCCGCCGGGTAACCGTCTGCGTGTTGCGCTGACCGGCCTGACCATGGCCGAGTTCTTCCGTGACGAAGGCCGTGACGTACTGTTGTTCATCGACAACATCTATCGTTACACGCTGGCCGGTACCGAGGTTTCGGCGCTGTTGGGTCGTATGCCCTCCGCGGTGGGTTACCAGCCCACGCTGGCCGAGGAAATGGGCCTGCTCCAGGAACGTATTACCTCAACCAAGACCGGTTCCATTACCTCCGTGCAGGCCGTGTATGTGCCCGCGGACGACTTGACCGACCCGTCGCCGGCGACCACCTTCGCGCATCTGGACGCGACCGTCGTGTTGGCCCGTGGTATCGCCGAGCGTGGTATTTACCCGGCGGTGGATCCGCTCGACTCGACCTCGCGTCAGCTCGATCCGAACGTCATTGGCAACGACCACTACCAGACGGCCCGCGATGTGCAGCAGACGCTGCAGCGCTATCGCGAGCTCAAGGACATCATCGCCATTCTGGGCATGGACGAGCTCTCCGAAGAAGACAAGCTGTCGGTGGCCCGTGCCCGTAAGATCGAGCGCTTCCTGTCGCAGCCGTTCTTCGTGGCCGAAGTGTTCACCGGTTCGCCCGGCAAGTACGTGCCGCTGTCCGAAACGATCCGCGGTTTCCGTGGCATTGTCGACGGCGACTACGATCACCTGCCCGAGCAGGCCTTCTACATGGTTGGCACCATCGACGAGGCCGTCAAGAAGGGCGAAGATATGGGCAAGAAGGCGGCCTGATCGGCGCCTGAACTGCAAGGCATGACCGATGCCCGGTGGCATCGGTCTTCTTCCTCTCCTAGAGCCGCGATATGAAACTACACGTTGACCTCGTCAGTGCCGAAGGCCAGATCTATTCCGGCTCGGCGACCATGGTGTTCGTCGCCGCCGAACTGGGCGAAGTCGGGATCGCGCCGCGCCACGCGCCGCTGCTCACGCGTATGCGCCCCGGCCAGGTTCGTATCCAGCAGGAAGGCCAGGACGAGCAGCAGTTCTTTGTTTCGGGCGGGGTGCTCGAGGTGCAGCCGCATCTGGTCACGGTGCTGGCGGATACCGCCGAGCGGGCCGCGGATATCGACGAGGCTGCGGCCGAAAAGGCCAAGCAGCGCGCCGAAGAAGAGCTTGCCAAGGCCGAGGACAAGATGGATATTGCCCAGGCCCAGGCCGAACTGGCCGAAGCGGCCGCGCGCCTGAGCATCGTCAAGAAGCTGCGTTCGAACCACTAGCCGGCTGGGCGTACCGCTCGCCTGGCGCGGCGGTACCTAATAAATCAGGCGAGATATAACGGTTAACTTGCCGGCTGCGCAACAATCGTCTAGGTTGTTGCACTGCGACACTCCATTACTGTTTCGGTATACGGCATGCCGTCGGACGGCCTCGCAATTCGAACCGCTATTCGGCTCGCGCTGGGTTTGTTGCTCGCGAGCCCGTTAGTGGCGCTCGCCGGACCCACGGAATCCATCTCCCCATTCATGTCGTCCTCGTTCGAGCGCACCATCCACGGTGAAGAACGGGAAGTGGATCTGTCCAGCATGCGCAAGGGGCTGGGCCGCGCGGAAGCTTTCTTCGGCGTCGATGCGCTGAGCACCCGCGACGAACGCTATCTGACCAGCGGCCTGCAGTGGCAGGGTGGCGCGAGCGATGGCTCGCGCTTGCATCTATCGGCCTTGCGTACCGAAGGCGAGGGCACCGCCCTTGCGGGCGGCCAGACATTGCTGCGGGCCGAAAACCGGTTCGATCTGGGCGGACGCTGGTATATGCCCGATCTGGCCACCGAAGTCGCCCAGGTGAACAACACCGCTGATAACGGCACGGTGCGCACGGGGCGTGCGGCCAGCCTCGGCCTGACCCAGTCGCTGGGTGCCAACGATTTGACGCTGCGGTATTTCCAGGCCGATGCCCAATTCGATGCGCTGGGCAGTTCGGTGGTTGCGGGCGATCGTGGTTTCGGCCTTCAGGCCAGCCGCCCGCTGGGTGACAGTTGGCAGTTGTCCCACGACGTGCGTCTGCACGAGCCATCGCCGTTGCGCGAGGAGGCGGCCCTGGCCCAGACTTTTCTACTGTCACGCAATGCTAGCGCGACAGATATCGGCCGGCCCTGGCAGCTACGGGCGGAACTGGGGGCGCCCATCGATACCCGGGCGGACAGCGGCACGCCCCTGGCGCTTGAGCTGGCCAGCCAGACGCTGCAATGGCGGGACTGGCGCATGAACAGCAGCCTCGGCTGGTACGACGCGAGCATGGACGCGCCGCTGGATCTGCCCGTGGACGGCCGGCTCTGGCGGCTGTCGGCAAGTCGCGGTCTGACCATCGCGGGCCTGGAGGCTGAGTTGTCGCCGACCTTCGCCCTCGGCGAAAGCCGTTATCAGCTTCATGGCAGTGCCGCGCGCGCAGGTCTGAACCTGGGGCTGTCGCAGCTGAGCGACCGTATCGATTTTAGCGTCAATTATCTGTCGGCCGGTTGGTCGCCCACGCCGGAGTTGGGCGACGACCTGCAGATGACGCTCAATTTCACTCAGAGTACCGGCGCGCTCCTGCCGGGTATTCGCACCATGGCGGAAACGCTGCGCCTGCCGTGGCAGCGCCGGCGCTAGATTCCGGCGGCCGCGTGTAACTGGCACGTGTTTTGATGGGTTATTATGACGCGTAGACGAGGGGGAACTCGCCCGCGTTATCCGGTCGGTAGCAGCAGGGCGGGGTGGCCGGCCAACATTGGAGTGATACATGACAAGGCATTGGCCTGCCGGCATGCTTGCCGGTTTCGTCGTGCTCGGCGCAGCGTTGGCGCTGCCGGCGACAGCACAGGATTCGTCTGCCCCGGCTAAAAAGCCGGACGCTGCCCAGCAAACCACCGACGGCAGCGACGCGGCTAAAAAGCGCAGCGCCTTCGGCTACGACACCGTGGTCGCCAAAGCCCAGGCGCTGGCGGGCAAGCCCTACGAAGCGCCGGCCCAGATCCCGCAGTTCCTGCAGGATTTCGATTTTTCCACCCTCGAGCAGATCAGCTACAAATCCGACAGCGCGCTCTGGCACGACATGCAGCTGCCGTTCGAGGTGATGTTCTATCACCCCGGCTCGTACTACACGCATGCCGTGCGCATCAATCTGGTCAACGATGGGGACGTGGGCGAATTTCGGTTCGACAAGAACCGTTTCCAGTACCCCAACGACGAATTGCGTAACCGCATTCCCGACGATCTCGGCTATGCCGGTCTGAAGTTTCTGCACGAACTGGGCACCCCCGGCAAGCTCGACGAAGTCGCCTCGTTTCTGGGCGCGTCCTATTTTCGTGCGCTCGGCAGCGATCAGCACTATGGCCTGTCCGCACGCGGGCTGGCCATCGATACCGGCAGCGACAAGGGCGAGGAATTTCCCGCGTTCGTAAGCTTCTGGCTGGTCCGGCCCAAGCCGCAGGACAAGACCGTGACTGCCTATGCCCTGCTGGATTCGCCCAGTGCAGCCGGAGCCTACCGCTTCGAGATTACGCCGGGGGATTCCACCCTTACGCGTGTCGAGGCGACGCTGTTCACGCGCAAGGCGATCACGAAACTGGGCGTGGCCCCGCTCACCAGCATGTTCATGTGGGGCGAAAACAGTCTTGCGCGCCTCGACGATTATCGCCCCGAGGCGCACGACTCCGATGGGCTGCTCATCTCCGCGACCAACGGCGAATGGCTGTGGCGCCCGTTACGCAACCCGCAGCGGTTGACGATGAACCAGCTCTCGGCCGACAACGTCCGCGGGTTCGGCCTGCTCCAGCGCGATCGTGATTTCGATCATTACCAGGATCTGGACTACGAATACGAAAAACGCCCGGGCGCCTGGATTACGCCCGAAGGCGATTGGGGGAAGGGCCATCTGGAACTGGTCCAGATCCCCTCGGAAAGCGAAGTCAACGACAACGTCGCGCTGTACTGGGTACCCAATGATCCGGTGACGGCCGGCGAGCGCCTGCACTATGCCTACACGATCAAATGGGGTATGGAACTGGCCAGTCCCGCGTCGTTGGCGCATACCGCGGCTACGCGTATCGGCCGGGCCGCCGTCACCCCGGGCCAGCCGCGCAATACCATTCGTGTGGCGATCGATTTCGTCGGCGGCGAACTCGAAAAGCTCACCGATCCGGCCAGTGTGCAACCGCGTGTGAACGCCATGCGCGATGCGACCATCAACAACATCGAGGCCATTCGCAACCCGCATACCGGTGGCTGGCGATTGACCTTTCTCGTGCCCACGGATTCGTTGAAGACGCCGCTTGAGCTGCGCGCCTATCTCGCCGGCGCCGATGGCGGTGCGTTAACCGAGACCTGGAGCTACGCGTTATCACCGTGAGCGATACCAACCCAGCCGCCGAGGTCACCCAGGCGATCGATGGCTATCTTTCGCATCTGGATCTGGCCGACGACAAACGCCGCCGCCTGCGCGCCCGCGTACTCGATGCCCAGCCGGCAGACCGGCGTGCCGCGCTCGACCTGCTGCATGCCGAACTCGAAAACGCTTACGGTCAGCCGGAGCTCGAGGCCGACGACCGTGCGCTGATGGGCCGCTTGCACGACAGTTACCCGGATATGGGGCAGGCGTCGCAGACGCGCGCGCCGACCGCCGGGGCACTGCGTACCGCCGCCATGCCGCCGCTCAACCGTTGGCCCATGTCGCCGGCGGATATCGATCGCCGGCCGTGGCGCATTCTGCCCTGGCTTGGCCGAGGCAGTAATGCGTTGCCCAAGTCGGTACCCAGCCGGCTCAAGGGCGTGGTGCGCTGGCGCCAGACGCTGCTGGCGCTGATGGTGGCCTTTCCCGCAGCCGGCGCGGCAGCCTATATGGCCACGGTCTTGCCGCATCGCGGTGCGACCGTGCTGGAAGCCTTCATTCTGGGCGCGGCGTTTTTGCTGTTTGCCTGGATTCTGGTGGGTTTCTGGACGGCGTTGTCCGGTTTTTTCGTGCTCTGGCGGGGTGATCGGTATCTCGTACGCAGCGATGCGCCGAGCGGCCCACCGCCGCGCAAGCCGCCGGTCGAGGGCGCGGCACGTACCGCCATCGTCATGCCGATCTACGAAGAAGACGTCACCCGTACGTTTGCCGGTCTGCGCGCGATTTATGAATCGGTACAGGCGACGGGCCGGCTCGACGAGTTCGATTTCTTCGTGCTCAGTGACTCGGTCAAGCCGGATACGGTGATCGCCGAGGAAAACGCCTGGGCCGAGACGTGCCGCACGCTCGATGCCTTCGGCCGGCTGTTCTATCGGCGCCGCCGGGCCCGCGTGAAACGCAAAAGCGGCAATCTGGCCGATTTCTGTCGTCGCTGGGGCGGGCATTACCGCTACATGATCGTGCTCGATGCCGACAGCATCATGGCCGGCGATACGCTGACTGCGCTGGTCGATCGCATGCAGGCCAACCCCGGCGTGGGGCTGATCCAGACACCGCCTACGGCGGTCAATCGCGACAGCGTGCTCGCGCGGGTGCAGCAGTTCGCCACCCGCGTGTACGGGCGCATGTTCGCGGCCGGCCTGCATTTCTGGCATCTGGACAATGCCCACTACTGGGGGCATAACGCGATCATCCGGATCGAGCCGTTCATGGCCCACTGTGCGTTGCCGCGCCTGCCCGGGCGTGGGGCGCTATCGGGCGATATTCTCAGCCACGATTTCGTCGAGGCTGCGCTGATGCGCCGTGCCGGTTGGGGCGTGTTCATCGCCTACGATCTGCCCGGCAGCTATGAAGAAGTGCCGCCGACCCTGCTCGACGAGCTGGGCCGCGACCGGCGCTGGTGCCAGGGCAATATCCAGCATATCCGGCTGTTGTTCTCCGACAACCTCGCGCCGGCCCATCGGGCGCTGTTCGCCAACGGGGTGATGGCCTACACCTCGGCTGCGATCTGGTTCATATTCCTGCTGCTGTCGAGTACCGAAGCGGTGCTCGAGGCGGTGCGCACGCCGGACTATTTCCCGGTTGCGGGGGCGTTGTTCCCGGCCTGGCCGGTATGGCAGCCGATATGGGCGGTGAGTCTGTTCGTGGCCACGCTCGTGGTGCTGTTTCTGCCCAAGATTCTGGGCGTGGTCATGATCGTGGCCAAGCGCAAGCAGCGCGAGTTCGGTGGCGTGGGCAATCTGGTCGCCTCGACTCTGATCGAAATCCTGCTGACGTCATTGCTGGCGCCTATTCGCATGCTCGCGCATACGCGTTTCGTGTTCACCACGCTCATCGGCAAGCAGGTGAAATGGAATGCCCAGCAGCGTGCCGATGCCCAGGTGCCGTGGTCGCGCGCACTGCGTTTTCATATCTGGGGCATGTTGCTGGCGCTGGGCTGGGGTGCGTTGCTGCTGTGGTATACGCCGGGTTTTGCGCCCTGGCTGGCACCGATTCTCGTGCCGCTGCTTATTGCCCCGGCGATTACCGTACTCACCGCGCGCGCCGATCTGGGTATCTGGTTGCGCCGCCACGATCTGCAGCTCATCCCCGAAGAGCGCCACGCGCCGCCGGAACTGGCCCGCGTGGTCGAACTGGAGGCGGGCGCGCCGGCCGAGGCCGGCTTTGCGCAGGCCGTGGTGGATCCGGTTATCAACGCCCTGCATACCGGCATGCAGGGGCGTGACCGTTCGCTCACCGCGGCGATTGCCGAGTATCGTCAGTTGTTAGCGGAACGGGCGCTGGATAATGGCCCGGACGTGCTCGATACCGACGAACAGCGTCGTCTACTGGCGGATCCGCAGCGTATGCGCTGGCTGCATCGCGAAGTCTGGGCTCAGGCGCCAAGCGCTTGGCAGGGCTGGCTGGCCGAGCGCCCGGCCGCAGCATCTACGCAGGAATCGCCGCGGGCTGTATAGTCCCACGTCAAACCGTCGAATCGTCTTTAGTTATGGGTCTGCATATCGTCGTCCTGGCCGCGGGCAAGGGTAAACGCATGCGTTCGGCGTTGCCGAAGGTGCTGCAACCGCTGGGCGACCGGCCGTTGCTCAAGCATGTGGTCGAGGCCGCACAAACGCTGGATCCGCAGCAAATTCACGTGGTCTACGGCCACGGCGCCGAACAGGTGCAATCGGCGTTGGGGTATCTCGAGGTCAACTGGGTCTATCAGGAGCAGCAGCTGGGCACCGGCCATGCCGTGCGCCAGGCCATCGACGATGTGCCCGACGATGCCAGCGTGCTGGTGCTCTACGGCGACGTGCCGCTGGTACGCGCGGCCACGCTGTCGCATCTGGTGGATGCCGCCGGCAGCGACGCATTGGCGCTATTGACGGTGGTGCTCGACGATCCGAGCGGTTACGGGCGGATTCGGCGTGACGACAACAACCGTGTTGTGGGCATTGTCGAAGACAAGGACGCCAGCGGCGACGAGCGCTATATCCGCGAAGTGAACACGGGGCTGATCTGTGCCCAGGCCCGCCATCTGCGCGATTGGCTGTCGCGGCTGACCAACGAAAACACCCAGGGCGAGTATTACCTGACCGACTGCATCGCCATGGCCGCCGGTGACGGCGTACAGATCGTCGCCGGCCAGGCCGGCAGCGTGGAAGAAACCCAGGGCATTAACGACAAGCGCGACCTGGCCACCGCCGAGCGGCTGCTCCAACGCCGCCAGGCCGATGCGCTGATGGATCAGGGCCTGACCCTGCGCGACCCCGAGCGTTTCGACCTGCGCGGTTCGCTGCGCGTCGGGCGCGATTGCCTAGTCGACGTGAACGCGGTGATCGAAGGCGAGGTGGTGCTGGGCGAGGGCGTACATATCGGCCCGCACTGCGTGCTGCGCAACTGCACCATCGGCGATCATACCCAGGTGCTTTCGCATACCGTCATCGAGCACGCCGCCGTGGGCGCACGTTGCCAGATTGGTCCGTTCGCACGTTTACGTCCGGACACCGAGCTGGCCGATCGCGCCAAGATCGGCAACTTCGTGGAAACCAAAAAGCTCCGGCTGGGCGCGGGCAGCAAGATCAACCACCTGAGCTATGTCGGCGATGCGGTCGTAGGCGCCAACGTCAACATCGGCGCGGGCGTGATCACCTGCAACTACGACGGCGCCAACAAGCACGTCACCACCATCGGCGACGATGCCTTCATCGGTTCAGATTGCCAGCTGGTGGCGCCGGTCACCGTCGAGCGGGGGGCCACCATCGGTGCCGGCACCACGCTTACCAAGACCGCGCCGCCCGATACGCTCACGCTCTCGCGCGCCAAGCAGTTCAGCATCGACGGCTGGAAGCGCCCGCGCAAGAACAACCCCGGCCACTCGTAACCCATACGCTTGCTATCGGGCCGCGGGCGGCGGCGCGATCGATCGACCAGAGGAATCAGCGCCATGTGCGGAATTGTCGGCGCCAGTGCGCAGCGCAATGTCGAACCCATCCTGCTCGAAGGCCTGCGGCGGCTGGAGTACCGCGGCTATGATTCGGCCGGCATGGCGCTCGTCAACGACGGGTCGCTGGATCGTATCCGTGCGGTTGGCAAGGTTCAGGCGCTGGCCGACAAATTGGCCGAAGCGCCGCGCCCGGGTGTGCTCGGCATTGCCCATACGCGTTGGGCGACCCACGGCGGCGTGTCCGAAACCAATGCCCATCCGCATGTCTCTTCCGATCGCATCGCGGTGGTGCACAACGGCATCATCGAGAATTTCGAACCGCTGCGCGAGCGCCTGAAACAGGCTGGCTACGCATTCACCTCGCAGACCGATACCGAAGTCATCGCGCATCTGGTCGACAGCCATCTGGGCGACAGTGGCGACCTCGCCGCCGCCGTGCGTGCCACCGTCGCAGAACTCGACGGCGCCTATGCGTTGGCCGTGGTCTGTCGTGATGATCCGCATACCCTGGTCGCCACGCGTAGCGGCTCGCCCCTGGTGCTGGGCGTGGGTATCGGCGAGCATTTCGTAGCGTCGGACGTGGCGGCCCTGCTGCCGGTCACTCGCGATTTCGTCTATCTCGAAGAAGACGATCTCGTGGTGCTCACCCACGAAAGCTATACCATCATCGACGGCAGCGGCGCCCAGGTCGACCGGCCGGTCAAAGAGTCCGGCCTGTCCCTGGCGGCGACCGAAAAAGGCGGCTATCGCCACTTCATGCTCAAGGAAATCTACGAGCAACCGCGCGCGCTGGCCGAAACCTGGCAGGGCCGTGTATCCGCCGACGATATCTTCGCCTCGAGCATCAGCGCCGAAGCACGCGCGCTGCTCGACGGCGTCGAGTACATTCATATCGTGGCCTGTGGCACCAGCCACCATGCCGGGCTAGTCGCGCGCTACTGGCTCGAAGCCATGGCGCGTATTCCCTGCAACGTGGAGCTGGCCAGCGAATACCGCTATCGCGATCCGGTGGTGCCCAAGAACTGCCTGTTCGTCACGCTATCCCAATCCGGCGAAACCGCCGACACGCTGGCCGCATTGCGTTATGCCAAATCGCTGGGCAGCGGCGACGGCGGCTATCTGGCCACACTGGCCATCTGCAACAAACCGGAAAGCTCGCTGACCCGCGAGTCCGATCTGGTGCTGATGACCCACGCCGGCCCCGAAATCGGCGTGGCCTCCACCAAGGCCTTCACCACCCAGCTGCTGTGTCTGCTGTTGCTTACCGGCATGCTCGAACGCAACGCCGACGATCGGCGGGCGCTCGCCGAAGATATTCATCAGCTGGCCACCTCGGTCGAACGCGTGCTCGAACTCGACGACGCCATTCGCCATCTGGCCGAAGAATTCGTCGACAAGAACCACGCCCTGTTCCTCGGGCGTGGACCCATGTATCCCATCGCCATGGAAGGCGCGCTCAAGCTCAAGGAGATCTCCTATCTCCACGCCGAAGCCTATGCCGCCGGCGAACTCAAGCACGGCCCGCTCGCGCTGGTCGACGAAAAGATGCCCGTCATCGCCATCGCGCCAAAGAACGACTGGCTGGAAAAGGTGAAATCCAACCTCCAGGAAGTCCGCGCCCGCGGCGGCAAGCTCTACGTGTTCGCCGACGCCGCCTCCGGCCTGGATACCGGCCCCGGCATCACCGTGCTCGACATGCCGCACGTCGACGAAACGCTGGCCCCTATTGCATACACCGTCCCGCTACAACTGCTCGCCTACCACGTCGCGGTCGCCAAAGGCACCGACGTCGACCAGCCGAGAAATCTCGCCAAGAGTGTGACCGTCGAGTAGTACTCGCCTCTTCGAGAGGCCCTAGAGTTTGCTGCATCGTGAAATATCAGCGTAAGCTCGCTTTACAAAAAATAAATCGCTTTTGGCTATATTTCGCATACGCGCTTGTAAGCCTATAAGGCTGCGTGAATTTACGGTATAAGCCGTTGCGAGAATGAGATCGACGTGCCTTTAAGGGCGGCGTAAATTCTCTGCAGTGGCGACTAAAGCGGGCTGGTATATTTGTTTCAGGACAAAGCTGTCGCTGGTATCACCGGTAATACTTCTACTGCCTGATAGCGTTGTAGTCTGTCCGCAATCGATTCTGAGGGCTATGGCTCCAACGTTTTTCGACTCACTGCTACGTAACTCGCGTTACATTGCGTATTTCGTTAACGTCGTTATATGCGGCTTAATTGTTTGGAGTGTGTGGAGTAGTTACGAATTCTTCAGCATGTTCGAGCAGCAGACATCCGCCGCCGAAACGCAGTTGCCTCCGCCGAGATCTCAGAATACGCCAGTCGACTTGGCGTTGATTACCAAGGCGAATCTGTTTGGCGTATCGGAGCCATCCTCCAATGCGCCCCCTGGCGACGTCGAGATGCAGTTCGTGCCCGAAACTGCGTTGGATTTGGAGCTCAAAGGCGTCTTTTCAATCGGGCAGTCGGGAGCCTCACAAGCTATCATCCGGCTGAGTGATGGCGCGGCGAAAACCTATGCCGTTGGCGATGATATCGCGCCCGATGTCGTAGTTCACCAAATCAGTGCCCGGTATATTGTTATTAGGCGTTCCGGGGCCTATGAAACGCTATGGCTGCCCCGAGACAAGCCCACGAGTCGCGATCAGCAAATCATAGCCGTTAGTGTGGCCCCGATTAGTGCCGCGGATTTTAAACAGGCTGTTGACTCTAAAATCGCCATTACACCGGAGTTACGTCAATTTATTGCCGAAGCTCGCCGTGCGATTTTCGTAAAAAAACAGCCGGTGTCCAGATACATTCGACTACAAGCGATAACAGAGAAAGGGGTGTTACGGGGATATCGTGTCTATCCCGGTCGCGATCCGACCTTATTCGAAGCGCTGCCGTTCGAGAAAGGTGATCTGGTGCTAAGTATCAATGGAATGGATTTTTCTTCCACTACGGCGGCAAACGGGGAGGTGCTTTCGCAGCTTAGCGACGGCGAAACGCTGTCTTTTGTTGTCAAGCGCGGCGGTGTAAATCGTGTTTTCGAGTTCGATCTCTCGTCTTGATTATGTCTTGGGTCGATAAGCGGGGCTGGTGTTGAGAATATTTGCTTTATTGTTCTTGCTTATCGCTGCCGTACCAGCATTTGCGCAAAATGCCCGGTCGGCCGAGGCGGCAGTTGCGACAAATACTGCTAACGCTGAAGGGGCGAGTCTGAATTTTGAAAAGGCGGACATCAATGCGGTGATCGCGGCCGTCTCAAATATCACTGGCCGGAACTTCATCGTGGATCCTAGAGTACGCGGCGAAGTCACCGTTTTTACGCCGAGTTCGGTAGATGAGAGGGCGGTATACCAAACGTTCTTGGCGATACTGGATGTGCTGGGTTACGCCGCCGTCCCGACCGCTACTGCGGTTCAAATTGTACCGGAAGGCGAGGCCAAGCAATATGGTGAACCGGCCGAGGTGCGCGGACAAACCGATAGCGATGTTGTGACTCGAACTATCGAGCTGGAAAATGTCGACGCAAGCGAGCTAGTAGGTATTCTTCGTCCGCTCATGCCACAGGATGCGCAAATTGCGGTCTATCCTGCCGGTAACACCCTGATTATTACCGACCGCCGGGCCAATATTCAGCGTTTGCAGCGAATCATCGCGTCGCTAGACCAGCGCAAAACTACGGCTCTGGACATCGTTAAACTCCAATACGCTGAAGCTACTGAAGTCGTAAACGCGTTAAATCAGATACAGCAGAGCCAAGGCCCCTCTGGCGCGCGCGCAGCGCTACCTATCGTCGCCGATCCCCGAAGTAACCAGATTATTCTGGGCGGCGATACGCCTACGAACGAGCGCTTGCGTAATCTTATTGGTCGTCTTGATGTCGATATCAGTAGCGGTGATGCGACGACCGAAGTTCTGTACTTGCAGAATGCTGAAGCTGAATCAGTGGCGCCACTGTTGCAACAGCTTGCCCAGATTGAAAGCCAGCGGTATCAAACGTCGGAGCGCGGCTCCAACGTCAATAATGCGGTTGGAGTCTTCGCGGATACGTCGCTGAATGCAATCGTCGTTACAGCGCCAGAGCAGACGATTGAGGCAATCCGGCAGTTGCTTAAAAAGATTGACATCCGTCGAGCGCAGATACTGGTAGAGGCCGTAATCGCTGAGGTCAGCGATACCAAGACGCGAGAGCTGGGAGTGGATATCGCCGCGTTGGGTGATAATGTCGCATTCGCGAGCCTGCTTGATCCTGCGACGATAAGTGCTATCGGGTCAGGTGGTGTTAATGGTGGCACGATTAACCCCGCAGCCTTCGCCGGAAGAGGTGGCAGCCTCGGCGCTATCAATCGCAGTGGTGATAGTGCTATCGCTGGTTTGATTCGAGCGCTTGCGACTGATCAGAACACTAATATTCTGTCCGCTCCCACGCTGGTCACTATGGATAATGAAGAGGCGAAAATCTCTGTAGGACAGGAGGTTCCGTTTTTAACGGGCTCATTTACCACTGCTGTAAGTGGCGACGGTGATGGTGGTGGAGCCGTCAATCCATTCCAGACGATCGAGCGTCGAGACGTTGGGCTGACGCTGACGATTACACCGCAGATCAGCCAGGGGGACACCGTAAAGCTACAAATCTCTCAGGAAATATCGAGTATCAGCGGCACCCAAGCGGATGCTGTCGACTTGATTACAAACAAACGGACACTCAGCAATACGGTCGCTGTCGATGATGGTCGCGTGTTAGTTCTGGGCGGATTGATCGATCAAGAGTTTCAAGGCTCTGAAAGTAAAGTGCCGTTGCTAGGTGATATACCACTTATCGGTGTGTTGTTTCGTAGACAGGCAGTTACGAACCGCAAGCGGAACCTCATGATTTTTATTCGCCCAGTAATAATTCGGGACGCAGATACTGCCAGCGCCTATACGAAAGAGAAATATCGCTCCGCTGTAGCAGCTCAGGAGCATGGGTTTGCGAACAACGAGTCGGTCTTAGGCTCGGACGATCGCATACGGCTCAACCAGCCTTCATCGGGTGCTGGCTACGAGTCTAATCTACTTACCGAGGGTTCTTTACCAGTGGCGGAATCGAAAAAAAACAAGCCTTTGGTTCAATCGACACTTGACTACGCTATAACGCGTTCACCGAGGCGTGTGCTGCAGCGTCGTCCAAGACAGCCATGGCCTGCTGTTTATAGAATTTTGGAGTTTCAGGGGTGCCTCGATCATCCTCCATTATCGCTGACGAAACCAAGTACGCCGACGAGTCGTGACGCTGCAGTGTGCCGCGTATTCGATACTTCACCTTGAAGCGCATTAGCACCTGGTATCTAGCTGTGCCGCCTGGGCTATGGTCACCAGCTCTGCGCGAGATTGTATACCCAGTTTGGCGTACACCCGTTGGAGGTGATTTGAAACCGTGGAAGGGGAAAGCTCTAACTCGCGCGCGATTAACTTGGTTGCAGTTCCTACCTGAGCCAGCTCGACGATGCTACGTTCTCGCTCTGAGAGTTTACTTAATGCATCCTCATAATGAAGGTATAAAAGGTATGTGCCCGCATTACGGTGCCCGCTGATCTGTAGCTTTCCATGCGTCAGATTAATTGGCCTGTCTTCACCGGGTAGCGGGAGCGGAAAAAGTGTCGAGTTCCATCCGGGGAAAGTTAACTTGAGCAGGTGCCTTGCTTCTTCTTGTAAGTAATAAATATCGCCGCCGGCCTCGCAGATAACCATAGCGAATTGCTTGGCTGAACCGCGTGGCGGAGCATTTTCGGCGATCAGCGCCCTGATTTTTAGTGAAACAAGATGCGGCATGAATGAGATCACGCGGCTCTGTTCAAGTTCTGTAAATACTTGATCGTCTAGACGGTTAAGGACCAGCATATGCATCATGCTGGTGTGTGGTTCGACGTACGCAACGATGCACTTTCTGTCAGGGTTCTCGGTATCCGCTGGCGGCGGCGCTATCGACCGTCTAAACCGTCTTTCCGCCCTTATTCCGCTCAACGTCACTGCTGCCGGGATGCCCGGTTTCATACCCGTAGCGATGGCGCTCAGCTCCGAGAGCGAGAATATACGGTCCCGCCGCAGGTCACAGAGCGATCTTAGTCTCCCGTAAGCCGCGTAGAACGATAAGTCGTTGAGCCGAAGATTGATAACGGCTTGAACCCCTTGATCGAAGGTCACTTGGGTCGCCAGAAGTCTTAGCGCTCTATTGCTTGACTCGCCGATACGGCCGCGCGCTGTCGTTAAATAGAGCCGTCGTATAAAAGACTCACGTGCTGATGCTTCTGGATCCGCTGTTGCGTGAATCGTCAAACTTGCCATGTACCTAATCGCTGCAGTGTTTTGGGTATTTTTGCAGACCTAACGCTCTTCTAATGGCCTTATGATTTCACGGCCAATATTTCAGGGGCTAGGGCGTTATGAAAGTGTCGCGGTCGTGGTTTGTATGTTTGTGTTGCGTTTGGTTTGGTGCCGCCATGGCTGCAACAGTGCCAGGAACGACCGCCGGGGCATTTCAGGTCACCGACGGCGGCGCTGCCACATACAGCATCCCGCTCAACATGCCGCCTGGAAGCGCAGGCATGGAGCCGAAGCTGGCCTTTGCTTTCAGCTCGAATTCGGGTAACGGCCTCCTTGGCCTCGACTGGCGCATAGATGGCATCTCCCAAATCGGCCGTTGTGCGACGACCTTGGTGCAGGATGGCTTTATAGATGGCGTGGACTACGATACGAACGACAAGCTTTGTCTCGATGGTAAAAGGCTTGTGTTGGTCGCTGGCACCTACGGAACCAACCTGGCCGAATACCGCACTGAAATCGATACGTTCTCCAAAGTTGTGCAGTATGGAAGCATAAACGCGGACGGCGTTTGGTTCAAAGTGTGGACAAAGAGCGGCGAAATATACGAATACGGTAATCGGGATAACGCTGCGTTTCGGATTGAAAAAGCCGATGGGACGTTCGGGCCCGTACGTGTTTGGTCTGTAAATCGCATAAGCGACACGGCCGGAAATTATATCGACTTCAAATACAGCCGTGATGCGAGCACGGGAGAAACCGTTCCAGAAAGCGTCAATTACACTGGAAATTTAGCCGCTAATGTAACGCCATATAACAGAGTCGCTTTCGAATACGAAGCCAGGCCGGATGTGACATCTGCCTACGATGGAATTGGCTCCAAAAAAGTCGTTTCAAGCAAGCGGCTTGCTGCGGTCGCAATATACGCAGGCCTCGATCTTGCTGCGCGCTACAAGGTGGAATATAAGGATTCCTCCCTTGGCTCCGGTAGAAGTCGCGTGGCTGCGATCTCGCAGTGCGACGATGATGGGAATTGCTTCGAGCCAACGCGTTTTGTCTGGGATGACACGAGCCAGAAATTAACTTATTCCGAAAATGTGCAGTACATATTCGATAATGACATCGCGCGAATGCATGTTGGCGATTGGGATGGTAACGGCCTGCACGACTTCTTGTATTACAACTATCAGAAAGGCACTCAGGTCTGGTATCAGAACAAAGGCGATGCGACCAAAATAACTACCGAATACGCGCCCCAGAGCCCTCTTCCCACTGGCAGTGTCAGCAATGGGGACGGGGAACTCCATTTTGGCGACTGGAACGCCGACGGAATAACGGATGTAATGTGGTTTCGGCCTAAAACGGGGGCAAACAACTGGTGGTTGAATAACGGAGACGGAACCTTCTCCGAGCAGTATACAAGCCCAATCCCCAGCAATTTATTAGCCGGGGAGTATGCTCAGTTGGAGTTTCTAGACTTTAACTCCGACGGCTATGTGGATATCGCTTACTACGATACGGGTAGCGGTACAAACCGGTGGTTTGTATCAAATCAAAACATGGGCTGGGACCGAAAAGATAATATTCTGGAGCCTGCTTTAATCAAAAGCAGTTTCCGTAGCACTCGGTTGCTATTCGGAGACTGGAACGGCGATCGCCTCAAAGATGTTGCCTTCGTAAACAAGAAAACTGGGCACAACGTTTGGTACGTAAACGAGGGTATAACCTACGATTCCACGCTGAAGAGCTATTTTCCAAACTTCACCATTAAAAGACAGGATGCGATCGATCGATCCGATTTGTACAGTGATGCAATTGTAATCGATGGAAATGGTCGTTCGCGTGAGTTCTATATCGGTGACTGGAACGCCGATGGTATCGACGACTTCGTCATGTTTGATAGGGCGACTGGCAAAAACGCGTGGTACATAAATAACGGCGATAACAAGTACACGATGCTTGGTAGGCGGCTTCTAGAGAGAGATAGGCTCGATAACTACGGAAAGCTCCATTTCGGTGATTGGAACGCCGACGGTATTACAGACGTCGCTTTCTATCGGCCAAGTGGTGCAAACATTTGGTACTTGAACGACGGCGAGGCTAATTTCACTATATGCGGGGATCCGGGCGTCACCAGAGAGCGCGTCAACGATAAGACGGGTAATATTCAGTTTGGCGACTGGAACGGCGACGGCATTATCGATTTCAGTTGGTACAACCCAAGTGCAGGTCGAATTTGGTGGTTCACGAATAATAGTGCGGAGCATGAAATGCTGCGCACGATCACCAATGGCTTGGGTGCGTCTGTATCGATCGAATATGCGCCGTTGACCGATTCTTCCGTGTACACGCGTACTGCCGAGATCGCTGGCGCGGGCACGCAAAAGCTGCAGACGTCGAATTACGTCGTCAAGTCTTATAAGCAGACGAATGCGCTCGGTGGCTTGTCTACCACTAGCTATAAGTATACGGACCTCATTGCCGATCTCACGGGTCGCGGCATTTTAGGCTTCAAATCTATATTCAAGATGGATTTGGATGCCAAGGTGGGCGTGCAAACAAACTACCGTGTTGATTTTCCCTTTACAGGACTCGCCTCCGAGACTACGACTTATCGCCTAAATGCTTCGGCGCCTTACGCGCCAGCGGCGCCGATCTCAGTGAACTCACAGACGTTCGCTAGTAAGAAAACCACCGGGAAAGGCGCGCCACGCTATTTTGTCTATGCACAGCATCAGGAAAACAAATCGTTCGACGGCTTGGCCACAGTGTCGGCCGGCGGGCAAAGCAAGCCGTTGTTGTTGAGCATAGAGACGATCGATACAACCTACGACAGCTACGGCTCTGTTGTGGAAATGATTTCGAAAGTCGAAGAGATCAACGGCGCGGACGGCGTTCCGCAAGCCAGTGCACCGGTTTATACGACGATGGTGCGAAACGCGTATAGCGACAACGTTAGTAAATGGCAGCTGGGCCGGTTGACGTCTACGACGGTAAGCAAGACGAAGTCGGGCGATTCCGACCCTGCGACGAGAACGTCCACGTTTGCCTACGATGCGACGACTGGTTTCCTGGTGCGCGAATCGGCATACGTCGGAACCGACAGCGAGACATCGACGGTTTACGAATACGACAATTTCGGTAATAAGATCAAGTCGACGATTACGACTGTCGACGACCAGACCGGCCGAACGACTTCAGCCCAATTCGATTCACGCGGGCAATTCCCGATCAAGAAAACGAATGCGCTCGGTCATGCGGAAACCTATACATACGACGGGAGAACAGGCCAGCAGCTATCGTTGACGGGGCCGAACGGTCTGACGACGACATGGGAATATGACGGTATGGGCCGGCTCACCAAAGAAATACGAGCAGACGGCACCTATACGCGCCAGGAATATTTGGCATGTACGGCCCAAATGTGCCCTTCTGGTAACGGAAAATTCGCCACCAAGACCACGGGTTCCGACGGCAGTCAGAAGATTGTGGCGGTGAATGTCTTGGAAAAAACAGTTTCCGAATCGACGCTTGGCGCCGACGGTGACTGGATCGATCAAATCACGCAGTACGATAAACAAGGCCGGCCCATCAAAGCCTCAATGCCGTTCTATCGTGGTCATACTGTTTATTACGCGACCTCCACTTACGACGCGCTTAATAGAGTCACGGCAGTCGCCGTGCCGAAGGGCGACGGCTCGAACGCTGTGGACTATACGCGGACGAGCTACCGTGGTTTTAGCACGACAACGACTGATGCGAACGGCAAAAAATCCACCAAGCAAGTTGATGCGCTCGGCAATCTGACGCAGGTTACGGATGCGCTCGGTAATAGCACGAAGTACTACTACGATGCCTTCAATAATTTGACGCGTGTAGAAGACGCTAAAGATAACAAGACATTCGTGTGGTATGACGAGGCGGGTCGTAAAATAGAGATGTACGACTACGATACGGAGACCACGCAATACGAGTATAACGGCTATGGAGATCTGATCTCTCAGACGGACAACAAAGGCCAGAAAGTTACGATGGTCTATGACGCGCTCGGTCGCATGACTTCGCGCACAAGTGTCGAGGGCACGGATCGCTGGGGGTACGATAGCCAGTGGATTGGCGCGCTCGACGGTGTAACGGCTGCAGACGGTTTTAAGCAGCAACTGGCTTATAATTCGCTCGGCCGTCTCGTTCGCAAGCGTACGATCATCGCAGGCGAAAAGTTCGATGTCTCTCAGAGCTTTGATGATCAAGGCCGACTTTGGCGACTGACCTACCCCAACGGCCTAAGAGTCGATCACGAATATAGCGCCAGCGGTTATCTGGATCATATCGTTAATCCAGATACCCAAGTTATGTATTGGAACGCCAACGAGTACGATGCTGCGGGCCGAGTTAACGACTTCCAGCTTGGCAACGGTCTGAACACGATTCGCTTCTACAACCCGACCAAAGGGTATCTGCAAGAAGTAATTACCGGCAGCACCATCGGAACTGAAATTCAGTCTCTGACATACGAATGGGATCCGGTGGGCAACCTCCTGTCGCGTACCGACCAAAACCAGGCTGGGCTAATTGAGGAGTTCCAGTACGACGCGTTGAACCGGCTCGTGCAAGTCGAGGGCGGTAATGGCGAAAGTAGTCTTAACGACCTGTTCCTTTCATACGACAGTATTGGGAATATTGCGTATAAGAGCGATGTAGGCTCCTACCACTATGCGAATCGCCCGCATGCCGTTGTGTCCATAGATGAGGGCCCGCGGCCGGGTGCGTATACATACGACGCCAACGGCAACATGCTCACCGCGCCGAACCGGCGCGTGCAATGGACATCCTTCAACAAGCCGCGAGCGATCGTTCGAGCCGCAAGACTACCGGCTGACGGTTTCTACAAAGGCGGCGCTTTAACATACTCGGATGCATCGGCATTCAGCTACGCGCCGGATCGCAGCCTCTACCAGCAGGTACGCAATCAAACCGCCAAGAACGGCTTCACGCAGACGAAGATTAACTATGTTGGCGGCCTGTATGAACGCCACGACCACGGCAACGGCGATATAGAGCATCGTGCCTATATCCAGGTTAACGGCGAGACGATCGCGATCGAAGTCGACCATGGCAACAATGACGCGACCCGTTATCTGCACCGGGATCACCTGGGTTCAGTGACCGCTATCACCGACGCGAGCGGAAAGTTGATCGAGCAATTGGCATACGACGCCTTCGGTAAGCGCCGGAATATCGACTGGCAAGCCGATAACGCAAAGGACGATCTCCTTTACAACAGCGATTACCTGACCGATATCGGCTTTACCGGCCACGAGCAGTTGGACAACGTCGGGCTGGTCAATATGCAAGGCCGCCATTACGACCCGCTGATCGGTCGGTTTATTTCCGCTGACACGCTCATACCGTCGCCGGAGACAACCCAGGGGTATAACCGCTATACCTACGTCTACAACAATCCGTTGTCGTATACCGATCCGGATGGTCACAATCCATTTGCTGCTTTTGCCATAATTGCTGGTACTTACTTAACTACGGTCGGCATAATTATCGACCACAAGCAAATGACATCGGTCGGTGTGTCTTTGCTTGTAGCAGGAGTTAGCCCCGGATTGACGCCGGTTGAAGCAGCCGGGGTAGGGTTCGGCGCAGGTTTCGCAGCCAGCGGCGGGAATGTCAAGGCGGGCCTGTATAGTGCTGCGACCGCTTACGCGTTTGGGCGTGCCGGGCAAATACAAGGGCCTGTGGAGGGCGCCTCCGCTGCGGCTAAAGCGGGATATTACGCCAAGATGGTGGTGATACATGGCGCGATAGGCGGCGTATCCAGCGATTTGCAAGGCGGGAGCTTTAGATCAGGATTCTTTGCTGCTGCTGCCACGAAGGCTGTGAGCCCTGTGATAAACCCGAATGGAAAGTTTGCAATTCCGACTAGTCAGGCTCGAGTATTTGCTGCGGCTATTATCGGTGGGACCGCGTCCGAGTTGTCGGGCGGGAAGTTCGGTAACGGCGCTATGACTGGTGCTTTCTCGCAGGCTTTTAACGCCGAGGGTTGCCGTGACGGCTGTGTTGAACAAAGTAATGAGTCCTGGATAGGTCGACTCAAGTCGAACTTCAGTGATTTCGTATCCGGTTTTTGGGAAAGCGCTAGAGAAAATGTCCAATTTGGGACAGAGCTAACGATCGCTGGCGGGCCAGGGACAAGTGTATCAAGTGCATTCAATGGCAAGGGGGATACTGCAGTCTCCGCTGAGTACGTCAAAGGATATATGCTCAAGGGTGGTGCTTACGTCAAAGGGGATTTCCTTAAATCAGGCAGCATATCAGGCGCGTATCAATCTGTAGAAGTATGCTTCGTCACTTGTATTGGATCGCAATTTAACTACCAAGGCGATTACACGCTCGGTACCAAGCTCATCTTTCCGCCCGCGTTCGGTGTCACAGTCGGCGGCGGCTATACGGCCGATCCTGGCGAGTGGTAATTTAAATTTCCAGGGAGGGGTAAATGATTGATATCGAGCTATTAACGCTAATCTTTATAATGTCTCTGTTTGCTGAGGTAGTAGCCCTGTTCGCATACGTTCGACGCATTCGCAAACTAGTCGAGTACGCACATCGAAAAGGCTTAACTTTGTTCGGTCGCAAATATAAAACTGTATATGAACTGTATATAGACATCTCATTTTTTAATAATCTGCTTTCTGCGACACAGATACAAAAAGAAGAAGACCAGTTATTGCGCAAGAATTTAATTTCAACCAGGCGACTTTTTATTTTTCAGTTTATTAACGGGCTAATATTCGTTGTTCTGATTGCTCTAATAGGAGCTATTACTTGATAGTGTATTTTACTAGTCTTCCCAATATGTGATGAGGATAGAAAAGCTTCGCGCATCCTGATTAGCCCCGAAACTCAGCAGCGCGTGAAAAAGTCGGGGTCTATCTTCGGATTCTGCAGGCGACCGAGGGTGCAGAAATCGGCTAGACTCGATCCGGTGACGAGGGTGTGGCTCGTGGGGTTCGCATCCTTAACTGGATGCTCGACTCTGAATTGCCGCCCTCGTCACCTGCATCATCCGGACACGTCTGCCGAGGATGATGCCAGCCGATAGGCCGTGGCTTCCAGATAGACAAGACGCCGGGTGATCCCGGTTTTTGTCTCTGGAGGTCGAGATGATGGCATCGATTCGAGTCGCGGCGAGACGCGGCGAGACGGGGTCAGAGCGGCGAGACGGGGTCAGGTCTAGCTAAGTAGCATTGATTTCCAAATCAAGCTAATGTCGATCGTATGGCCCGACCCATCCGAATCGAGTTTGCTGGCGCGTTGTATCACGTGACTTCGCGCGGTGATCGTCGTGAAGCGATTTACGAAGACGACACGGATCGCACACGTTTTCTCGAAATTCTTGGCCAGGTCGTGCAAGACTTCAACTGGGTCTGCCACGCCTATTGCTTGATGACCAATCACTACCACCTGGTCATCGAGACACCGGATGCGAACCTCTCCCGGGGGATGCGTCAACTCAATGGCGTCTATACCCAGTACAGCAACCGTCGCCATCGACGCACGGGGCATCTGTTTCAAGGCCGCTTCAAGGGCATTCTCGTAGACGGTGACAGCTATCTGCTGGAGCTGTCGCGATATGTTGTGCTCAATCCGGTTCGCGCACGTATGGTCAATCGACCCGGCGAATGGCCCTGGAGTAGTTACGCCGCGATGATGGGCGTCGTGTACTCGCCCGCGTGGTTGGCAACGGATGGGCTATTAGCCGCGTTTGGAAAGCGTCGTCGTGTCGCTCGCCAACGATACAAGGCCTTTGTTTTGGACGGAATTGACGCGGACTCGATCTGGCGCGATCTGCAGGCTCAGGCGTTTCTTGGCGATGACGAATTCGTCGCCCGTAACCTGAAACACGTCAATGTTCAGGACGACGTCAACATTCCAAAATCCCAGCGACGGGCGCCACCGCAACCGCTAGATGTTATTGCCCGCCGACACGCCAAGCGCGACGAGGCGATTGCGGCGTGCCATGCGAGCGGCGGATACAGCTACGCGCAGATTGCAGACTACTTCGGAGTACATTTCACGACGGTGGGGCGGATCGTGCGGGCCAGTAAATCGGCTGAATAGTACGATGATAGACCTGACCCGATGATGACCCCGATGAACAACGCGGTATCGCTGATCGATATAAGTGACGCCACCAACGCAGAGAGTTTTATGTTTACCGGTCTAAGCGCTTTTCCACTGAGCCCGCTCGGAAGCGACGGCATCGACGAGCCTGCCTTCATTCGTTTGATGGCGCGCCTGGTTTCCGCGGAGGTCGATTCGATCTGTGCTTTGGGATCAACCGGCAACTATGCGTATCTGCATGCCGATCAGCGGGCGCGCATCACGCGGCTGGCGGTCGAGCACGCCCACAACATTCCGGTCATTATCGGCGTGGGCGCTCTGACAACCGATGAGGTGCTCTTCTACGTCGAAGACGCGCAGAACGCCGGGGCCGAGGGTTTGCTCCTTCCACCGATGTCGTATCAGCCGCTGCAAGACGCAGAGGTATTCACCCTCTACGAAACAGTCGCGCATGCGACCGATATTCCGCTCTGTGTGTACGACAATCCCACGACGACGCGATTCGAGTTCTCGGACACGCTACACGCCGAGATCGCTCGGCTACCGCATATTGGGTCGATCAAGATTCCGGGTGTTCCCGATGATCCGGCCGAGTCGGTTGCTCGGGTCAAACGCTTGAAAGCACGAATCCCCAACCACGTAACTGTCGGTGTCAGCGGCGATGCTTTCGCGGCACGCGGGCTGAACGCTGGCTGCGACGCGTGGTATTCGGTTATCGGCGGCCTGTTTCCCGAACCCTCACTGGCGATCACACGTGCCGCTCAGGCCGGCGAGGTCGACAAGGCGGCACAACTTTGCAATGCGCTGACGCCACTCTGGACGCTCTACAAGCAACACGGCGGTAGCCTGCGGGTGATCGCATCGGCAGCAGAACAACTTGGGCTTGTGGGATCTGCCTGTTTGCCGCGGCCATTGCAGGCGCTTGATGATGCGGAGCGTCGTGCGCTTGGCGACGTGCTCGATGCGCTGAATCTGAGCTGATTGGGCACCGAATCGCGTCGCGCTCGTGACGACATGACGCGCTCGATTCGCATTTCGCCATGCAGTTATCGAACCTTATTTTCATTCTCGCGTCGGCTTTCATGGTCACGGCCAGCCCTGGGCCCGCGTCGTTGTCGATTGCCGATACGTCGCTTGGGTCGGGGCGACGTGCGGGGCTGGCACTCGCCGCCGGTATCGTGACCGGCTCGTTGTTTTGGTCTGCCAGCGCGGCTTTCGGGCTTGGCACGCTGACGAAAGCGCACCCTTGGCTACTGGATATCGTGAGATACCTCGGGGCGGGCTACCTACTCTGGTTGGCCGCCAAAGCAACCCAGGTCGCTATATGGGGCCGCGGCGTTTCAGCCAACGCTCGAACGGATCGCCTGACTGGATCGCAGGCGTACCGACGCGGACTACTAATCCATCTGACCAACCCCAAGGCCATTCTGTTCTTTGCGTCGATCTACGCGATTGCGTTACCCGCCAACACCGGTGTCGTCGCACTAGGCGTTGTCGTATTGGCGTTGCTGCTTCAAAGCAGCCTGATTTTTTTTGGTTACGCTCTGCTGTTCTCGAATGCCCCAGTCTCTTCGTTCTACAAACGAAGCAGTCGATTCTTCTCAGGCGTTTTTGCTCTGGGTTTTGGCGTGGCGGCTTTTAAGGTTCTCTTGTCGGCATAGGTCCGCTTCGGGTGGCAATCGGCCAGAAGCGGACTCACCCGGTTTTGCCGGTTCGAAACACCCTCCAGCGCGGGCGCGAAGGGACCGCCACCGTAATTATCACCAGGCTAGTGATAATGAGCGCCACGCCAGCCGACCATCCCCCGCTATCGAGTAGCACGCTGAACCGGTGTTGGGTCCCAAGCAGCAATCGCGAAAGACTTGTCGCGTTGTCGATAATTTTCGTCGCTCATGAAAGCAATGGCTTCGAGATAGTAAAGAGGCGGGCTGTATCGTTTGTAGTCACATGACCGCTGGTGCCGCAGCTCGCGTGTATTAACAATCGCGTAGGGCTTCGGTCAGGAAATCCAGAACCGCGGTGACGCGAGCGGGTACTCGTGCGAGGGGGCGTTTGCCGAGATAGACTGCGTGCATGGCTTCGGAGTCTTCGGCCGTGTCCGCTGCCAGTACTCGTACCAGTCGACCAGTGCGAATATCGGCATCCACCTGAAATGCGGCAAGGCGCGTGATTCCCAGCCCGTGCAAGGCCATGTGGCGTAGTGATTCACCGTCGCTGGCCTGGACCGGGCCATCAGGCGTGACGATGTCGATTCGTTGGCCGTTGCCAACTGGCCATCCGCCCGTCGCCCGCATATAGGTCGGCCCGAGCCGATCATGATCGGCTAGGTCCGATGCGCGTTGCGGCGTACCGCGTCGCCGCAGATAGTCTTGTGAGGCCACCAGCCGCATTGGCGTGCGGCATAAGTGGCGCGCGACCAGCGTTGAATTGGGTAGGGGGCCAGCGCGCACCGCGATATCGGCCTGTGCCTGAACCAGGTCAACAATCTGGTCGGTCAGCGTCAGGGCGACGGTGAGCCCGGGATGTCGTTCGCGCAGGCGTGGCAGGAGCGGGATCAACCGATGATGGCCAAATGGCACGTTGGTGTTGATATGGACATGGCCTCGCGCATCGTCGTGATCGGAGAGTCCGCGCTCGGCCGCCTCGAGATCAGCCAGCAGCCGCGTCGAACGCTGGTAGAACTGGACGGCTTCCTGTGTCGGGGCGAGCCCTCGTGTCGATCGATTAAACAGGCGCACGCCCAGTCGCGCCTCAAGCCGTTTGATCAGTTTGCTTACGGTCGACGGCGTGCGTCCCTGTGCGCGGGCCGCTGCCGAGAAACTGCCCAGTTCGAACACGCGGACGAATGTGTCCATCTGAATTAGCCGATTGGTGCCGCGCTCCGACATGTGAAATCAGTTCACAGGCGTGTTGAAGCGTCCGAGCCTACCGCGTGGCTGCCTCAAGGCCAATCATAACCATTGCTGTCGTTAGCGTACGCCCTGCTGGGATGCGGATGCAGCACTCATGTTTTTTTATATGCAGGAGGTCAGTTATGAATCTATTTATCACCGGTGCCAGCGGCTTTATCGGCGGCTCGCTCGCCCGTTACCTCGTCGATCGTGGCCACGCAGTCCGTGGTTTGATCCGCAACCCGGACAAGGTCGAGCCATTGACGGCGCTCGGCATCACCCCGGTGCTGGGCGATCTCGACGACGCAGCGTTGCTGGCGCGCGAGGCCGGTATCGCCGAGGCCGCCATCAATGCCGCGGATTCCGACCACCAGGGGGCCGTGGATACGCTACTTGGCGTGTTGGCGGGCACCGGCAAGCGTCTGGTGCATACGTCGGGATCGAGTGTTGTCGGTGACGACGCCCGCGGCGATTACACGGCCGACATGATTTATGAAGACGACGACGTGTTCGTACCCATGGCTATTCGTCGCGACCGGGTTGCGATCAATACACAGATTCGCGCGGCCGCGACCACGCACGACGTACGGGCAACGGTTATCGCGCCGGCCATGATCTATGGCGAGGCCTTGGGTCTGCCCGCCGAAAGCGATCAGTTGCCCAAGCTGGTGAGAAAGTCGCTCGCCGTGGGGGCCGGCGTACACGTCGGCGCGGGTGTCAATCGCTGGTCGAACGTGCATATCGCGGACCTGGCCGCGCTCTATGAGCGTGTGATCGAAACCGCCCCGGCGGGCAGTTATTTCTATGCCGAAAACGGCGAGAACAGTTACGCCGAGATCGCAGCGGTGCTTGGCCACGCGCTGGGCTTCAAGGGCCGCACCCAGTCCTGGCCGGCCGAGGAAGCGATCGAGGAACTGGGCGATTGGGCGCGCTTCGCGCTGGGCTCGAACAGCCGTGTCCGGGCCCGAAACGCACGACAAGCCCTCGGCTGGCAACCTCGGCGTGTGCCCTTGCTGGACTGGCTGCGTGCCCAACCCTTCGCGTAGGGATATCGCCGGCGATCCTCTGTGTACACCGGCGGAACGGGCGGCCGTAAGTGTGGGGATCTCCGGCAGTGGATCGTGGCGGTTTCTCGTAGCCGGACGACTTTAGTCGAGGGCGATCGACACCGGCGGTAAATCGTTGACTACGGTCGACGATGCCGGGTGTGCTGAGTGAGGCGATGCATTCGAGATATTCTATCGCCGACGCAAGTGCGATGCGCGACCGCGCCCGAGCGGCGCGGTGCTTGCGAAAACGTGGTTTGTCCGCCTTTTTTTCGCTATTAACGACGCGAGCGGAGCGTTGATCGAGCAATTGGCATACGACGCCTTCGGTAAGCGCCGGAATATCGATTGGCAAGCCGATAACGCAAAGGAGGATCTGCTTTACAACAGCGATTACCTGACCGAGATCGGCTTTACCGGCCACGAGCAGTTGGACAACGTCGGTCTGGTCAATATGCAAGGCCGCCATTACGACCCGCTAATCGGGCGGTTTATATCCGCTGACACGCTCATACCCTCGCCGGAGACAACCCAGGGGTATAACCGCTATACCTACGTCTACAACAATCCGTTGTCGTATACCGATCCGGATGGCCATGATCCTTTCACGACTATTTGGGCGCTGACGACTGTATTCGTGACTGCCAAGAGAACGAATCAGGATGAGGTGGCTGCGGTCGCGGCGTCGCTCATGACAGTAGCGGCCGCACCGTGGGGCGCGGTCGCGTCCACGGGCGTTGGTTTTGGTGCGGGGTTTGCTGCGAGTGGAGGAAACCTAAAGGCAGGTCTGTATACCGCTGCAACGGCCGCCGCGTTTAGCGGAGCCGGTGGGAG